>NZ_FXUI01000006.1:0-244915 GCF_900182875.1 Novosphingobium panipatense
TTCACCGTCTCCGTCATGACTCGTCTCCGCTGCTGACAAATCCATCATCAGCATCTCAGATTCGAGCCTCCGAGGCTCTGGCAGTCATGGGGTCTAAGGGTCGGCGGGAGGAGGGGAGCTTATTTCCCGACCACGCCCACGCCGATCGCAAGCGCAAGGCCGGCAGCGACGAACGCAAGGGCCATGAGGAGACCGTCGCCAACCAGCAGCGCAAGCCCGAATGCCGCGATCGCCGCCATGGGCGCCGTGCTGGCGAAGGGCAGGAGTTCAAGCGGCGGAACGGTAAGAGCCAAGCAAATGACGCACAGCGCCGCCACTCGCAACCAGATACCCCTGGTCAGGCTCTCAAGCCGTCCATGGAACCACCGATCGAGAAACCGTGCCATCTTGCGCAGCGAAGGCAACGCCTTCAGGATGCGGTCGCACGAGATCTGCCGCTTCTTGATGAACTGCGGCAACCACATGTGTTCCTTGCCGATCGCGATCTGCGCGGCAAAGACGATAATGATCGCCGCCAAGGCGGTCGGTAAACCAGGTATCCCTCCGATTGGTGACATTTCGAGCAGCGCGGGGAAGAGGAGAAAGGGACCATAACTGCGGCCGCCGAGAACTTCGACGATCTGGCCGATGGTGACCTTCCTGTCTTCCTTCGCAAGCTTCTCGATGTTGTCCAGCAACTTGCCGAGGGCACTGTCTTCCTTTTTCATGGCTGGAAGAACTCGATCAGCGATTTGGTGTTCCGCCTTGCATGCCTTTAAACTCGCGCAGATGTGGAGCCCTGCCCGGAACAAGGGACCATAGATCGAGTTCGTGGCGCATGGGCTCCAACATCAATCCGCGCTCAAGCGCCATCGCCCCTGATCATCGATCGCCGGAAAACACAGCGGAACTCGTGGCCGTGCTCCTGAGCGAATTGGCGACCGGCGACATCATCGTCGTCGCGAAGAACGACCACCGTGCCCGGGAGATCGCCAACGCGCTTCAGGCGGGAGCCGGCAGTTCACTCGTCCTGTTCTGCCCAGGCAGCGATGCTCTTCCGGGAGACAACGCGCCGGCCTCTGCTGCGAACGCCGGTCAACGAACCAGTGCCTTGCGACGGCTTCGACTTGCTCAGGCAGAGCCCAACCGGGCCGCTCTCGCCCTGGTGACCACGGGCGAAGGCTGTGCCCGCCTGTACCCGCCGCCTCATTGCCTGGATGTCGCCCCGCCCGTATTCTCCTGCGGTGATGTCGTCGATCTTCAATCACTCGCGGAGACGTTGGAGGGCGTGGGCTACATCGCGGACGAACGAGTGGACGAACCTGGAGAATACGCGGTCCACGGGCAGATCGTCGACGTCTACCCTGCCGACGCAGAAAACCCGTGCCGTATGGAGATCGCGGACGGCCGGATCGCTTCGCTGCGGACCTTCGACCCGGTTTCGCAACTGACGGTTGCGGAATGCGATCGCATTGAAGTCGGGCGGGCCTCCGAGCCGGTCAGCGAAGACGGGGTTCCTCTTTTCGACCATGTACCGGGCGCTCGCATCGTAATCGAGGCAGGGGCGGACAAACGTCGACGCGTGCTTCTTGAGCTTGCGGCGGAAATGGCGTCCACCTCTCCCGGCAGAGCCACGAGGTCGATGTGCGAAGAGCAGCGCTATCAACGCAGCCTTGAGCAGCACGCTGTGCTGGAAGCCTCCGGGCCGCTGGGTTCTCCGCCGACGAAGTTCACGGAGAAGGCGCACCCTGTCCGCGCGTTCGTACAGGAAGCGAAAGCGGCTCTCGACGAGGGTAACCTCCTGCTTCTGGGCACGCAGCGCGACATCCGATTCCTTCTTCCGCGTGTGGGAAAGGCTCTGAAGTGCGAGATTGTCGAGGTGCAAAGCTGGGCCGAAGCCCTGGAGCCCGGGGGCGGGAAGGCCATGGCTTTGGCCATGCCTGTCGTTCGTGGCTTTCGCTTCGGAACCTTGCTCGCGGTGAGTGCGACGGATCTTCTGGGAAGTCGTGCGCACCGGAAGGAGGCGGGTAGTCAGCGTAGCGAGATCAATCCCTTCCTGTCAGGTGAGCTGGCGCGGGGCGACGTTGTCGTTCACGCCGACCACGGCATTTGCGTGGTCGAGGGCCTCGAGCCCTCCCCGGAAGGCGGAGACGCGCTGTTGCTACGCTTCGCGGCGGGGGGGCGGCGGCTTGTACCTGTCCTTCAGGCGGATCGCATCTGGCGTTATGGCGGCGAAGAGAGCGCCGTGACGCTCGACCGGCTCGACGGTTCGAGCTGGCAGGAGCGGCGCGAGGAGGTCGAGACCGCAGTAGCACAGACCGCTCGCGATCTGAGCCGCCTCGCCGCTGAGCGTGCCACGAGAACGGCGGCCGTCATGCGGCCGGACATGACCCGGTACGAGCGCTTTGCGGACCGCTTCCCCTTCGCCGAAACGGCCGATCAGTTGCGCGCGATCATGGCCGTGCAGGGGGACCTTCAGTCAGGCCATCCAATGGACCGTTTGATCGTGGGTGATGTGGGATACGGCAAGACCGAGGTCGCCCTTCGCGCTGCGGCCATGGCTGTTTTTTCCGGCAAGCAGGTTGCTCTGGCAGCCCCTACGACGGTTCTGGTCCGGCAGCACCTGGAAACCTTCCGGCGGCGTTTCAAGGGGCTGGGAGTGAATGTCGCGGGCCTTTCACGTCTTTCCACCACCGCCGAGCGCACGGCCGTGAAGGCGGGTCTGGCCGACGGGTCGATCGATATCGTGATCGGGACAAGCGCCATCGGCGGCAAAGGTGTCGCCTATGCCGACCTCGGCCTTGTGATCATCGACGAAGAGCAGCGCTTCGGAGTGGCCGAGAAGAAGAAGCTGGCGGCGCTGGGCACCGATCACGTTCTGACCCTCAGCGCAACGCCGATCCCGCGCACCTTGCAGGCAGCTCTGGTAGGGCTTCAGCAGTTGACGGTCATCGCCACGCCGCCGGACCGCCGCCAGCCGATCCGCACGACGGTCGAGCCGTTCGACGAAGCTCGCGTGCGCGCAGCCTTGCTTCGCGAGCGAAGCCGGGGCGGGCAAAGCTTTGTCGTCGTCCCGCGTATCGAGGACATCGACCCGCTCGCTGATCGGCTGCGTCGCCTGGTTCCCGAATTGCATACGGTCCTGGCGCATGGGAAAATTCCTGCGGCCGAACTGGACGAGACGATGGTCCGCTTCGCCGATGGGGAGGGCGACGTGCTGTTGGCGACCAACATCATCGAAGCCGGCCTGGATGTTCCTCGCGCCAATACGATGCTGGTCTGGCGCGCTGACATGTTCGGGCTCTCCCAGCTTCACCAACTGCGCGGGCGGGTGGGTCGTGGGAGCCGCAGAGGGCACATCCTGTTGCTGACCGACCCTGAAGCGCAAGTGGCGCCACGCACGCTCTCGCGCCTCAAGACCCTGTCCGCGATGGACAGACTGGGAGCAGGCTTCGCCATAAGCGCACGCGATCTCGACATGCGCGGAGCCGGCGACCTGCTGGGCGAGGAGCAGGCGGGACATGCAAAGCTGATCGGTGTCGATCTCTATCGGCACCTGCTTGAAAAGGCCATCGCCCGTGCTCGAGGAGAGCAGGCGGACGACTGGAATCCTGAACTCAACCTGGGCGTGGAGGGGCGACTGCCGCCGGAGTGGGTGGCGGAAGATGATCTTCGGCTCACCCTCTACGCGCGGCTTTCCCGACTCCCTGATCTCGCAAGCCTTGAAGCGTTCGAACGTGAGCTTGTGGACCGCTTCGGCACGATGCCCGAAGATGCCGGCAGGCTGCTGACGATCGCTCGCCTGAAGGTGCTTGCGCGGGCCGCGTCGATCCTGCGCCTCGATGCCGGGCCGGCAGCGATCGCTCTGACGCCGCGCAAGGGCCAGGCAAAGGCGCTCAAGCGTCTGGGACTGGAGAAATCCAGCGAGCGTTATCTCTGCAAGGGGGACTTTGCAGATGCAGACACTCGCTTGTCGAAGGCCGAGGAGCTTCTCTCAGATATAGCCTGATAGTGCGTCCAATCCTTCGTGGAGAACGACGTCGTTGGCAAGCGGCTGCAAGTACTCCGCAGCAGACGCAGTAGCAAACAGCGCGATCGACCGATGCGGTTTGGGCTGTTCCGTAAACGGAATCTGACGATGACTATAAGACGCTCGATAAACGTCAACTTCTGTGCTTTAGTAGAGACAGAGCGAAATCGTTGATCCGCTCTGCCGTAGGAAGTCCTTTCCGGAGAAGCGCCCGAAATGTCCGAAAACGAGAAATCCAGTGATGTCACTGCACTCACAGTTCAGCTTCTGAGCGCTTATCTCGCCAACAACACTGTAGCGTCCGAAGACCTCGCTGGCCTGATTCGGTCGACACGTGAAGCATTGACGGCAGAGCCTGAAATACCAGCAAATGAATCCGAAGATCAGGAGTATACTCCTGCTGTATCCGTTCGGAAAAGTCTGTCTTCTCCTGAGCACATCATCAGTCTTATCGATGGCCGCCCCTATAAGACGTTGAAGCGGCATCTTGCAGGACATGGATTAACGCCGGACAGTTACAGGGCGCGCTACAACCTGCCTGCATCCTATCCGATGGTGGCGCCCAGCTTCGCGGCAAAGCGGCGTGAAATTGCCGAGAAGATCGGGCTCGGCAGTCGGCGCAGTCGCAACACGCAAAGCGAGCAGCCTGCGCCGGAAGCCGCGACAGCTGGTGCTGACGCGGCAACTGCCGGCAAAAGCGAGAACGGCGACACTTCACAAGCGGGCAGCACGGCAGCCGTGAAGCCGAAGGCAGCGGCGAAACCGTCGCGTGGTGGGGCCAAGGCGAAATCTTCGGGGAAGTCCGCGGTGACGAACGACAGCCAGGTCGAAGAGGCCGTGTCTCCGAATCAGGAGAGCTCGGAAGCGGAGGTTACGACCAAGGCTGCGGCAAAGACCCCCGCCCGCAAGGCGCAGGCCCGCAAGAAGGCCGACGCAAAGCCGAAGATTTCGAACGTGGATGCAGACGCCGGCCAGGCCGAAGATGCCGCTGTGCAGGATGAAAGCGGGGTAGCCACCGGCCGAACGCGGCGCGGAAAGCTGGGTATCTTCGGGCGGGAGGGCGGCAAAGATCAAGCCGCAGACGCTGCTGTCGAACAGAGCGACGCTGCTGAGACCGATGCAGGAGAGAATGCCGAAGGGGCGCAGACCGGGAAGGCAGCGGCGAAGCGGCGTTCTTCGGCATCCGGGCGCATGGCCCGGACCCAGAAATCTGCATAGGCGGTAATCTCAGGGGCATTTACTGGATCAGGAAATCGTCTATCCCGTCGCGCTGGGTTTTGCGCCTTTGCACTTGACCGTGCGGCGGGGTAGGGCTTTGCATATCAATTGAGGTGGATAGGAGAAAACATGAACAACAATGATCTGGCAGACACCATCGCCGCAGGCGCTGGTCTGACGAAGGCAGACGCGCGCAAGGTGGTTGATGCCGTGTTCACCGCCATTGGTGATGCAGCCGCTAAGGGCGAGGAAATCTCGCTGAACGGCTTTGGCAAGTTCAAGGTCAAGGACACGCCGGAACGCGAAGGCCGCAATCCCGCAACCGGTGAGACGATGACGATCAAGGCTGCTCGCAAGCTGGCGTTCACGCCCGCCAAGGCAATCAAGGACAAGCTGAACGGCTGATCGCCTTCGCGAGACGTGGGATGGGCTGTATGGCCAGATCCCACGTCGGTTCTGCTTCCGATCCGAGGCAGCACGAACTTAGCCCGCGCCACTTCTGTATCGCTGCGCGCCGGGGCTAGAACTGGATTTCCTTGCCCTCGTAATCGAGTAGCTTGCCGCTGTCGGATACTTTCAGTTCATCGATGACGTCCAGCAGTTGCAGCGCCGCTCTTTCGCGATCGAGTAGCCGGCCTGCCGGCACGTTGCCCTGAAATGGCTTTGAGAGAGCTGTGTCGACTGTGCCGGGGTGTAGCGTTACCACTATTGCGCGATCGTTCCGCCGTCTCACCTCAATAGCGACATTGCGCATAAGCATGTTCAGAGCCGCCTTCGATGCGCGGTAAGCGTGCCACCCTCCCAGGCTATTGTCGCTGATCGATCCGACTCGCGCAGACAGGGCGGCGAAGACCGTTCGCTGCGATTGGGGCATGATCGGAAGAAAATGCTTCGCTACGAGGGCAGGGCCGATGCCATTCACTGCATAGCACTCAGCCATCCAATCCCGATCCAGTTCGCGTAAGGCTTTCTCCGGCCCCCTGGGGCTCAAGTGCAGGAGCCCGGTCGCTACCATTACCATGGTTACGGGAGGTCCCTGTGCAACATGGGCTGCGGCGGCCGCAATGCTGTCCTCTTGAAGAAGGTCAAGGTGCTGGGCGCCCCGTCGCGAACGAGCGAATCCGTGAACCACGTCGAAAGCGCCTTCCTCGATCAAGGCTGTCTCCAAGGCGGCGCCGATGCCTCCCGAGGCGCCGACGATGACAGCGGCCTGGTTCTTCCGGCTCACGATCGCAGAAAGCGCCAGCGGTCGGGTTCACTTTCGACCGGATCAAAGCGGTAGCCATCGCTGTCGAACCCCTGCATGGCCTCTACATCGTTGATATGATGCTCGCACAACCACCGGGCCATCATGCCACGCGCACGCTTGGCGTTGAAGCTGACGAAGCGCGGACCGTTTGGCCCCGGCTCGCGGAATTCCACCTCGATCACGCGTATGCCATTCAGCTTGCCCTTCACGGCAGCGAAGTATTCCTGGCTTGCGAGGTTGAGGATGACTCCGGATCCTTCGGCTGCAACCTCCAGCCGCAGCCGTTCAGCGATGCGGTCACCCCACCAGTCGGTCAGCGACTTGTGACGCGGTGCCCACCGGGTGCCCATTTCCAGCCGGTAGGGGCGAATGGCGTCGAGAGGACGAAGCAGGCCATAGAGGCCCGACAGCATGCGCAGATGGTTCTGCGCGAACAGAATGCCGCCCTCCTCCAGAGTATCGACATCGAACCCCGAGTACACGTCGCCCGCGAACGCAAAGAGGGCCTGCCGTTGAGGCAGATCGGGGAAGTCGCGAAAGCGATCGGCATTGAGCTTCGCAAGTTTGGGAGAAATGTGCATCAACTCGGCCAAGCGCTTCTGGCTCAGGTGAGATGCCGATCTGGCGAGGCTTGACGCTTCTTCGGCGAAGTGCGGCGTCGTGGCATCGAGTGGCGGTATCGTACGCTCGAAGTCGAGCGTTTTTGCAGGTGAAAGAAGCGCGATCATCGGCGGGGAGGTAGCGGCGGTCCTTCTCGCCGTCAAACCGAACCCGCCCTTCGTCCTATGGCCGGCAGGACGGTCGGGCAGGCAGCTGTTGATCTGCCCTTCAGTCAGGTTCGTCCGGTGCAAAGTCGCTCCGCGTCTGTCCATGCGCGAGCACGGCAAACAGGCCCGTTCCGCCGATGACGTTGCCGGCTAGAGCAGGGAGGGTAAACTCGGCCCAGGCTTCCTTGAAACTGAGGACGCCGCTCAGCCAAAGGAAACTTGCCTGCGACGAACCGGTGACGACGTGGGAAAAACCGCCCAAGGCGATGACATAGGTGAGCAGGGCAATGACCCAGAACTCGCTTTCCCGAGCATTGGGAAGCAGCCAGGCAATGGAGGCCATGATGAAGCCGGCGGGAATGCCCAGTGTGAGTGTTCTGCTCCAGTGTTGTACTTCCAGCTTGCTGAGGACATCGAGGGCGACCACCCGTTGTTCGTGTGTGATGATCGTCTCCGAAGCCATGAGTGCGCTTACCAGGGTGACCCCGACAAGATTGCCCAGGATCACGCAGGACCATAGTCGGCCAAGCCGGAACAGCCCGGCCCAGGAAGGTGAACTGGCGACCGGCAGGACGGCCGTGACTGTGCTTTCAGTGAAGAGCTGGAGCCGGCCCATGATGACGATGATGTAGCCGATCGGATAGCCGAGATAGTAGACGAGGGGGGACCAGTCGGTGTCGGGCAAGTGGCTGCGCAGGAACAGCTCGCACATGAGCGAGAGGGACATGGCAAGGCCGGCCGCAAGGCTGGAAAGGAGAAGAGCCACCGCCGGGCGGCGCAACTCCCCCTCGCCCTGCAGGCGAACCACTTCATGAACGACCTTGCTGGACCCTGCTCGCCGAGTTTCGACGTCTTCGACCTCACGCTCGTCCAGGGCAGCGCTGGCAGCCCGCTCATCCTCACTGTCAGGCATTCACGGGCTTTCCGCTGTTGATGTTGTGGCCGCTTCCCGGCAACCGGATCTTGGGGGCTTTAAGGTTTACTCGTCGGCCTTCGGCGGGTCAGGATCGGCCTTCCGCCAGCGATCGTCTTCTTCCCCTTTCTGGCCGGTCACGTTGCGGTGGTCACGAGGCTCGTACTCCCCCCGTCCGTCGCGGGGATCTTCCTGCTCTCTCCAGGATTTTTCAGGATCGCCTTTCTGACCGGTGACCTTCCGGGAGTCCATGGGCTCATATTCACCGCCGCCTGGCATGGCTCGCTCCTTTGTCTTGCCTGGACAATGAACGAGAGGGAGGGGGATGCGGTTCCAGTCACAGAGATGAAGCAGAAGCCCGGCCCTGCGCTGGCGGCATCGTGGCTCATGTTGTTTGCCGGGCAGGAACGAGTGACGAGGCAAGTGCGTTCGAGGGGCTCTCCACCATGGGAACAGATCAACAGAGGAACAGATGAATGCCCAGGGCGACATTTGAAACACCGGATGGCGAAGACGTCGTGATTGATCCCGAGGATGTGGTGCATCTTTCCGCGGGCGAAGAGCCGGAGACGACCGTGATCGAACTGGAAGATGGGGAAGAGGTCGTGGTCGTGGCGACCGAGCTGGAAGTCGCGGCTGATCTGGGCCTCAATCCGTTGGAATACATCGACGCGGAAGACGATGATGAATCCATTGAGTCGCTTGTGGAAGATGACGACGACTTCGACCCGGGCGCATGATGATGGGCGAGGGTCTGATCGAGACGGACGACGAGGCCGCTCCAAAGGCGGACCGGGCTGCGCTCCTCATCATCGACATGATGAATTGCTTCGATTTCGAAGGTGCCGAAGACCTTCTGCCTCCCGCGCTGGACGCGGCTCGAGCGATACTGTCGCTGCGCGAGAAGGTGGAGCGGCTTGGCTGGCCGGTCATATACGTGAACGACAACTTCGGGGAGTGGCACTCCGAACGCTCCCGCCTCGTCGAGCGCGCGATGGCCAGAAAGAACCCGGTTGCAGAAATGCTGCAGCCACGGGACGATGATTTCTTCATCATAAAACCGCAGTTTTCCGGGTTCTATTCAACGAACCTGCCGGTGCTTCTGCCGAAGCTCGGGGTGTCTCGGCTCATACTCAGCGGAATAGCCGCCGATATCTGCGTTCTGTTCACGGCCGCTGACGCTCACATGCGCGAGTATGACCTGTGGGTGCCCAAGGACGTGGTTGCCGCGGTATCGGAAGAGCGGAAGAACTGGGCCTTGGGCATCATGGAGGCAAGTATGGGCGCCGAGACAGCCGCTACGCACGATCTCTCCCCGCAAGACTGGTTGTCGCGGCTGCCTCAGGCCGGGTAGACCTGCCGCCTGTTACCGGAGCGTCGCCGATCCGCTGACGCTGTAGCCGGGCTGAGCAGGTTCGCCAAAAGCTGCCATGATCCTGTCGTGGCGTTCCGCGAGGGTGGCGCGATAGCCTGGATGCGTGACGATGTAAGGTTCGCCATGTTCCACCGCGTGAACAACGGCCCGCCCTAGCCACACGGGATCCATCATGTTCGCCTGGATGGCCGCCAGCCGCGCAGGGTCCACTTCAGCCGCCTTCCCGGCATCATTCTGAGACATCCGGCTCCGTGTGAGGCCGGGGAAAAGTGTCGACACCCCTACGCCGAAAGGAGCCAGTTCCTCTCGCAGAGCATCGGACATGCCGAGCACGGCAAACTTGCTTCCGGAGTAGGCCGCGAAGCTCCCGAACGGATTCAGGCCGTTCATGGAAGAGGTGTTCACGATATAGCCGCGTCGCCGCGCGATCATGGACGGTGCAAACGTCTTTATGCCGTTGAACACGCCTGTGACGTTCACGGCCATGACCCGCTCGAACAGTTCAGGCGGCACATCGACAAGGGGCATGAAACCGGTAGAGACGCCGGCGTTGTTGCATAGCACATCGACAGTTCCGAACCGGGCGAGAACGTGTTCGGAGGCTTTCATCCAGCTGTCCAAGGAGGCAACGTCCAGCGAAACGGTCTGCACCACCGTGCCGTCCGGCAGCTTCGCCGCTTCTTCCTGGGCATAGGAAACATTTATATCGGCGAGCACGATATTTGCGCCACGTTCCGCAAAAGCGTGCGCCATCCCCCCGCCAATGCCGCCGCCCCCGCCCGTGATGAGCACGGTCTTGCCCTTCAGTTCGAACATGGGCGTACCCCTTCGTCCGCGGTGGAGCGATCGATGCGCATGCGATCACGCCAGGGGGCGCTTCTCACCTCATCCGGCCCCTGTATCTCGACGGCGAGGGCTACGTGTGCCAGCGAAAGCATGAGGTCCATCAGGCGCTGGTCTGCCGGAGAGTAGGCTGCGAACGCCTTCGCATCCAGGCTGGCAAGGGCGTCGTCAAGGCGTGGGCCGGCAGCCGCAAAGAATGCCTCGCGTTCTGCCACCGTGGACGCGCTGCGCAACGCGGCACGCCTTGCGGTCCCGTCGACCGCCCATCGGGAAACGAAAGGTTCAAGGTCTCCGAAGCCGGCCGGAAGCAGGGGGGGCGCACCGCTCACAGCACGTCTCCCATTTTACGAGCGTGTTCCTGCACCCGTGAATCCACTTCGTTGAACAAGTGACGGCAAAGGGCTTCCATGCTCTGGAAGTGCATGTGCTTCAGCGCGCCGCTTGCCAGTCCGTTCTGGCCACGTTCGATCATGGCGATATCCTCGCAATGGATGTCGCGGATCTGCGCCACCGAGTATTCGCGAGCGAAGCGATGGCTGGCATCGCGGTCTTCCCCGACCCAGTACACCCGCACCACACCGCGCGAACGGTCGGCGGAGATGGGGTAGACGGTGTGCGAGAACGGCTGTGTCGGCGTCCCTATGAGGAAGAGGTTCGGGAAGAAGGCCAGGTAATCACGCCCGTAGGGAAGGTCGAGCAGCCCTTGCTCCGCCAACGGCGGTATGCCGCGCATGGCTGCCGCGCGCTGGAATGGCTTAAGGTCGGGCGCGGGATTGGACCATATCCGCTGAGTCCGGTGCGGCCCTTCAAAGCCCATGGTGGCCGGATAGCCGAACTGGTTGTCGCCACCGATGCCCGCCCCGCCCGAACGGGGGTGAATGAAACGAAGGTGATAGTTTTCCTGGAAGTTGTCGTAGGTCAGCTTCCAGTTGGCGGCGATGTCATAGGAGTACTGCGCGAAGGTCGTTGCCCGGGCGACGGGCATCTGCTCCAGCCGTTCCGCATAGGCGCCAAGCCAGTCCCGCAGCGGCGGTGAGTCCTGGTCGAAGTTGACGAAGAGGAGGCCGCCGCACTCTTCCAGTCGAACGCTTACGAGCGAGCAGTCCGCCTTATCGACGTGGAAGGCGTCGAAGTCGGGGGCGGAAAGCAGAGCTCCGTCGGTTCCAAAGGTCCACATGTGATACGGACAGCTGAACTTCGACTGTCGGCCCGCCGCCTCGTCGACCAATTGCGTGCCTCTATGAGGGCAGACGTTGTGAAACGCACGAACCCGATCATCCCGTCCGCGGACAATGAGCAGGGATGCGCGCGCAAACTCGAGGTCGCACCGGATGAAGCTGCCGGGCTCCGGCACTTCACACAGGTGAGCGACATGGATCCAGCTTTTCAGGAACACCGACTGGCGTTCGAGTTCGAAGTATGCGGGATCATAGTAGGGTTTTGTGGGAACAGGGTTCGTGCCGAGCCAGGCAAGATCCTCTGCAGGGATGCGTTTGAAAGTGGAAGCGACGTCGTTCACGGAGCGAATCCTGTCTTGTGTCGCCGGCAGTGTAGCCGCCATCGACAAACTTCCAACAGTGGTGTTGGAAGTCAGGAGCTCGAGAACAGGCCGTCCCTTTTCAGCATACGTTGCTGTTCAGCGCGGAAACGGACCACAATCTCGTCTTCCGGAAGGTCCGGGCGCACGCTGTTCCGGAACACGTGGGGGCCAATTATCGCCCCGGCGAGGAGGAAGGTGCAATAGACCTCCACGTCGAGACCGGCGGTGTCCCGCAGCATGTCCTTGTTTGCCGCGATGAAGTCGTCCCACTTCGGGTACCGGTCCCGAATATTGCCCGGCGCTATGAACTGTTCGATCCACAGCTTGATGAGATCGGGATTCTCCAGGACGAACCGCGCGACGAAGTCGATGCGGTCCTGCTGGTTGCCCTCGCCTTTGAAGCCACGAGTCAGTTGCTGGGACGACCATGCGCTCACGGCCTCCAGCAAGGCTTCGCGGGTGGCGAAGTGGTAGTACACCGTCGCCCGGTTCATGCCGACGGCCCGCGCCAGTCCGGCAACGGTGAGCGTCTCAACCCCCTTCTCGGAAATAAGCCGTACCGAGGCTTCGATCAGCGCTTGATGTGTGGCTTCAAACGACTTGTTCCGGCGGGACTGTGCGGGGCGGGGCGGCGTGTCGGGCGATGTCATACACGGGCTTATGCGTGACCATCGCTGCTATGCAAAGCTGCGAACCTGGCGCAACGCCTTGCGCCGCGCCAGGTCCCGGTGCCGGAAGCCGGCATCGGTGCTGTCAGTACTTCAGCGAAACCGTTGCGAACGCCGAGCGGCCGGGCGCTATGGTTGCGAAGTGAGTGGTGTAGGTGCGATCGTAATAGCGCTTGTTCGTCAGGTTTTGGACGTTGACGCGCACGTCGATATTCTCCGTCAGCCTTGCGGACGCGGTTGCGTCGAAGCGCCAGTAGCCCGGAATCGACCGTTCGATCGTGTAGTTGCTGCCACCGATGTTAACGTTGCCGAAGCTGCCGTACTGCTTCGAGTTGTAGATCGCGCCGCCGCCGATCTGGAATCGCTCGGCGATGTCGAAGGTCGTCCATGCCGTGAAGCTGTGCTTGGGCGTGTTGGGGAACGGCTTGCCGATGCCGAAAGCCGTGGTCGGAGTGACCGTACCGATGCTGCGGACTTCGGAATCCATGTAGGTGTAGCCGCCGAAGATGCTCCAGAACGGAAGCGGCCTGCCATTGAAGCCGGCTTCGAAGCCCTGTATCCGCCGCTCACCGACATAGAGCGGGATGTTGTCAGGCCCGTTGGTGCGCGCGTTCTTCGTTTCGGTGCGGAAGGCCGCAAAGGTCAGACCAAGCGCGGCATCAAGGAACTCCCACTTCGTTCCGATCTCGTAGGATTTGGTGTTCTCCGCCTTGAGATCGTCAAGCGTGGCAAGTCCGATAGCGTTGCCTTCACTGCCTTCGCCGACCATGCTGCCCGGAGGCGTCGTCGACTTGGCGTAGGAGACGTAGATGCTTCCATTCGCGGCGGGCTTGAAGATCAGCCCAGCCTGGTAATTGAGGAAGTCATCCTTGCGCGTCAGCACCGGGCTGGTCGCGGTTGTCGGGATCGTCGTTGCGGAGGTTTCGTACCAGTCCTGCCGGATGCCGAGATTGAGCAGCAGGGAATCGGTCAGCGTGATCGTGTCAAGGGCGTAGAGGGAGTAGGTGGTCGCCTCGGTCTTCGCATTGATCGGGTTGCGCGCAACAGGAACGATGCTGCCGTTCACCTGGACATTCTGCCACGGATCGTACGGATTTGGGTTGATGAGCGTGGTGCAGTTGTACGCGGCCTGGTTCGCGGCACCGCAGCGCAGGGCGTTGCTGGTGGTCACGTTGGTGTTGACGTTGTAGGAGCCACGCTTTGACTGCTCCCAGCTCGCTTCTGCGCCAACGGAGAAGGCGTGTTCAAGGCTGCCGGTGGCGAAGGTTCCGGACAGGTCGATCTGCCCGACCATGGAGTCGACGTTGCTCCAGCGCGTATTCACGCGCCGCCAGACACGTCCGTTCTGAACGTTACCCTGGCTGTCGTCAGGCTGCGTGATGATGTAGGATTGCTTGACGTTGGCGTACTTTGCTGTCCCACGAAGCTTCACCGTGTCAGCAAGATCATGCTCTGCGCGCAGCAGGAGTTCGTCCACGTTTGTTTTGCGGAAGTCGCGGTCGGCAAGGCCGTAGAAGGTGTCGCGCGGAACGTCGGCAGGATGGATGTCCAGCAGGTCGGTCGATGTCACCTGGCCCGCAGCGCGCTCAAACGGAATGCCAGGATCCGGAATGTCGTCGCTTTCAAGGTGATAGAAGTTGACATAGGCGCGCGTAGACGTCCCAAGGCCAAGAGCGACGGACGGGGAGATACCCCACCGGTTGTAAGTGACGACGTCGCGCTCGGCCACGTCCGCATCATGCCACATTGCGTTGAGGCGGATCGCGGCAACCTCACTCACCTGGTAGTTCGCGTCGATAGTGGCACGCTTGTAATCATCGGTGCCGTAGCTCAGGTCAGCGCGCGCATCGGTGCCGAGGTGCGGCATCTTGCTGACGAGGTTTATGCTGCCGCCTGCGCTGCCGCGTCCGCCCATGGTGGAATCGCTGCCTTTCACGACCTCAATCTGTTCAATCGCGAAAATCTCTCGCGACTGTCCGCCGACACTGCGGACCCCGTCGATGAAGGTGCTGCCTTGTGCGTCGAAGCCGCGGATGAAGGGGCGGTCGCCCTGCGGGTTGCCCCCTTCGCCGGCGCCGAAGGTGATGCCCGGGACCATGCGAAGCGCTTCCACGAAGCTGGTCGAGCCGCTTTCACGGATAACTTCGGAGGGCAGGACCACGATTGACTTCGGAGTGTCGAGGAGGGGAGCGGTATACTTCGGTGAATCGGCTCGATCCACCTTGTAGGGCTGCTCTTCGATCACGGTGTCGGATACTGTGACCCCACCAAGCGACGGCGTCTGGTCCTCGGCCTTGTCCTGAGCAGCGACAGGTGAGGCTGCGAAGCCGACGCAGGCAAGAGCCAGGTAAGCTGGACGGACTGCGGGACGTGAATGGCGGCTGCGGCTACTTGGCACAAGAATCCCCCTTGTTTTTGCTTGGCTTGCTAAGTGAATGAAGAATTCGACGCGGGTACTGATGACCGCTGCGCGAGCTGTCTGGGCAGCGTGCTGGAAAGCGCGTTTTGTCAATCAGGCTTGGGATGCACGCGCATGGATGCTTGCTAGGTGGTGAGCAGGCGCGGCTTGAAGTCGTCCGGAGTTGTCGGAGCCTCGCCCGAAAAGACGTTCCGCAGAAAGCCTGCGGAGCTTGCCAGCTCTGTCATGTGCTGCGCCATATTTCCCCCCGGCCGTACGATGTCGGCTGTTGTTGCGACTGCCTCTTAATAGCGAAAGCGTCAGTCGGCAAGCGTAATTCATCCGGTCATGAACGCCGCTGAAGGGAGCGGGCACAGAGGCGCCTTCACCATCTGACATGTTGATGGTGAGCTGTTCCCATCGGATGGCTGTCATGCCGCTCCTACGCCGCGCCCACCGCAGGAGCGATAGACGCGAACGTACAGGAAGCCGTGAATGAGCCAGGGGGCTGCGCGGACCGTCGCGGGAGTCTGACCTGCTGCCTTGCGCGATCAGAAAAGGCGCATCTTCCCTTAAATTCCAGCGGCGGAGTTGTTGCCGCCGCCCTTTACGCGGAACCACCGTGAACGGGATACGAAGCGCCACAGTGCCTGGGGGTGGCGGGCAGAGAGGGAAGCGAACTGGCGCCATTGCCCCTTGCGCCGTAGCTCTCCCAGCCGGTGCGCTTCGGCATAGAGAAGCTGCCACGCCCGCGCCTGACGCAAGGCAACCATGGTGGTCCCGCTGGCCTGTGGTCCAAAGTCCGAGATCAGACCATCCATGATGTCGACGCGGGTTTGGGGCGTGAAGCGGGTCCGGGTGCCCTGCGAGCGCAAGCCGCTCACCTGGCCAACCTGCGTGGTGTAGATGTAGTAGGGCCTCCGGTTCAGAATTGCGCGCCCACCCGCAAGAAGACAGCGGGCGTAGAGATCGAAATCTTCTGCAAACCGCAGGTTCTCGGAATACCGCAAACCCTTGGCTGCAAGAAAGCTGCGCCGCATCATCGGCTTGAGAAATCCGAACTTCAGAGGGGAACCAGGTCTTTCGGCGTGAAGAAGATCACTGATGGTTACGGCAGAAAGCCCCGTTTCATCGAAGGAGCATCCTGTTTCGCGGCCGCCCTGATCGTCGTAGTAGATCAGACCATCGAAAACGAGGTCGGCCTCGTGCTCGTCTCCGAGGCTCGAGAGCACGGCCAGGCGTTCGGGCTTGAACGCATCGTCCGCATCGAGGATCGCCAGCCAGTCACCACGGCTTTTCAGGCACCCCAGATTGCGTGCAACGCTGGGGCCGCCGTTCTCGTTTGTTTGCAGAACCCGTATGCGTGGATCCCGGCGAGACCATTCCTGCAGGCGGGCCAGGGTATCATCCGTGGAACAGTCATCGACCGCGAGCAACTCCCAGTCCTGCAGACTCTGTTGGCGCAGGCTGCCGATCGCGCGGTCCATAAACGGCGCGGCATTGAAGCAGGGCATGATGACGGACACGTGGGGCATGGGATCTCCAGAAAACAGGCCTCCCTCACACGGGGCGGTTCAACGTGCGTTTGATTCTCGCGATCGTCTGTTCGCCGAAGACGCCCGAGACGACATTGCGGACCAGGCGTTTGGCGGTAGCGCCGTTCGTCTCGTGGCGCCTGACGTAGCTGCGCCGGGCGGCGGAGGCCTGATCCGGCCAGACCATGCGCTGCCCCTCGATGCTGAGGACAGGCCGCCTGCTCAACTCGGCGATTTCCTGTGCCTGCCTGTCCTCGCTCTCGACGAATAGGCACGCGCCTGTCCTGATGTAGACCGAGGCTTTGAAGCGAGCATGGGCGCGTTGTCGCCGGCGTTCCTCTGCGGAAGGCAGATCCAGCATCCAGAGATGCTCGTACCGGATGCCGTGTGCCATCAGCCAGCGTTCCGTCTCGGGGCGGTACTTCTCGAGTCGGCTCGTCACGAGATGCTTGATCGGCACATTAGCCCGCAGCAGCGGCTTGGCGGTCAGCAGGAAGCTGCGGTAGCGCTCGCCGTCGTCGTTCTGGTCATGGGCGGGATCGTGGCAAAGGACGCCGTCGATATCGAAGCAGGAATCCGCAAGGCGTTTGTGACGCATCAGGTTCCATTCGAAGATGCGGGGTGATGCCACGGCTTCGAAGACGAGGTCGACTTCGGCGTGAGCAGCCCGTGTCCCGTAGACGGCGAGATAGACTGCGGGAACATCGGGAGCAGCCGCTCGGACGCGGTCGCGGACAGCTCGCATCGACTCCCCGGACGCGATGCTGTCGTCCACGATCAGCACGCGGCGGGGCCGTGCCGTCTGTATGGTCTGGCGTGCCGTGCGGCCGACGGTCGGCGTTCGCCCTTGCAGGTAGCTTTCCAGATCGAGCAGGGGCTTGTGCAACTGCAGCGCCAGCAGATTGGCGGGAAGAAGCCCGCTACGAGGCACGCCTACGACGAGGTCGACGTCATCAGGAATGGCGCCGGCGTGGAAGAACACGGTTTCTGCCAGGTCCGCGAACGAGCGATATTGCACATCGGGCTCCTCAAGGTTGCGATCGGGACGGTGCGGCCGGATCTAGGTAGAAGGCCTCTAGGCGGGCGCGGACATCGGCGCTCAACAGATCCTCGGCCGTGACCCGCCCCGCCTGCCCAAGCGATCGGCGCAGCGCTGGATCGCGGGCCAGTTTCATGATGAGATCGAATGCCTCCTCCGTTGTGTCGAAGAGCAGCCCGTTTCGACCGTGCTCGATCACCGATGACGCGCCGGACGTGCGATCGGTCACGACCGGGAGGCCGCTTGCCATTGCTTCGATGATGACCCGGCCCCAGGGTTCAGCCCACTGCGGAGATGTGCGGTAAAAAAAGCAGTCTAGGTCGTGCAGAAACGCCGGTGCGGCGCAACTGCCGAGAGGCCGCATATGGATCAGGCCCGGTCCGGGGGCATTCGCCTGCATTTCGCTTGTGGCGCCCAGCACGTCCACTTCGCAGCCTTGTTCCGCCAGCCTCTCATAAAGCCGCATGTCTTCGGGATGATGCTTCTCCGGAGCATCGCGGCTGAGGCGGCCGACACGAAAGGTGGTCCTTCCCGAGCGATCGGCCGGCGTGAAGGCGTCGAGGTCAACCAGAGACGGCTCCACAGTTCCGCGAAACGGCACCTGGCTTGCCAGTTCCTTCGAGCAGAACACTATTTCCGGCTCGAGGCCGCAGGTACGGCGAATGAGATCGACCCGCGCGGTCAGCCGCTCCGCATCGGGCGTGTTGTAGGTCAGGATCACCCGCGCCGGTCGAGCCAGCCTGATCCAGTGGCTGATGTTGAAGTACACTCCCACGAATACCAGGGTGCCTCCGCGCGGGAAGGCCAACCGCAGGGTATCGATCCGAGTAAGGTCGAACCCGGAGAAGGCCTCTGAAGGTGCGCCCCGAAAGTGCCAGATCCGCACTTCGGCGGCGGACTGAAGCTGTCGATAGAGGCTGACGGTTCGCCATTCGCTGCCGCCGGACGGGTTCAGCATTGGATTCACCAGATGAATCCTTGGTCTCCGGTCAGGTGTCATGCGGTCAGGCCAGAAGCTTCTTCAGGCGGACCCCGGCCTGCGCCATCGGGTACCTGAAGGGGGAGGAGAGGCCGAGCAGGAGCGCGAACTGCAAAGGATTGTACCACGGCCGGAAGTGCTTCCAGCTGGCATGTCGCACCCGCTGCGTCTTGGCCGTCCGGAGGGCGTATTGGAAGGTTTCCCGATTGGCGAGGCGCATGAGCAGTGTTCGCGTCGATCGAGGTTCGCTGTCCACCATCGCAAGGATGGTGTGCACCATGCAGTGGCAGACGTTGTCGTGAGACAGTGAGGTCACCATGTTCTGGGAGTTCTTGAAGTAGATCGCGGAGCGCGCCGGCGTCACCCGCGTCGTGCCCAGCCGCGCCAGTCTCAGCCAGAGATCCTTGTCGCCACCCCGCCGGCACCGTTCCGCTGGAAAGAGGCCCGCCTCGATCAGGGCCGATCGTTTTGCAGCGATGGCGGATGTCCAGACCGGGCATTCGCCGCAATCCAACCAGACGCGGACGAAGCCCGCGAAGGGGAGCAGGCGATCTCCGCCGCCTGATCGCCGGTACACATCGGCGCTCACGAGGTCTCCGGGATGGATCTCGTCGTACCCCGTTCCGAACAGCACGGTATCGGCGGGTGCGCTCGAAATCATGCCGGTCAGGGCGGCAAGGTGACCGTCCTCCCACGCGTCATCGGCATCAAGGAAGGCGATGTAATCGGATTTCGCAGAGCGGATCGCCAGATTGCGCGCCGCGTATCCTCCCGGCCCAGGCGCCTGCCGCTCCAGAACCTGTACTCCGGGATAGCTGCGTGCGATCTGGGGACCATCGTCCGTGGACGCATCGTCGACAACGATGACCTCGGCCGGAGTGACCGTCTGGCGCTGCACGGAGTCAAGGGCGCGGGCGATATGCCGGCCCTTGTTGTGCAATGGAATGACGACACAAACAGACGTCACACGAAGATCCCATTCCTGAACAAACTCACGGTAAAGCGGACCGCCTGATGGCAAGCAATGACCATAAATAGCTATCTCACCGCCTCTTGCGGGCAAAGTCAGAGCACCGATAGCGCCTCGCGCGGGGCTGCCATCGGCATGCGCAGCGGATTGCCGAAATCCTGCACGAGGGCGGCGATCTGAAGGTCGTTGTCGGTGCGGTTTTGATCGTAGAGGCGCTCGCTCTGGGAGGAGGGCCATGCGGTCTGGTCGAAAAGGCCACCAACCTTTCGATGGCGGGTTCCGGCCCGCCGGGCACACCAGTAAAACCACAGGTCATCCGCCGAAGGGGCGTAACGGGCGAACAGTTCCTGATTTGCGGCGTCCGGGTGCAGGGCTTGTGGCGAGTAGAGGACGCCGCCGATGCCGGTGGGCATCAGATCGACGCTGGCGTCGCGCGCTTCGGCATCCTGAACGTCCCATTCCCATTCGTGGTAGGGCACAAGTGCGCCGGGTCCCTGCTCTCTGAGGCGGTGGGCACGATGGCAACTGATTACCGGTTCGCTGCCATACTGCCCTTCCACCAGTGCGGTCAGCCACTCGGGCGGATAGAAGACATCATCGTCAGCGGTGGCGATGAAGGCGCGCGGAAAGGCGGACAAGGCGAAGACCAGCTTCTTGTAGCTGCGGACATCGCGCACGATCCTGAGTTCGATGCCCTGGGCAAACAGCGCGCGCGTCGCCCGGGGCAAAGCCGCAACATCGCCGTCCGCGATCCACAACACGATCCTGTCAGGCACGGTCTGCTGGCGCAGGAGGCTTTTGAGGGTAAGGTGGAGCGTGGCGTACCGCACCGGGTAGGAGGTGAGCGAGACGACCAGTTCGCCGGCAAGGCCATGGTGGCGCCGCGCGGCGGTCGGGAACGCCTGGACCAGACGGCGGTACTGCAGTTCACTGCGCAGGCGCGTATCGAGGCCCCGAGGCAGCAACCTGTTCGTGATGCTCTTCCCAAGATTCCTCAAGACGATCGTTCCTGGTATATCTGCAAACTCGCGCAGGAACTTAGGCGAGGTTGAGCATCCTCGCCATTATACCTTAGGGATGCTTTCCGGCTGGTCGCATTCTTTAGGGTAGAGCGCCGGCGCGGATGAGTGGTTGACCAATTGAAAGGCTATTCATCAGGCCGCGCAGCTCATGTCGGGGTAGGCCGACATTCGTACAGAGCCGCAGAGGAGCCGCACCCCTCGACCGCTTCGGCCGATGATTGACAGGAACCACTCTCACGAGCGAGAGGCGGGCAATGGAAAGGGTCTCGTCCCGTCGGACAATATCATCGCCTGTCGGCGCACTCACGCTCCTTGCAAGTGACGCCGGGCTTCAGGCTGTGCTCTGGGAACACGACAGGTCCGGCCGGGTGCCGTTGCCGTGCGTGATAAAAGACGAAGATCATCCGGTCTTGACCGCGGCGGAGGCTCAGTTGCGCGAGTATTTCGCAGGCGAGCGCCGCACGTTCGATCTTCTGCTGGATTTCCAAGGCACCGACTTCCAGCGCAGCGTCTGGCATGCGCTCCTGGGCATCCCCTTCGGGGAGACGCGAAGCTATGGCGCGATCGCTCAGGCGCTCGGCCGTCCGGGCGCCAGTCGGGCCGTCGGCGCTGCCAACGGCAGGAACCCGATCTCCATCATCGCACCTTGTCACCGCGTGATCGGGAAGAGCGGCAACCTGACAGGCTTTGCCGGCGGCATTGAAGCGAAGATATGGCTGCTCTCGATGGAACAGGGCCAGCCATTGCTGCTGTGAAGCGGCAGGTACGCGAGGCCGGAGCTATCCTGCACATGACGGGCGGCTCTCCCGCCGGAAATCAGCCGCGTCAGGCACTGGAAACCTGCGCTCAAGCGCCCGGCATGTTGCCGCCGTCAACAGGAACATAGATTCCGCTGATCGCTGCGTTGGCAGGATCGGCAAGAAACAGCACGGCGCGCGCGATGTCCTCGGGACTGGCGAGGCGACCGAGCGGGCTGTAGGCTTCCATCCGTGCGAGGAACGCCCGCTCGGTATCTTCTCCCGTCATGTTGCCCATGAGCATCTCGGTCGGCACCGCGCCGGGCAGTACGCCTCCGCGTTCTTCGGCACTTCGCTGGCCGCGACGCTGACCAGCATGGGCGTCGACACCCTCTTCATCACCGGCTTTTCCACCTCGGGCTGCGTCAGAGCCTCCGCCCTCGACGCCCTGCAGAACGGCTTCGTCCCCCTCGTGGTCGCAGACGCCTGCGGCGAGCGCGACGAACGCCCACACCAGGCAAACCTCTTCGACCTCTCCAAGAAATACGCCGAAGTAATCACCAAAGACCAGGCCATCGCACTGATGGGCAACGTGGCCTGATCACGGCCCCGGACCAGAGGTCAATCGTCCCGAACCAATGAACGCAGGGGCGAAATGAAGCCGGGTCCTGTTGGAGCCGACGTGCATTCGCCCTACCGTCTCACGCAGCAGGCCATACCGCACGCGGCGGATCGAGGACGAATATGAGCTATAGTGAAGACCTCACCACTCTCGTTACCGGCGGTAGCGGGTTCGTGGGTAGCCATATCGTTCGCCAGCTCGTTGCCGAAGGGCGCAAGGTCCGCGTCATGTTGCGCCAGAGCAGCAAGCGCGACGCGCTGAAAGGGCTACCCGTAGAGATCGTCTTCGGAGACGTGCTTGACCCCGCTTCCCTTGAAAGGGCCATGGAGGGTTGCGGAACCGTTTTCTACAGCGTTGTCGATCCCCGGTTCTGGCTCACCGATCCCGCACCGATCTACCGCAACAACGTCGATGGTCTGGTCAATGCCATGGAGGTCGCGCTGAAGGCCGACGTCCGGCGCTTCATCTTCACGAGCACAATGGGAACGTTGGGCATAAACGCGAATGGTCCCGTGACGGAAGACATACCGTTCAACTGGATGGAGCGCGCCCCGACATACATCCGCGCTCGACTCGATGCGGAGAACCGGTTTCTGGAGTTCTGCAGGGACAGGGGCTTACCCGGTGTCGCGCTCTGCATTGCGAACACCTACGGCCCGGACGACTATCAACCAACGCCGCACAACCATGCGCTTTGGCAGGTGGCCAGTGGAAAGACGCCGATCGGCTTCGATGTCGGGCAGCCTACGGTGGACATCCGCGATGCTGCGAAGGCTGCGCTCCTTGCAGAGAAGTTCGGGCGGGCGGGCGAACGGTATATCATAGCGAACGAATATGTTCGCAACCGTGCCTTCTACGCCATGGCGGCCGGGTATCTAGGCAACAAGCCCCCTCGCATAGTGCCGTACAAGGTCGGCTATGGCCTGGCCCTTGTAATCGAGGGCATCCTGAAGCTTCTGCGCCGCAAGGATTACATCGTCAGCACCGATGCGATGTATCTGTCCGATGTATTCAAGGAACTGGATAGCGGAAAGGCCCGGCGGGAACTGAACTGGCACCCGCGCCCATTGAGCCATACGGTCCGTGACACGATTTCCTGGTTCGCGGCACGCGAGGGCGGTAGCGCTTCGATATCGGCAGAGGATGCTCTTGCCGCCTAGGTGTCGCTGGGCCATTGGCCGACAAGCAACTGCAAGCGGGCTTCAACGCACACGCGCCGGGGCGGAGTCCGGCAGGCTTCAGGCGTAGTCCAGTTCCGGCCGGTCCCGTTCCTGTTGCGCGGGATCCGTCTCGACAAGATTGATGAGCACACCGTCACAGTCGCGGATGCACACTTCCAGTTGTGCACGGTGCTCCATCGCGAAGACCTGCGGATCGGGCATCCAGGTGGCACCGAGCCTGCGCAATGTGTCCATCGTTCGGCCCATGTCGCGCACGTAGAAGACGAGCGCCACCTCACCGATCCGCGCCGGCCCGCTGGCATCGGGGATCACTTCGCTCGTCGTTCCTTTGGCAAGCTTGAACAGGCCTACCATTCCGTAGTTCGGACCCGGTCGCTTCAGTATCCGTATCTCGAACGGGCGCGGGTCGTTGAAGCCCAGGATAGACGTGGCCGAGGGGTGATCCAGTTGCCCCTCGAAGTACGTCTCTGTCAGGCCTATGGCGCTATAGAACTGCGTAGCCTTTTCCAGATCACGTACGAAGATCGTCGCGCGTATGAGCGCCGAGGAAGGGTGTTCATTCATGAGTTTCCCCTGCTTGTGACGCGAAATCATCCACGGCTCGCGAGGTTCTCGCGAGCTGTCGGCGGACAGTGGTCGACTGGCGGACATGTCGGGGCCCGGTGAGAGCCTGCCTGCATCGCCGGGTCGGCCGCCTGGCGCTTGCGCCTTCGCGGGCATGATCCTACGAAGCGGACCGAAGGGTGCCGGTGCGGCCCGGCATGAGACTTGAGAAATACGATGGAACGCGCGACGATCGACAGCGCCTTTGCGCGAAGTGTCAGCCCTGCCACAGTCTCGGCCGTGGCCGGGGTCACGGGCGCTGTCCGGTCTCGCGCGTCCGGGACTCTCGCCGGCGAACTTATGGCCGTCGGGTCCGGCGCCTGCGATCGGCCGGAGCTGCCATCATGAGCGGAGCCGCGTTCATAGCGGTCGACTGGGGCACCACCAATCGGCGTGCCTATCGGGTGGAGCATGGGCGGGCGACGGCCGCCGTCCGCGACAGTCTCGGCGTTCTGTCCGTCTCCGGCGACGCGTTTCCCGCGAAAATTGAAGCGCTCCGGGCAGAGCTGGGGCCGTTGCCGATGCTGCTGGCGGGGATGGTCGGGTCGAACCGGGGCTGGGTGGATGCCCGCTACGTTCCCGCCCCGGCATCAGCGGCGGATCTGGCGGCAGGGCTCGTCTCGCCGTGTGAAAATGTGTTCATCGTGCCGGGGGTCTGCCGTGACCTTGCGGATCGTCCGGACGTCATGCGGGGAGAAGAGGTTCAGTTCCTTGGCGCAGTCGCGGAGGGTCTGGCGCCGCCGGATGCGCTGCTTTGCCAGCCCGGCACCCATGCCAAGTGGGCCATCATGCATGACGGCAAGCTGGCGGATTTCACCACCGCCATGACGGGCGAAATGTTCGCCCTGCTGAAGGACCATTCTCTCATCGGCAGCGAAATGCAGGGAGAGGGAAAGGCTGACGCTGAGTTTCGCCGCGGCGTGGAAGACAGTACGCGCGCAGACTTGCTGTCCTCCCTTTTCGCCGTCCGCGCTGGCTCTGTTCTTGGTAGGAGGGCGGCGGGCACGGCAGCGGCCTACGTCAGCGGTCTCCTGATCGGAACGGATTGCCGGGCACGCCTGAAATCGGGGCAGACGGTGTACTTGCTTGCAGAAGGTCGCCTGGCGCGGCTCTACGCAATCGCAATCGCCATGGCGGATGCCACCTGCATCCCTGTCGACAGCGAAACCGCTTTCATCGCCGGTATCACCCGCATCTGGGATGCACTATCATGATCGACCTTTCCGCCGCACTCGCGCAACTCCCGCTGGTCGCCATCCTCCGCGGCATCCGTCCGGATGAGATCGAAGCCGCCGCCGATGCCTTGGTGGAAGCCGGTTTCCGGCTCATCGAAGTGCCGCTCAACTCACCGGAGCCTCTGCACAGCATCGAAAGGCTGGCGCGGCGGGTTGGCGATCACGCACTTGTCGGTGCCGGAACGGTCCTGACGGTCGATGATCTTAGGCGCGTTCATGACGCAGGTGGACGCATGATCGTCTCGCCCAATACCGACGGCACGGTCATCCGGGAAAGCGTCAGCCGTGGACTCGTGTCCCTGCCAGGGTTCTTTACACCGAGCGAAGGCTTCGCGGCACTTGCGGCCGGGGCCAACGGCCTCAAGCTGTTCCCGGCCGAAGCCGCCACTCCGGCTGTTGTGAAGGCGCAGCGGGCCGTGTTGCCGAAGGATGTGCCTCTGCTTGTCGTCGGGGGGATCACCCCCGCCAATATGCAGCCATGGCTGGATGCCGGGGCGGACGGCTTCGGGCTGGGTTCGGCACTTTACAAGGCGGGAGCGACTGCGGACGAGATCGGCCGCAACGCCCGCGCCTTCGCTGAAAGCTGGGCCCACATGCGGCCTTAGTGCCGCGCTCTGATCGCAGTTCTACCGCATATTGATACTCTGTGTTCAGGGGTAGCCTCCCTGGCTGTTATGCCGCGCCTGATAGGTCGGCAGAGGGTGGCCGCGCCCTCCATTAGCAGTATCTTTGTACGCAAAATGGTTGGGCGACGTTTGGTATGCCTTGCAATACTGATTGACCCACGATCTTCTGTATACTAAATGCAGAGGTCAGGTCGCTGAGGCGGAGCTGGCGGCAAGCCGTGTCCCGATCCTCGGCGCGCAATAGCATCAGGTCACGTCTTCCCGGAGAAAAGTGATGCCGGACACCGCGATTGAAATTGTCGAGGTCGCCCCGCGGGACGGACTCCAGAACGAAAAGATTCTGCTGTCCCTGGAGCAGAAGGCTGAACTTGTGACGCGATTGATCGATTGCGGTGCGCGGCGCCTCGAAGTCGGCAGCTTTGTCAATCCTCGCAAGGTGCCGCAGATGGCCGGTACGGACGAACTCCTGGGCCTGCTCCCCCGGCGTGCGGATGTGACCTACATCGGGCTGGTCATGAACATGCGCGGTCTGGAACGGGCGCTGGCAGCGGGCATCGATGAAGCTGGCGCCGTCTGCGTTGCGACCGACAGCTTCGCGATGCGCAACCAGGGCCAGACATGCGAGGGCTCGGTCACCGTCGCAGGTCAGATCGTTCGTGCCGCGATCGGTGCTGGAAGGAGCGCGCAGGTTACGATCGCAGCCGCGTTCGGGTGCCCCTTCGAAGGGGAGGTTCCGGAGGAGCGAGTGGTGGCCATGGCGGCTCGCCTTTGCGAGGCTTCGCCGCGCGAGATCGCGTTAGCCGATACCATCGGAGTGGCCGTGCCCGCGCAGGTATCACGCCTTGTTCGCAGGGTGCGTGCCGTCATCGGTGCGATTCCCGTCCGCGTACACCTTCACAACACCCGCAACACGGGGATCGCCAACGCCTGGGCCGCTGTCGAGGCCGGGGCGCGGACACTGGATGCCGCTCTCGGCGGCATCGGGGGCTGTCCCTTCGCTCCGAATGCGACGGGCAACATCGCCACCGAAGATCTTCTTTACATGCTGGCGCGGTCGGGGATTGCAACGGGATACGACCTGTCGCGCACGATCGAACAGGCGCAATGGCTCGAGGCGACCATGAACAAACCCCTTCCGGCGCTGGTTAGCCGCGCCGGCATTTTTCCGCCCACACAAAAGCAGGAGGCGTGAACAGCATGGACATGACGAACAATGGCGCCCTGAAGGATGTCCGCGTCGTCGAGCTTGGTCAGCTTATCGCCGGCCCGTTCTGCGGGCAGCTGCTGGGCGACATGGGCGCAGACGTCATCAAGATCGAGCCGCCTCACCTCAATGGCAAAGGCGGCGGCGATCCGATGCGTCACTGGGGTCACGGCGATGCCAAGCTGTGGTGGGAAGTGGTGGCCCGCAACAAGAAATCCGTCAGCGCGAACCTGCGTGTGCCTGAAGGACAGGAGATCGTTCGCAGGCTTGCCGCGCATGCCGACATCCTGATCGAGAACTTCAAACCGGGAACGATGGAAAAGTGGGGCCTGGGTCCGGACGTCCTTCACAAGATCAATCCGCGCCTCATCATCGTGCGTGTGTCCGGATACGGCCAGAGCGGGCCCTATTCCTCGCGCGCGGGGTTCGGTGGCATCGGTGAGGCCATGGGCGGGTGGCGCTACATCGTCGGCGACCCTGATCGTCCGCCAAGCCGCATGGGCGTGTCCATCGGCGACAGTCTGGCCGCCACCTATGGCTGCATGGGCGCGCTTGCGGCCCTTCATGCGCGGGAGCGCACCGGTAAAGGCCAGGTCGTCGACAGCGCGCTTTATGAGGCGGTGTTGCAGGTGATGGAAAGCCTTGTGCCTGAGTTCATGGTATCGGACCACATCCGCAGAAGGTCGGGTTCAATTCTCGAAGGCATCGCTCCGTCCAACGTCTATCCCACCAGCGACGGGGAGTATCTGATCGGCGCCAATCAAGATGGCGTATTCCGCCGCCTCTGCCAGGCGATGGGCCGACCTGAGCTGGCTGACAATCCCCGCTATGCCACCCACGTCGCGCGCGGTGAAAACCTGCGCGAGCTGGACGGGATTATTGCCGAATGGACCCGGACACTGACCATTGATGAACTCGAAGCCACGATGATCGCGTTCTCGATACCTGCGGGCAAGATTTACCGTGCGCCGGAGATGCTTGCAGACCCGCATTTCGCAGCACGCGAAGCCCTCATCGACGTCGAGCATCCGGAATGGGGCAAGTTCAAGATGCAGAACGCGTTTCCCAAGCTGTCGGACACGCCTTCAGCCGTCCGCCGTCGGGCGCCGCTGGAAATCGGGCAGGACAACGCCGACGTCTATGGGAACCTTCTTGGCATGTCCGACGATGAAATCCGTGCTCTCAAGGACACCGGGGCAATCTGATCCGTGCCTGGGCAGGCGACTCTTCCGGCACAACAGTAGCCCGAGGTAGCGCACTCGGCTCCCAGCACCTCCCTCTTGCCAGAGGTGATCGTCGCGCCGACATGCCGTGCGTGGCTTTTTCCTGCGCCGCCCTGGTTCTGGCGCGCCCATCGGACTCTGAGCGGCGGCTATTCGATGTGTTCGGGCAGG
The DNA here is from genome assembly GCF_900182875.1 of Novosphingobium panipatense. NCBI lineage: Bacteria > Pseudomonadati > Pseudomonadota > Alphaproteobacteria > Sphingomonadales > Sphingomonadaceae > Novosphingobium > Novosphingobium panipatense. The sequence continues at coordinate 28,128 of NZ_FXUI01000006.1, forward strand.
GACGCTGTTTGCCGCAGCGCTTCACCGAGCGACACCGCGGCCGACATCGCCAGATTCATCGAGCGGACGCCGGGTCGCATGGGGAGGCGCACGCCCGCCGTGCACGCCTCGGCGACGTATGCAGGCACACCGGCACTCTCCTTCCCAAAAAGGAGAACGTCGTCCGGCCGGAATTCGAATTCGTAGGCGGACTGCCGCGCCTTCGTGGTGAACAGCACAAGTCTGCTCGGCCCGATAGCCGATCGGAAAGCATCGAAATCAGAATGTCGGACAAAGGTCACATGGTCGATGTAGTCCATCGCCGCTCTTCGCACGCGCCGGTCGTCCCACGTGAACCCCATCGGCTCGATCAGGTCGATCGCTGCGCCAAGGCACGCCCCCAGGCGAAGAACGGCGCCCACGTTTCCAGCGATTTCCGGTTCAAAAAGAGCAATGCGCATCCGTGCTCCATGCAGCGCCAGCAAGCCCCATGCAAGCCCGCTTACCCGCCCGCGTTCGCCTGCCTCGCGGGTTTGCCGGCAGGTGAAGCGATCCGGCAGGTGGTGCAGCATGACGGGCTGGCGCCCATCGCAGTCAGCGTCGTTTACCGGCCGCGTTGTCGGATTCCTGCTGCACCCGTTTCCCGAGAACTTAGTCGATCACGAAGGTGGTGGTCGCGATACGATGGAGCACTGCGACTTGTCCCTGGCTGGTCTGTGCGCCGCCCTCGTCCTTTTGCGTGGCGGTCAGGATGTAGCGCCCTTTGCCCTTCGAGGGGGCAGTGAAACGGCCTTCGCTGTCGGTGATGGCTGTTTTGGTCCACTTGTCCGGCGCGATGACAGTCACTTCGGCTCCGGCGACCGGCTTGCCATCACGCACGAGCGCGAAACGGTCACCGTTGGCGGCGACGGGCGTGATCTCGAACGGCATCCGGGCGGCGGACTCGGCGCGACCGGCGCGGGCGAAGTAGGCGACCGCCTCCTTGCGACCATCCGCACCCCAAGGCGCGAACACGCTGTCGTCCTGCGCGCGTACATCCCCGGCGGGAACCGCCACCTCGAGATAGCCCGCCTTGCGTACCGGTGCGACCGTCCCGGCGCCAAGGACCTTGGGTGCTTTCAGGTGGTGGAACTCGGGATCGCCGTTCGCGGGCAGAACCTCGGCCGGTTCACCTAGGTAGATGCGGGCAGGACCGGTGCCGTCGCGCTCGATCCAGACTTCGTGGGCCTGCGCTCCTGCAGCCATGCATGCGAGCACGAATGGAGTGAGATACCTGAACTTCATTTCGGTTTCCCTTTGGTGTCGGGCCCACCTGCGGGCGCCAGGTTGAGGAACAGGAATACGGCGCCTGCGCCGAAGCTGAGAGCGCCCAGCCCCGCGACCGCGCCGTAGACTGGGCCTTGCGCGGCGAAGGCAGCGGCGAGGCAGGCCCCTACGCCGACCCAGGCCAGCCGGCGCAGGTGGCGCTTGCGGCCCCGCGTCAGGCGCTGGCCAAGGCGCTGCTGGTGATGGTGATCCGTCGCCAGCCCGAACAGGACGAAGGCGACGACCGCAAGGAGAAGGCAAAGCGCCGTCATTCGGCAGGCTCCAGCACCGGTGGGTTGGGCATGACGACCGGTTCGGGGACCGTGGCCGGACGGGGCTGCCGCACCCTTCTGGCGGCAGGGCTGTAGCAATGGACGCGCCAGGCCGTCCCAAGAAAGGCGCCGCCCATGACGATCAGCGCAACGTCGATCCCCGCCAGCATGAAGTCGCCGCCCGCGAGGGTGACCGGCAGACCGCGTGAAGTGGCGAAGGCGTTGTAGACGGGAAGCGCCGCCAGAAGTGCCCCGGTCGAACCGAGCAGCAGGCTCCAGGCCTTCTTTTCCCGCAGCACCGTCGCCATTGCCAGCGCTCCCGCCCACGCGAGGAACAGCGCATGGACCTCCCATTCGGCGCGGTGCGGTATGGCGGTGGGAAGCAGGCGGTTCGCCCAAAGCATGGCCGCCATACCCAGCGGAAAGCCGGCTACGACGGCCACGTTGAGCCAGGCGACAATCCGGAAGCCAATGTGCGGGCGCTGCGGATCAGGCAGCTTCTCACGCCGTTTGACAGTCCACAGCACCAGCCCGCTGGCTACCATCAGGGAGCCAGCCACGCCGGAAAGGAAGTAGAGCCAGCGCACGCCGTAGTCCGCGAACCGCGCCGCGTGCAGACCGATCATCGCCCCTGCCGTTACGTTGGCACCGCCCGGGGGTGGAGACTGCCAGGCGAGGGAGCCGTCCACGCCGCGGTAGGTCAGAGAGGGAGTGCGGGAAGACAGCATCGAGGATGGTGCCCGGGTCACTGTGATGGTGGCGGTTGCATCGCCCGGCTCGGTGATGGTCAGATACCCGACAGGGCCGCCGAACCGCCTTTCGGCATCGCGCGCGACGCGTGCGATGTTCGTCAGATGCACCGGGGTCCCGCTGCGGGGCGTCTGCGCCATGGTGGGGAACAGGCGATCGTAGAACGTCTGGCTGTCGGCGTAATTGGCAATGACCGTCCAGGGCATCAGCATCGCCATCAGCGTGACGAGGCCGGTGTAGGTGATCATCAGGTGAAAGGGCAGGGCCAGCACCGCCGTGGCGTTATGCCCGTCCAGCCACGACCGTTGCCCCTTGTGCCGGCGCAGCGTGAAGAAGTCCTTGAAGATCTTCTTGTGCGTCACGATCCCGGTCAGGATCGCAACAAGCATGGCAAGCGCGGCCACGCCAACAAGCCAGCGCGCCCATATCACCGGCATGTAGTGCAGGTCGAAATGGAAGCGGTAGAAGAACTCGCCGCCCCGCGTCTCGCGCGAAGCGGCGGGTAGACCATCCGCACCGATCAGCGCCTGGTTCTCCCGCCGGCCGCGTCGGCCACGCTCCTTGCCCGGCTCGGGTTGGGGTTGCCAGTAGACCTGCGCGCCCGGCGTGCGTTCGCTGGGCATGGTGATGTACCAGCTTTTCGCATCGGGTGCCTTGCCTTCAAGGAACCGCTGCGCCCCCGCCAGCACCGCGTAGGGTTGCTCGATCCGGTCCAGTTCGGGCCGCATCCAGCGGTTCAGTCCCTCACGCCAGAACGCCACCGTTCCGGCAACGAACACGACAAACAGCACCCAGCCGAGCAGCAGCCCCGACCAGGTGTGAAGGAACGATTGCGATTGGCGGAAGCTCTTGCTCATAGTCGCCCCGAACTCATGATCGAAAGCCAGGTCGCCCCGCCGGCCAGCAGGCCGCAGAGGGCGAGCGTCCACACCGCACGCCAGCCGCTGCGCGCGGCGAACGCCCACATAGCGGCGCCGGCGCACAGCGCGAAGGAGACGAGGGTGGCCGCTGCCGTCGCCTCGGCGCGGTCGCCGGGGAGCAGTCTGGCAAGCGCCATCGCCCAGAGACTGGCAACCGCATAGCCGAGTGGCACGGCGGCGATGATGCGCAGCGCCATATCGCCGCGCCGCCGCCAGGCCGCGCCGCCGCCGGAACTGCTCCCGCGGCCGGTCACGGGTACGTGAACCGCAGCGTCGCGAACACGGTTCGCGGGGTGCCGTAGTAGTTGCCGCGGCCGGTCGAAGAGATGCGCGCATAGTAGCTCTTGTCGAGCAGGTTGTTGACATTCACCGAAAGCGAGATGCGCTCGTCGATTTCATATCCGGCGCGCAGGTCGACGACGGCGTAGCTGCCCTGTCTCACGATCGTGGAGCGGGTGGTGACGACACCGGCGGCGTTGCGGACAGCGGGCACGCCGCCGTACGTCGAACTGAACCAGGTCAGGCCTCCGCCCAGGCTCAGCCCGGCAAGAGAGCCGCTCTGCTGCTTGTAGTTAGTGAACAGCTTGATCGAGTGCTTCGGAATGATCGGTACCAACGGCAGGCCCTCGTACTGCGCATTGGCGTCTTCGATGTATTTGGTTCGGGTGTAGCTGTACCCACCGTTGATGCGCCAGCCCGGCAGGATCTCGCCGGCCGCCTCGGCCTCGACGCCGCGCGCGCGCACCTTGCCGACCTGGAGCACCACAGTGGCGTCATCCGGATCGTTGAAGAGGCGGTTGGTCTGCTCGATCTGGTAGGCAGCGCCGGACAGCAGCAGCCTGTCGTCCATGAGGGAGAGCTTGGTACCGACCTCGTACTGCGCGCCTACCAGCGGCTCGATGTCCTTTCCGTCGGGGCGAGAGCGGCCGGCGGGAGCGGCCTGCGGCGTGAAGCTGTCCGCGTAGGAGCCGTAGACGTTCCAGTCGCCGGTCACGTCCCACACAAGTCCCGCATACGGTGTGAACCGGCCTTCGACGGTGTAGCCCCCTTTCGGGCCGGGCGCAGGCAGCAGCGCCTGCGTCGTCGTTTCCCACCAGGTGAGACGCCCGCCGCCGGTCGCGGTGAGGCCGTCCATCGGGCTGAAGCGCAATTGGCCGTAGGCGCCATATTGCTCGATCCGGGTGTCCGATGCCCCGTAGTTCTGCGTCGCTGTCTGTCCGGGGGTGCCGCCTTGCACCGGGTGGGGGGCAGAGGGGCCATACGGGTTGAGCGGAGGCTCCAGTGGCGAAACAGGATCGTACACGTCGATCTTCGCGTAGTTGGACAGGCGCGTGTAGTAGGACTGATATGAACTGGCCTGATAATCGACGCCCAGGATCAGTGTCTGATCGCGGCCAAATGCCGGGAAGGTGCCAAGGGCGTTGAAATCGAACGAACGCGTCTTCATGAAGCTGTCGCCGCGATAGGCGATTTGATTGGTGACGCCGTTGGTCGCGGTGACCGGCTGGTTTCCGATGTAGCTGTAGATGTCGACGCGCTCTACGTCGCTGTAGAGGCCACTTGCCCGGATCGTCCAACGCTCGCTGATCCGGTGCGTCAGGTCGGCGAAGACCGACCAGATATCGGAGCGGAACCGGTTCCAGTCGGCGCCGAGGTAGGTGGAGCGCGAAATGTCGAGCAGTTGGCCGTCGCTGCCGTCCCAGCCGCCGGCGATGCCAGGGAGGCCGGACTGGACCGCCGGCTTGAAGCGGTCGTAGCTCGCACCCACGGTGAACGTCGTGCGCTCGCCGATGTCGATCTTGCCGACGCCGAATACCGCCAGTCGGTTGCGGTGCCCTACGTCGAAGAACTGGTCCTGGTCCTGAACCATGGCGCCAGCGCGCAGGGCGACGCCGGGCGCAAGCGGGGCGGACACATCGACCTCGCCGCGGAAGTTCTGGTAGCTGCCGTAGCCGAGGGCGACCTGTGCCTTGAACTCGTCGAGCGGGCGCTTGCGCACCAGGTTGATGCTGCCCGCCGGGTTTCCCGAACCGCTGAACAGGCCGGCCGGGCCGCGCAGCACTTCGAGCCGCTCGTAGAAGAACAGATCCGGGACGACGGCAGGGAACCCGAACGAAAGTGTCGGGGTGCCGTCCACCAGGTAGTTGGAGATCGCGAAGCCGCGCGACATGTAGGAAGGATCCTCGCTTCCGACGCCGGTAACGGTGATGCCCGGCGTGGCCGTCAGCGCATCTTCCAGGGTAAACAGGTTTTGCGCCTCAATCTGCTCGCGATCGATCAGTGTGATGGTGTTCGGGATATCCTTGAGCGGGGTAACTGTCTTGCCCACATCGACGCCATAGCTCTTGCCCAGCACAACAATGTCCCCGGAGCGGGGCGCATCCTCGGCATCCCCCGCCAGAACCTGTGCCGGGCTCATGCCCAAGATCGCCGCTACCACGGCGCCTGCGGTATTCAAAAGACTGCCCTTCACTCTGTCGCTCCCTGATTCGAAGAGCGCATTAGACTTGATGCTAAAGCGAGTCACTCGCAATATCATGCCCAGTCGTATGGAAGTGTGTTGTATCGCTGGGACATATTCGCGTTGCGGAGAGTAATCGTAGGGAGATTGGCACGCCATTGCGCCCTGCGGCAGCGGCCGCAGAGAGATGATCAAGGCTTGCGGAAGTTATTCGAAATATCTGCGCCGAACTGCGCGATCAGCTTTGGCTGCACTTCAGGTCGATAGCGCCCTGCGCGAGCACAGATGGGGAGCCACCTTCGCGCGCGATTTCCTCTTCCTGGCATCGCTCTTTAGGTGAGCGGGTGTCTTTCGGCTGTACCGGCACGACGTAAACTGTGCCCTGTCCCGGAACGGCAAAGGCGCGCCAGCGTGGCTTCGGGTGTGGTTTGGTGGTCTTGCCCGGCGCTGCCTTGATAACCGCAGGAGCCTGAGCAGCCAAAGGAGCGGCACAGACGAAAGTCAGTGCTGTTGCTGCCGCCAACAGGCCACATGTTTCCTTGCGCGCCATTCCACCATTATGCGCTCTCAAGGGCGCCGTAGCAAGGCAAACGCCGCCCGGCACCGCTCTGATACAGGCTACAAGCTTGGCGCGGTCAGCACGGCACCGCCCGACGGCATTGGTGGGCATGAAAACCGGCGAACGAGAGCGCTGGGCGCGATCATCCGCGTCATCGGCCTAGCCCGACCACGCTCGGACTAGCGCGTGGCGGGCTCCGCCGGCTCGCTCCAGCCAAGGCCGAGGGCTTTCTGAATTGCGATGTAGTCGATCGTGAGTTGCGCTTTCGCCTGCGCTACCGCGATAGACGATGAGAGTTGCTGGCGTTCTATGTCCAGCTGGTCAATCAGAGTGCTGGTTCCAGCTTCGAACCGCTGGCGGTTGAGCCGTGCCGCGCCGGCAGCGCTGCGTTCCGCTTGAATGAGCTGGGCGAGCTGTTGCCGTGTGGCGCCAAAGCGGGCAAGGCTGTCTTCAGCGTCCTGAAGCGCCGAGAGCACCGCCTTGCGGTACTGACCTTCAGCGGCGTCCCTTTGCGCCTCCGCTTCCTGCACGGCTCCCCGGCTGCGGCCGAAGTCGATAACAGGAAAACTGAGCTGCGGCATCAGCAGCGCCGCCAGATTCCCGGGGTCGAGCACATCGCCCGGTTCCGTTCCACCAAGCCCCAGAATGCCGGAGAACTTGATACCGGGAAGGGCACGCGCTTTGGCGGCGCCGATTTGTGCGGTCCCGGCAGCAAGCGCGCGCTCCCCGGTGCGGACATCGGGCCGCCGTGATAGCAGGGTCGCAGGATCGCCGATTGGCACAGCGGCGGGGGGAAGCGGCACCGGCGCCACACCCGCAAGCTGCGCGTCCAGTTCGCCCGGGGTGCGACCGGTGAGAACGGCCAGTGCGTCCCTGTATAGTGCGATCTGCGCGTCCAGAGGGATATTCTGAGCGTCTGTCGAGGCCAGCTCCGTCTCCAGACGCTGCACCTGAAGGCGGGAGGCGGTTCCTGCCGCGAGGCGCTGCCGCATGAGCTCGAGCGATCTGCGCTGCAACTCGCTCGACCGGGCGTTAAGCCGCGCGCGCTCTTCCACGTCCCGGAGATTGACGTAGGACTGCGCGACTTGAGCGCTCAGCGAGACCTGCGCATCGGCAAGCTCCGCGAACCTTTGATCAAGGTTTGCTTGCGCAGCTTCCACCTCGCGACGGCGACCGCCGAACAGATCCGGCTCCCACGAAACATTGGCGCCGATGTTGTAGAAGTTGAGGGACGAGCCATCCGAAGGCTCGTCCTGTTGCGCGCCGCCATCCTGCCCTTCGCCGCCCGTTCCACCGGTGAGCGAGCCCAGACCGGTGCCAGGAAGGCGCGCATGTACGAACATCCCCGTTCCGGCCAGCGTGGGCAGCAGTTGGGCGCGTCCTTGCTGAAGCTTCGCGCGCGCCTCCCGGATGCGGGCCTGGGCTATGGAGATGTCGGGGCTCTGGCTCAGCGCATCATCGACGAGGCCGGTAAGCACAGGATCGCCGAGCGTTTCCCACCACCGCGCCACGGCGGCGCCCGTGTTGAGGGCTGGGTCGCCCGCGCGCACGAAAGTGCCGCGCGCGATGGCGGTGCTGCCGACTTCCGGAGGGCCGGCATAGTCGGGGCCTGTGCTGCACGCGGCAACGCTGGCAGAGAGAAGGAGGATCGTTGCGCGGCGCATCAATGCATCCCCGCCAGCGAAGCGTTGCGCGGCAGGGGGCGCAGGAACAGCACCAGCGGAACCACCGCCAGCGTCACCAGGCTCATTGCGAAGAAGATGTCGTTGTAGGTCATGACAAGCGCCTGTTGCTGTATTTGCTGGCCGAGAAGCCTCAGGCCCGCTGCCTCACCGCCGACCGCGTTGCTCAGGCCGGAAAGGTAATTCTGTACATCGGCGGAGTTGGCGTTGAGGCTCTCCTCGATCCGCCGGGAGTGTAGCCATAGCCGGTCCTGCTGAAGGATCGATATGCCCGCTAGCGCGAAGCTGCCGCCCAGGTTACGCATGGCGTTGAACAGGCCGGAGGCATCGCCAGCGTCTTCGGGAGGGACAGACTGGACGACGGCCTGGCTCAGGAACAGCATCCCCAGGATCTGTCCCACGCCGCGCATGAGCTGGGATTCGGTGAAGTCGCTGCCGACGGAGGCTGCGGTCAGGGAGGTTTCCAGATAGGCGGAAATGCCCATGATTCCCATTCCAAGCGCCACCGCGATGCGGATGTCGACATAGCGGATCAACAGGGGCACGAAGGGCATCAGAAGGATGCTGGGAATGCCCGAAAGAAGCACGACTTGGCCCGACTGCAGGGAGTTGTACCCGGCGATGGCCGCAAGGAACTGCGGGATGGCATAGGATGTGCCGTAAAGCACGACGCCAAGTGCAACACCCATCAGCGCCACTGACCCGAACTGCCGGTCGAGCAGCAGCGAGAGCTTAATCACGGGCCGTTTGGCGGTGAACTGACCGTAGAACAGCATCACGAAGCCGACGACCGTCAGGATCGCCATCTGCTGGATGAGACCGGACGCAAACCACTCCTCCCGAGCACCTTCTTCGAGGAAGACAGTCAGGCCACCCATGCCGAGCGCCAACCCGATGATGCCGATCCAGTCGGCCTCGCGAAACAGATGCAGCCTGGATGGCTGGTGCGGCAGACCCACGAGCAGAAGGACGATGAGGATGATCGAGAGGGGAACGTTCAGAAAGAAGGCGTAATGCCAACTCACGTTCTCTGCCAGCCAGCCACCGACCAGGGGCCCCACGAGCGGCCCCAGAATCGCCACCACGCCAAAGGCGGCCGTGCCCACCGATTGCTGATGCCGGGGAAGCCTTTGCGCGATGATCGTCTGCGCGGTCGGGATCATGGCGCCGCCGGTGATTCCCTGGCCGACTCGTCCGATGATCATGACCGTGAGCGAGTTGGCAAATCCGCAAAGTATGGAGAAGCCGGTGAACAGGGTCACCGAGATCAGCAGGAACGTGCGCAATCCAAGGACGCGTTCAAGCCAGGCCGAAAGCGGGATGATGATGATCTCAGCCACGAGGTACGAGGTCGCCACCCAGGCGCCTTCCGTGCCTGACGCGCCGATTTCGCCCTGAATGGTCGGCAAGGCGGAGTTGACGATCGAGATATCGAGCGTCGCCATCAGCGCGCCCAGGGTTCCTGCCGCGACCGCAAGCCAGGCACTCAGGTCCGCATTGGCCGGTCGAGTCTGCGCGGCGTTGGCAGCGGTGGCGGCGGACGACGCCATGTCAATTCGCCTTGTTTTCGAGCTGCTCCTGGTCCTTCTGGATGCGGTCTATTTCTCCCTTTCCGCCCCGGGTGTCCACGGTGACCCTTACGGAGAGACCCGGGACCAGAACCTTGCGCGCCGAGGCCGGTGCCTCGATCGCGAGCCGAACCGGTACGCGTTGCACGATCTTGGTGAAATTGCCGGTGGCGTTCTGCGGCGGCAGGATGGAGAACTGCGCGCCTGTTCCGGGCGAGACGCTGATCACGCGGCCACGAATTTCGGTACCCTCCAGAGCATCCACGGCGATCTTGGCGGGCTGGCCCGGGCGCATGCGTGCCAGCTGGGTCTCCTTGAAGTTGGCGACCACATAGAGCTTGTCCAGCGGAACCACCGTCATGAGCCGGGTGCCAGCCTGCACAAACTGGCCGACCCGAACCGTGCGGTCACCGATGCGGCCGTCGGTCGGGGAGGCCATGCGGGTGGAGGAAAGATCGATCCCCGCCGCCTGCAGCTGGGCTCGTGCTCCTTCGCCCTGCGCCTCCGCCTGTCGGACCTGTGCGCGCATGCCGGAGACCCGGCGGCGCTGCATTTCAAGTGCGGCCGCTTGCTGGCGGACCTGCTGCGCGGACTGATCCGCGGCGAGCCGCAGCTGCGCGAGTTGCTGCCGGGTTTCGGCTCCGCTCGCCGCCAGCGGCGCGTAGCGTGCCACTTCGGCGGCGTCGTGCGCGGCCTTGTCCCTCGCAGCCTCGAGCTGGGCCTCCGCTTGCTCGATGGCCGCTTCCTGCTCGGATATGGCCGCGCGCGCGTTCTCCGCTCCCGCGGAAGCCTGCGCGATCTGAGCGCGGGCCTGGGCTACCTGGGCGTCGTAGTTACCCGGATCAATCCAGACGAGTTGCTGTCCGGCGACGACATCCTGGTCGTCTCCCACGAGCACTGCGGTCACGTACCCACTAACCTTGGGCGCGATCGTGACAGCATCTGCGCGGATCTGCGCGTCGTCCGTTTCTTCGAAGTACTGGCCATAGGTCTTGTACCGGACGACCCAGATGGCGACGGCAAGCAGGACGACAGCTGCCGCAATCAGCAGGATGCCCTTTGTCCGTCTGCTCAGACCCGGCCGGCGGGAGCCTTCGTTGGCGGCTTCATCGCGAGGTTCATCGTCGGGTTGAGGGGGAGTGCGTTCATCAGCCATCGAGGCTGCCCATTACGTCAAGCAAATAAAGCGTCAAGATCATTATATCGCGCAAGCACACCCCCCCAGTTTCCACCAATCCATGACAAAGCCGGAGATCCCTTTCGGTTCCCTTCGCATCCGGCACGATTGTTTCTGCGGCATCGCTGCCACGGCTTGCGAGCGGATGCGATGAAGCGTACGCTCCGAATCATAATAAAACGCATCCGGAGATAGGGTGTATGGAGAGGTACGATCCAAGCATTCACGCTTGTCCATTCGGCACGTTGTGCGGAATGAGTTGTGTGGCGTTTCTGTTGTTCGCGACAGTTCTTCTGGCGCTAACGTGAACCCGTTGGCGTAGGCGGGGGATGCTTATCGAAGCAATGTCCCGGTTTCGGCCAGATCATTGCGGATAGTCGTTGCGGCTACTCCGCCTTCCCCCATTGCGTGGCTGATCTGATCCAGCCCTTTGACGACGTCTCCTGCAGCGTAGAGCCCCGGTATGGACGTGCGCTGATGATCATCGACCACCAGGCAGCCGTCGTCCGTCGCTTCTGCGCCAAGCATCAGGGCCAGCTCGGACCGAATGATCGACCCAAGCGCCGGGTAGACGGAATCGAATGCGAGGTCGCCGGCTGGGGTGGGAACAAGCATTTCCTCTCCGGCAAGACGCAGGGGCGCACAGGGCCCATCGATAAGCCGTATACCGACCCTGCTGACCTGTTCCCGTTCAAGTTCGCTCAGATCATGCTTCGCATCCGGCGCGATGAGGGTGACGCTGTGCGTGTACATCCGCAGGAAAAGCGCCTCCTTGAAGCCGTGAGTGCCGCTGCCGATGACGCCAACACGCTTGTCAGTCACCTCGAAACCGTCGCAGATGGGGCAGTAGCGCAAGAGCCCACGAGCGAGCGCCGCGTCATGGACTTCGGGTGCGATCGGTGGGCGCTTGTTGACGACGCCGGTCGCAAGAAGCACCGTACGAGCAGCGACTTCCAGCCCCTCGCCGCGCGCGATGAAGGTGTCGTCATTGCGCTCAAGTGTTTCGATAAGCGCGTCTGTCACATGAGCGCCGAACTCGGCTGCCTGTTCGCGCATCCGCGCCAGCAGGTCTTTGCCAGAGATCCCACCGGGATAGCCGGGGTGATTGCGGGTGCACGGGATAAGGGCAGCCCGGCTCTTGCCCGCGTCTACCAGCCCCGTCCGAAGGTGAAAGCGCGACAGGTAAATCGCGGCGGTCAGGCCCGCAGGCCCCGCGCCGATGATGAGGCAATCAAGTGGTGTGTCCATGGAGGCGCAAGGCATCGGTATGCCAGAGGTTCCAGCAGCCCCCCGGAAAATCGCAACTTGGCGGGAGTTCGGACGATCTCCCGCCAATCGGACCAACGTGGCTTTTTAAGGGCCGACGTCTCCGTTTGCCGTGCGGACGCGGTACCCTTGGTGAGACGCGAAGCCCAGTGCCGTGGCGACCTTGTCATTCCAGCTATAGGGGTCCGATCGGATGATCGGGGCTCCGTCCTCCCCAAACAGCACCGTCTGATAGATCAGCCGCACCGGTATCTCGCGGGGCAGGGGGACGAAGGTTTCCTTGCCTGTTGCACGTGCCCGCTGCCATTCCTCAAGCACACCCTCGTCACGGGCGAGCATCTCGGCAAAGCCGAGGGCGTCTTCCACACGCACGCAGCCATGGCTGCGCTGTCTCTGAACCTCGTTGAACAATTGCTTGGCAGGCGTGTCGTGAAGGTAGATCTGGTGATCATTCTTCATGTCGAACTTGACCAGGCCGAGCGAGTTCTTGGGCCCGGGCTGCTGAACGATCCAGCCGTCCTCCCAGGCCATGTTGTTCTGCCGCAGATAGCCCGCTCCCTTACCCTCGATCTCGTTCTTCTGGATGGAACGAGGGACAGTCCAGGTGGGATTCGCGACAAGCCGGTAAATCGGCGATCCAAGCTGGGGCGTCTCATGGTCGGGTTCACCCACAATGGCCTTGCGCGTGTCGGCAAGTTTGCCGTCGCGCCAGTAGCTCAACCGGCCTGAAGCGATGTTCACATCTATCCGCGTTGCCGCTGGCTGCCGTTCCAGCCAGCGCATCCGCTCCATCGCGACGGCCATCTCGCGCGCCCTGTCGTCGTCCGAAAGGTTCAGGATGCCCAGCGCATCGCTGCCGATCACGCCATCGGGCTTGATGCCGTAATCCGCCTGCATGCGCCGGACAGCCTGTACCATCGCGGGTGTGTAACGATCGCCCTGCGCGGCTTCCGGAGCCAGGTAATCGGAGGCCACCAGTTGGCGCGCGATCACCGGAATGCGCTTATCCGTAGCGCCAGGGTCGATGGCTTCACCCTTGTCCGGAATCACGGGGGAAGGACCGTTCCGCTGCCGACGCAGTTCCGTGTACGCCTTGGACAGACTGCGGTAGCCATCGTCCTGCGGGGCCAGAGAATCGAGCCAGTCCTTCACCTTGCCGTCGGCAACGGCCTGCGCCAATCCTCGCTCCAGATCAGGCTTCGGCCGCGCGATCGTGTAGACTTCGTGCAGCTTGGACGGATCGCTGGCGCCGGTGGCCAGTGCGGCGGCGTATCGCAGAGCGCTGCGTGTCAGCGCCTGATCGCCGTCCTGATTTGCAGGATCGCCTTCGACTGTGAAGTTCATCGCGTCCAGGCCGTGGGCTACGCGGCCGTCGATGGCGGAGCGTAGCTGGCCGGCCGTGTCGCTGGACCAGTCGACCTGGTCTATACTCGCCACCGCTGCAGCGCTCTCACGGTCTCCCGTGAAGGCATCGCATCCGCTGAGGGCGAAGGCCAAAGTCAGCAACGAACAAGCAATTGCACCACTGCGCACGCGGATCTCCTTGAAAGACCCGTATTACAACGGAGGTGGACGCGCAGGGTTGCACACGAAACCGGCGCAGACGTCCGGCTCAGGCTGCTCCCATGCGATCTGCGTAGATCATGCGGCCCTTGCCAAGGAAAGCGAACACATCATCCAGCTTGTCCTCGCCCACCGCAAAACACCCCTGGCTGCGTCCAAGTTTGCCGTGAGCCGAAATCATGTCGTCATTCGCATACCAGGCGCTGTGAACCACCACCGCACGGGCCAGTGCGTTGTTGTTGGTATGGTCCAGACCAAGCAGACGCTGTGACCGGCCGTGCTTGCCGACGTAATAATCATCCGTAAGGAAGGCGCCTTCACTCGAAGCGTTGGAACCGAACGCGTTGGAGAAGGTTTTCAGATAGCCGGTATGCCCCGGATCAGACCCCGAACCATGGGCGACGAGCATACGTGTTGCCTTGCCGCTGACCACGTCGAGGAAATGAAGGCGCGGTTCGGAAGAGGGCGCGTCGAAATCGACAATGGCGATTCGATCCCGCTCCCTGATCGCGGAGGAATGCCGGTTCAGCGCCGCGAGAGCGCGTTCAAGGAGCTTCGGCTCCACGTCGAAACGCGAGTTCGGTCGCGCAATGCGCGGCGCGGCCGGTGCTTTCGGAGGCTTTATCGACACGCGTTCCGGCGCGGGCGTGGTGAAGGTCTTCGTGGACTGGGCAAGCGCGCCCACTGCAAGCGTGACGCCAGAAATCATCAGCGCACGACGGCTGGGTTGAATCGGCAAATTGTGCATGTCGCCATTATGGGCAAATAGCCCGACATTTGAAGGGGCTAATTTGCCTTTATTTTCGTGCACTTGTGCACGAAAGCGCAGCTGTGAGGCAGTATACCCTCTGAATCACCGCTCCGGTGGGAGGCGGACGCTTCTTGGTCGGAAGCGCCCTCATCTTTATAGATGGCGTAGATCAGCGTTTACGAACGAACTCTGCACGTAGCACCAGTCCCTTGATACCCTCGAAGCGGCAGTCAATTTCCTGCGTGTCGCCAGTCAGCCGGATCGACTTGATAACTGTGCCGCGCTTCAGCGTCTGGTTCGCACCCTTCACCGTCAGATCCTTGATGAGCGTCACGCTGTCGCCATCGGCAAGCCGGTTCCCCACCGCGTCGCGAACTTCGACCCGGTCATCGTCCGTCGATTTCTGTGCTGCCTCGGCTGCGGTGATCCATTCGCCGCTCGCGTCATCATAAACGTACTCGTCATCGCCATTCGTCATCATGTCACTCGCTGTTAGCCGAAGCGGGCCCGTCGGCCCCCCGGGGATTCAGGCTTTATTTACTACTCGCCGCCAAAGCGCCACCGGCAAGGGGCTCGAAGCTGAAGCCCTTGTCGCAAAAACAGGAATATCCAGGTTGCAAGCCCGTTCTCTGAAGCTGCAGCCTGCAAAATGAGGTCGCTTATGCCCACCCGGTTGGCTCGTCACGTTGCACTGCTTTGCTCCGCTATGGCGAGCACGTCCGCGTTCGCTCAGGAGAGCGCCGGAAGCGCTGATTTCGAGGGCGGAGACATCATCGTCACGGCGCGGAAGCGTGAAGAGCGGGCTGTCGACGTGCCGATCGCCGTCGCAGCCATCAGCGGCGAGCGCCTGGAACGTCGCGGCGCGCGCAACCTTGCGGACGTGCTGCAGGAGGTACCCGGCGTCGGCATCTACGATAGCGGCTCCGCTCTCGGCTCGAAAATCACCATCCGCGGCATATCCAGCTCGTTGGGCGCCAACGAGAACGGGTATTACCTGGATGACCTGCCGTTCACAGGCGTCACGGTTCCCCTCAGCCCTGATGTGCGGGCATGGGACCTTGACCGGATCGAGGTGCTGCGCGGTCCGCAGGGAACGCTATTCGGCGAAGGCTCCATGGGCGGCACGGTTCGAATTCTGACGAAGGGCGCCGATCTGGACAACTGGGAAGCCAAGGGCTTCGGGATGGTATCGGATACCCGCGGGGGCGGCACCAATGCCGGTGCGAAGGGCGCCTTCAACGCTCCCATCCTGCCCGGGGTACTGGCCGTCCGCGTGGCAGGAACCCACGAGCGTTATCAAGGCTGGGTGGACAACAGTTCCACGGGCCTGTCGAACGTCAACGACCAGACGTATGATACTTTCCGTGCCCGCCTGCGGTTCGACCCCACGCAGCGGCTGTCGATTACCGGGACTTACTGGCTGTCCACGTCCGAGTTCCCGGCGGGTGGCTTCAACGCCCGGGACGATGGCGAACAGACGCGCGGCACCGTGCCTTCAAGCCGCAGCCGCCTCGAGCTTTATGGTGCAACCGCCCGCTACGACGTTGGGGGCGCCGAGCTCTTCTATTCCTATTCGCACAGTGACTTCGCGGTTCCCCAGCAGGGTGCCTCCCCTCTGGGCACGATCGATGTCTCGATCGATATCGGCGTCGAGGCTCATGAACTGCGGCTCGCGTCTACGACTGACGCGCCGCTCAAGTGGACAATCGGTGGGTATCTGCGCAACGCACAGCGCAACGACATCGTGAAGTTCTCGGCGGCCGGCATCGATAACGACGCTGAACTGCGCAACCGCACCCGCGCAGTCTTCGGGGAGGCAACCTACACGATCCCGGGCACGCAGCTCGACCTGACAGCGGGCCTGCGGTATTTCGAGGACCGGCTGGGCGGCCAGGAAGCGAATTCGGGCGAAATTACGCTGCAACCGGGCGACACCTACAAGTCGTGGAATCCGCGGTTCTCCGTAGCATGGCGGCCCCAAGCCAACACCACGATCTACGCCAGCGCCGCGAAGGGCTTCCGCTCCGGCCAGCTTCAGCCAACCGTACCGCTCGCACTCGCGCCTCTTTATGGTGTGGAACTGCCGTCGGTGCTGCGTCCCGATACCATCTGGACTTACGAGGTCGGGGCGAAGGCGGAGCTGTGGGAGCGCAGGCTGTCGCTCGAGGCAGCTGTGTTCTACAGTGACTGGGAGGATGTCACGGTTCGTCTGCCGATCCCGGGAACGACGTTCAACGGGCTGATCAACTCCAATGGCACCCGCACCAAGGGTGTGGAACTCAGCGCGCTCCTCCAGCCCCTTCCGGGGCTCTCGCTGGCGGCGAGCGGGGCTTACGTCGACGCCGAGTACACTGGCGAAGTACCGGGCACCGCCATCGTTGATGGCGCTGCCGTGGATGACGTGGCGAAGTTTACGGCGAATGCCTCGGTCGATTACACCCGCGCGATCAGCGACACGCTTCAGGCGTTCGGACGGGTGGGATGGCAGCACACCTCACCGCGGCGCAACTCGTCTTACGCCGCGTTCCTGCCGGGCGATACGATCGATCGGGTGGATGCCCGCATTGGACTTGAGTTCCGGGACGTGACCCTGGCCCTGTTCGCGGACAACATCACCAATGAGAACGGTGCGACCAGCTTCCGCGAGGTTCAGGCCCTTGGCCCCAACATCTTCGATATCACCTCGACAAGGCTGCGCCCGCGCACCATCGGTCTGGAAGCCAGCTTCCATTTCGGCGGTCCGGCCCGCTAGGCCATAGAAGGGCTCGGGTGCTCCGGACGGGGCAGGAGAAGTAAGACTTTAGGGCACCCCGCACCTTCGACAGACTTGTGGTAGTTCCGGATGATGCGGATCCGGGCTGCCGCAGGCTGACGAAGAAGACGTGCATTGAAGGGACCGATCTTCGCCCAGCCCCGCTGGTTATGGTCACAGCTGGAGACGGCGCGAAGCACTCTTCTGGCGTCGGACCCGAACCGCCTGATCAGCTTCGGCCGGTTCATGACGGTGGCCTTCGCGGTTTTGGCGATCTGGCTGGATCCCACGCAGCCTTACCTCTACCACACCGAAGTCCATTACCTTCTGACCTTCTATCTCGGCTATTCGGCGCTGATGCTGCTGGCGCCGTCCAGGCGAAGGGTGGACAGTCCGGCGCATCTGTTCAGCCATGTGTTCGATACCGTCATCTTCGGCTGTCTGGCACTGCTGACGAACGAGCTCACCAGTCCGTTCTTCGTGTTTCTCCCGTTCACGCTGATGGCGATGACGATGCGCTGGGGACTGGGGGGCGCCATACTGGGCGCGTTCTTTCTGGAGCTCGTGCTGTATGCCATCGGCATTCCGGACATTCTGGACGGAGAATCCGAAGTCAACCTTCTGGTTGTTCGCTCTGCCTTCCTGCTGCTCGCGACGCTCATGCTCGGCTATTTCGGCGCGTACCGCGAAAGCAGCCGGCAGAGGCTGACCCGGCTTGCCCGCTGGCCGCTTGAGCCGGCCCTTGGAAGCCGCCGCACGTGGCTGAAGGAGCTGTGCCTTCACGCCGGCAGTGTGATCGGAAGTAAGCACATCATCGTCGTCTGGCATGAACACGAGACCGACCAGGCGTTTCTAGCGAGCTGGCAGACGCCGGACTTGGACCTGCGCGAACTCAGCGCTGCACTCAGCAGCGCGGAGATCGATGCCGCTATTTCGGGCGCCTACGATTGCGCGACCGCGCGAGTGCTCCGGGACGGTGAGGTGCAGGCAGTGGCGCACGCACTCACCCGACTGGGGCTTCCGGAGGTTCTGTCTTCCTCATTCGTGGTCTCCGCCGGCTTTTCCGGTTTGCGCCTGGGAGGGGCGGTGCTGCTGCTCGAGCCGAACTGCCGTTGGGAGGAAGCTGTCGCGCTGAGCGAGATCATCGCGACGCGGATCGGTGCCGAGCTGGAGCGGCTGGACCTCATCGCAAGGCATTCGGACGATGTGCGGGCGGCCGAGCGCAACCGCCTGGCGCAGGATCTCCACGACAGCGTACTCCAGGATCTGACGGCCACCAGTCTCAGGCTTCATGCACTGGGCGCCGTCACCCCCGCCGATGCCGAAAGGCTGCGGGAAATTGAGAAGCTTGTGCTCGAGCAGCAACGCCGCATCCGGCGGTTCGTCGAAGACCATCGCGATACCGCCGTCGATACACGGGTGGAGGTGGCCGAAGAACTGCGCGCTCATGCCGACGAGCTTTCACGAATGTGGGAGGTGGCGGTGCGCTTCGACTGGCGCGGTGGTTCCATGCTGCTTCCGCGCCGCCTCGTCTACGACCTTATGCAGCTTCTCTCGGAAGCGACGTCCAACGCGGTCCGTCACGGCGCTGCCTCCAGCGTCCACCTGAGCGCCCGGATGCGTGGCGGGGCAATCGAGTTGACGGTGGTGGACGACGGATCGGGGCTGGACCCGCGATGTGACGGTACCGGATCCGTGTCGCTGCGCGCGCGGATGCATCATCTGGGCGGCGCCATGTCGCTGTCCGACCAGGCACCCGGGCTCGCGGTGCGTCTTGTTGTGCCTGTCGAGGAGCTTGCGGCGTGAACCAGCGCGTACTCGTGGCGGACGACCATCCCCTGCTGCTCCGTGGCCTTGAGGACCTTCTCGGCGCGACGCCGGGCATAGACGTGGTCGGGGTGACCGGCAGCGGCGTCCGGGCGCTTGGCCTGATCCGTGATCTGCGTCCGGAGATCGCCGTGCTTGACCTGATGATGCCCGATCTCGGCGGCATGGCCATCTTGCGAACGGTGCAGGAGCGGGGCTGGCCGGTCCGCGTCGTATTCCTCAGCGCCACCATGTCCGGCCGTCAGGTCGCCGAAGCGCTGAGCCTTGGCGTCAGCGGCCTCCTGCTGAAGGATTTCGCTGCCGAAACACTCGTCAATTGCCTTCGCGAGGTGGGCAAAGGTGAGCGATGGTTGCCTGAAGAGATGGTTGCGCGGGCCCGGCAGGAGCGTGGAAACGACCCGGGCCGGGCGCTGGCAACGCTGACGCCGCGCGAACGGGAGATCAGCGAGCTTGTCTGCCGGGGATACTCCAACAAGGCCATCGCCGCAGCCGTGGGATCAACCGAGGGTACCGTCAGCATCCATCTCCACCACGTCTACCGGAAACTGGGAATTTCGAGCCGCACCACGCTTGCGACTCTGTTTGTCCGGCATCAGGCGGAGCAGGAGTGAACGATCGCGCCGCAGGGGCGTCCAGAACGCGCACGATCCTCCCGGCCGCAGCCGGAGTGGTCCTCGGTGCCGGTTTCCTCGTGCTGCTCTGGACATCGATCGACCTGGGGCAGGTGAGTGCGTTGCTCGCTCGCGCGACACTGGCGCCTCTGTTTCTCGCGCTGCTGGCCTACGCGATGGATTTCGTGCTGCGCGCCGTGCGCTTCTGGTACCTGCTGGAGCCGGGTGAGACGAAACGCATTGCGCTTCGTCCGACGGTTGCCCCCTTCATCGCCAGCTTCGGCATAAGCGACATACTGCCGTTTCGCCTCGGAGACCTGTTCCGCATTCACTGGTTCCACACGCGCTTTGGCCTGCCGGGGGCCGCCGTGATCGGAGCGATGATTGTCGAGAGGCTGCTCGATCTGGCGGCGATCCTGGTCGTCGCCGGGGGCGCTGTGTGGCTCGCGCGGAGCGACCTTCCCTCCAGCATTGCGCATGACCTTGCCGGCGTTCTTGCTGTCGCCGCAGGAGCCAGCGTGATCGTGTTGCTCGCACCGCGCGCGACGAGTGGGATCTGCACTGTGCTGGCGGCCCGTACGAAGCGTGCGTGGCTGCAGCGCCTTGCCGATGCGGCCCGGTCCCTGGCTCTGGCGCTGAAGGCACTGGGTGGCTTTGGGCGAATGGCGGCGCTGCTGGCGGTATCCGTCGCGCTCTGGTTGCTCGAAAGCCTGGTCATGGTCGGAGCCTGGATGAGCCTCGGCGGGACGATGGAGGATGGGCTGAAGCCTCTGGTGGCCTTCGGCCTCGCGACCCTCGGGACACTGGTTCCTGCCCTGCCCGGCCATTTCGGATCCTACGACGCTGCCGGCGTACTGTCGTTCACGGTCCTCGGAGTCCCGGCTGAAGCGGCAGCAGCGGTCGTTCTTCTGGCGCACCTTCTGCTGTGGTTGCCAACGGTCCTGTTCGGGATCGCCTGGCTCCTCCTGACCCGACCAGCCGAGTTCAGAAGGGGCACGAACGCTATCGGCTCCGGCGCTCCAGCATAGCGATGGCGTTGCGACGCGCGACGGCCATCACGGTGCCCTGCGGATTGACTCCGGTTGGAGTACAAAGAAGCGAAGCGTCGTTGATGTACAGGCCCTCCGTCCCGAACATCGCTCCGAACGAGTTTACGGCGCAGACCCGCTCATCCTCTCCCATCGGGCAGGACGAGAAGACATGGACGGAGGTGAGACTTCCGTCTGCGGGCCGAAGCTTGTCGGGGAGGGAGGCGATGTCTGCACGGGTTTCCAGCACTGGATAGCCCGGTATGCACGGATAGATGCGTCGCGCTCCTGCCGCGAAGAGAGCCGTGGCGAGACGGGCCAGGTTCACGGCCAGAAGTGCAAGGTCGTCCTCTTCGAACCGTACGCGCACCATGGGATCAACGAAGCCCCGCACGTTGCGGACCCGGGCACTGCCACCGCTGCTCTGTACATAGTAGAGGCCCATGTTCTGCCAGTGCTCCCTGACGAGCGACCACGCATCCTTTTGGCCTGCCAGAGCCATCCCCAATTGCGCTGGAGTGCTGATGGAACAGCCCATTCCGATCTGGGGCTCGAACTCCCGGATCTGGTGGACCGGGTCATAGTCGCCCGCGCGGTTCACCATCTCACCAAAGTCGGCGACGACCTTCACCATCGGATGAAATCGCAGCGTGTTGCCGATGTTGCGCGTCATCCCGGAGCGCCGGAGCAGGGCGGGCGTTTGCACGGCCCCGCACGCGACCACGATGCGGTCCGCCCTGACCTCCGAACGATGGCGGCCACCATCGGCACCCCGCTGCTCGGTTTCGGCGATCCAGAACGATCCCTCCCGGCGCAGGCGTCGGACGCGGGTGGAGGACAGGAGCTGCCCACCGGCCTGGCGGAAGCGCGGCACGAACGTGGCGGACATGGATTGCTTGCCACCGGGCGGTGCGGAAGAGCGAAGAGCCTCTTCCGGCGAGTACGTGTACAGCCGGGGGGCTTCCCCTGCATGCCAGCCGTGCACCTCGGCTCCCGATTGCAGGCGCCGGGAGATTTCAGGCGCCCGGTGATGCGCGTACTCCACTCGGGCGACCGTCTCGCAGGCTTCGAAATGCGGCCGCATCACTGCGGGCTGCAGATCCTTCACCTGAAAACGCCGCGTCCACTCCTCCAGGATGTATTCGGGCGTGCGGTGGTAGAGGCCTCGATTGATCTCGCTTCCCCCACCCACGCAGCGGCCTTCCACCCACGCAAGCTTGCTATTGCCCAAGGCCACGCTCACCCCGGCGTTGCGGTATTTCAGCAGCATCTCATCGCAGGAAAACGGCGCGGCCGCATCAAGCGCCAGATCGGCGCCTTCCTCGAGCATGAGGACGTCCCGGCCCGCCTCGGCGAGGACGGCGCCTGTCACGGCGCCCCCTGGGCCGGATCCTATGATCAGCGTCTCGGTCCGCCTCGGCCTCAAGGGGCTCATGTCGCCAGCGGCCGGCAGCTGCGGGCAGTCTGGACATACTGGTAGAGGCCATGGGTCGCGAACGCGGTGTAGAAGGCGATCATGGCGCGCTGCACGCTCACGCGGGAGCGGCGCCAGCGCTCCACATAAGCCCGCTGATCGTCTGGCCACAGGCTTGAGAACCGATGCCCGCAAAGCGGTATCGCCGCCAGTTCGAAGATCATGCCGAGAATCCGGAAACCGAGGCGGAAATGGTCAGGCATCGCTGCGACTGTCGCCAGCACGTAGTGCGCCACCTGCCGCCGCTGGAATGGGTCCGCTTCCGGGTTCACTTCACCGACGAGCACGTCGATGAGGCTGCAGACCGTGCGATCAAATCGCGGAACCATGGCCTGTCTCCTTGTGAAGGCCGGAGAAGATCGCTTCGTCGAAGCGCCAGAACGAGGGAAGCGCACGGAAGCGGCGGGAGGATCGCAGGAGCACCTTGGCGCCAACCGTGATCGCAGGTGCCACGTCCCGGTCCCGGCGATCGCCGATGACGATTGCCTCGCGCGCCGGCACGCCGGCGCGTGAAAGAAGTATTCGCAATCCTTTGGGGTCCGGCTTCAGACGCCCCACGGCGCTGTCACCCGCCCAGATCGCGTGATCAGCCTCAAGACCCAATGCGGCGAGTTTGGCCGCGACGGGATAGTCCGACCACACGGCAACCGCGCGCCCGGTCGCGCGTATCGCGGCGAACAGGTCATCGATCCCGGCCGCCTTGTAGCGCGACAGGAGCGCGAGAGGACGCCGCTCCATCCACTCCTCGACGCAGGCCCGGACTTCACCTTCGTCGATCCCGCAGGCGACGGCCGTCTCCAGGTACTGCTCGCGCAGGAAGTTGCCGCAGCCGGTGCCGGCGGTCTGCTCGCCCAGACGCTCGCGCACTCTGCGGAAGCAGCGCAGAATAAGGATCGTCCGGAGGCTGCGCTTGCGCACTGCGTCCCGAAGAAGGCTCCAGGCCATGGCACGCCGTAGAGGCGGCTGATCGTAGAGGGTGCCGTCAAGATCGAAGATGGTGAGACGGATGTCCTGCCAGTCAACCTCGCTCATGGGTGTGCCTTTCGCTGCATGTCCACCGGCGTGAAGCTTCGGTTGGTCAGCTGATCGAGGCCCGGCATGTCGAGGAACGACAGGGCGGTGAGCACCGTCAGGGCGAGACCAAGCGTGCTCATCAGGCGGCGAGACCGGAACATGCGTTCGGGGCGTTGCGCGATGGAATGCGGCAGCATCGAAAGCCACAGATAGCAGGCGAACAGCATGGCAATGAAGGGGAGCGCCAGCACAAATTCGATGCGGTACTTCACCAGGAACACGGCGAGGAAGAAGGAGGAGAGCATCGCGTAGACAAGGCAGCTCACGATCAGGCTTTCAGCCGTGTAACCGGCGAATGACTTGCGATAGCGGCGGAGCACCTCCGTTCCCGCACCCGCGGTGATGTCGCGGTATTCGGACAGGCGCTTCGAGCCCATCAGGAACGCGCCTCCGGTCCAGTACGCCAGCATGAGGCTGGCGGGGGGAAGGCTGGTGGGATCCATCATCAACCAGCCCAGGCCCAGGCGTATCGGATTGTTCACCGATTCCGAGATTACGTCCAGAAACGGTCGATCCTTCGAACGGACGGGCCGCACGTTGTAGACGAGGCCGGACAGCAGGAAGGCGGCGCTGGTCACAAGGAAGGCGCTGCCCAGCACGGACGCGAGAAGAAGGCCAAAGACGGCGAAGATCGCGTATTGAAGGTAGACGATCTCGGGCGCGAGTTGCAGCGACACGGCCGTGCGGCGGTACTTCACCGGGTGATGGGCGTCGCTCTCCCGATCGAGCCATTCGTTGATGACGTAATTAGCCGATGCGATGGCGATCGCGGAGAGGACGCCGATGCCGATGCGCAGAGGGGCGTCGGCAAGCGATGGCTCCCGCAGGGCATAGGCCAGGATGAGGCCCGGTATGATGAAGACATGCTTGGTGGCATGATCGAACCGCGCTAGCGTCAGGTAATCCAGAAGGCGGGCGGAAGGTTTCGTTCCTTGCAGGGCCGGTTGCATTGCGGCGTTCTCCGGGCTCGGGGTGAGGCGGGTCATGGCTGTGCCTGCTGTGCGGCTGCGCCGTCAGGCACCTGGTAGATGCGGCCATCGTCAAAGCGGGCGGGACGGGGCAGGGAGAGCAGGCGCACCAGCTCGGGCTCCGAAGCCAGGTAGAACCGCCAGTCGAGATGGTCGTAGAAGACGAGGAAGACTGGGCGCGTCCTAGCCTGGAGCTCTATGCGGGCAAGCTGGGCGGGCAGCTCGTTTCCGGGCTCGGGGCGATCGGTGCGGTATTGCTTCGTCTGGGGCGAGAGAAAGGTCTTGCGCCCCGTCTTCAGGGCGGTCACGTCAGGACCGTTCGCATAGAGCACCGCGTCGGCGGGAAGTTTGCGAACAGCAGCGATGGTCGCCGAATTGCGCCATATGTCGGCGTTGTAGCCGCCGCCATCCCGCGCCGTCTTCAGCGTATGCGCAGCGGTTCGCACGCCGTGCGAGAGGCCTACCACCACCGCCATAGCCAGGAGGAACGTCCTTAGACTTGGCGCTTCCTCAAGCCGCGTGAACTGGACGGACAGCAGCATGACAAGGAAGATATAGGCGGGAAGTGCGTAGCGTCCGTCGAACGTAAGGTTCGCTTCTATCGTGGTGGAAAGAAGCACGAAGCCGAGATAGCCGACGAACATGCCCCCCAGAATGATGGTCAAAGCTGCCCTGTTGCCGGCTTGCCCCTCCGGCAGCGACTGCCGGTCGAGATGGTGGTCGACCTCGCGTCGGACCTGCATCAATGCCGTGCCCAGAACCACCAGAAGCAGCGTCAGGCGCAGCGTCAGGCCGAAGCGTCCGGGCAGCACCCAGGCCAGGAATGCATCGAGGCTTGCCCGCCATTCGGCTGCTCCCATGTTCCCGTAGAACGCGAGCTCTCGTCCGATCGACCGACCGGAACTGATCTGGCTCCAGGCTACCCAGGAGAAGAAAATCCCCCCGCTGACGAGAGCAAGAAGCAGGCAGTCCTTCAGACGATCAGGGAGAGCGCGGCGCCTGTCGAGGAGTATGGCTGCCGCGATTGCGGCTCCGAGCGGGGGGGCTGTGAAGCGCGTCAGGCTGGCAACGCCGAGCAGCACGGCGCTGAGGACGAGATCCGTGCGCCGGAAGCTCTGCAGATAGCTGAGAGCGCACCAGATGCTTAGAAGCAGGAAGCTGAGAAAGGGCGCTTCCGACATGGCGGAGGCATGCAAGCCGACGAACTGGGGCGCCAACGTCGCTAACCCCGCCCCGACCGCAGCCACGCGCCAGTCTCCGCTGCCGCGCAGGACGAGCCCGTGTATGAGAAGCACGTTAGCAACGAGGGTCAGCAGGGCGATTGCCGTCGCTGCCGCGCTCAGGGAAATATCGAGGCTGAGGCCCCCTGTAAGCAGCCAATGATAAACCGGCGCATCGTAGGGAACCGGGCTGATCCCCATGTAGCGAGTGGAGTCCGGCTGAATAGCAAGTCCGTGGCGTGTATTGGCCGCGAAGAGGAGGAGGGATGCTGCGAGAAGCGCCGAACGGGAGAGGCTGAGATCCAGAGAAGAGCCGCCGTACGAGGCCCGGAGGAACCGTGGGGATCCTGTGAGTGCATAAGCCATCAGCCCACCACCCTTTTTATATTCTTGATGACGAAGCGCACCGTCGCATCGGCTATGCCGCGATCGAGTACGTCGTCGAGCGCGACAAGAAGCCGGTCGATTTCGGTTTCCTCCACGATGAATGGAGGCATGAGGTGGATGAGGTCCCGCGCTCCGGGCTGAAAGTGGACGAGGATGCCGTGCCGATCAAACAGTTCCCGGGTCAGTGCGCCGATCAGGACCGTCTCCCAGGTAACGAACAGAGGGTTGCGGCGAACATCAAGGAACCTGCCGGCCGTCTCCTGCCCGAACGCGAATTCGATTGCCTGAAAGCAACCCTTTCCTCGAAGAGAGGCTATACGACGCGGGTACTTCTGCTGCAGTTTTTCTAGGCCGCTGCGAAGATACCGACCAACTCGCGCCGCGCGCTCGATCAGATGCTCTTCGTCGATGACATTGAGCGTCTCGATGGCGACGGCGCAACTGCCGCCCATCCCTGAGAAGCTGGAACTGTGCAGGTTGCAGGTCTGAGTACTGCCATAAGCCTGATCGAACAAGGCCTGTGACGTCACCATCGCACCGACTTCACGTTTGCCGCCGCCCAGCGTCTTGGCAAGCGTGACTACATCCGGCACCGCGTCTTCGAACTGAAAGGCACAGAACCGGCCCGTTCGGCCCATTCCTACCTTAACTTCGTCGAAGATCGTCAGAATGTCAGCCTTGCGGCAGAGGTCCACAAGTTCTTCGAAGTAACCAGGCGGCGGCGATTCACAGGATGTACCGCGAAGCGTCTCGATCATGACGGCGATGATCGGGTTTTTTCCGCCGCCGCTCTCCCGCGCGATGACTTCGCGGACGGAATCAATGTCGCCGTAGCGGCAGTGGATCACGTTTTCCTTGGGCACGCCCATTATGAATCCGCTTTGTACGTCCGTTGCCGTGGTGACGGAGAGCGGGCCATGCGTCTTGCCGTGAAAAGCCCCCTGCATGCACACGAACTTGGTCTTGCCCTTTGGCGTCTGAATACGTTCGCAAAGCTTCATCGCTGCTTCGTTCGCTTCAGCGCCAGAAACGGCCAGAAACGACACGTCGAGCGGTTCGGGAAGGAAGCGGGAGATGTTGTAGGCCAGGGCCCCCTGCAACTTGTGCGGAGCAATCTTGATGCAGTCGAGCACTCGCTCTTCATGGCACCGCCGTTCCGCAGCGAGCACGCGGGGATGGTTATGGCCAAGGCCCAGCACGCCGAAGCCCCCGGAAAAGTCGAGGATCGTACGCCCATCGCGCAAGGTGATCGTCGAACCCTGCGCACTGGCTACATCCATGTCCTTGAGTCCAAGAACATCGAAGACCTGCAGCATGTAGCGGTTGAGGTGCGCTCCGTAGAGCGCCATCGCCTTTGCGTTATCGAGCGCAAGGCTTTCGTCCAGTGTCAGAAGCTTGCGGTCCTGTTCGCGATCCCGACGAGCTGCTACGATCTTTCCCAAAGCTGTCACTGACAGCACCCCCTTCTTCTATTCCAACCAGCTGTTCACATGCTAGCGGGAGGGGGCTGATGAAGGTATCTACAGACCTTTATACACCTGAATTCCTGTGTGTCGCGAAGTCGTGCGATCTCGAACGGGCAGGATGCTCGAAGTCATCGAAGAGATGGTGTATCTGCCGTCCGACTGTCATGGCAGCGGGACCAGGCGGCCGGTCGGATCAAGCCGGGCTAGCCGCTGCGCGCCTGCGGGCGAGCCGACCGGGCCATCCGCCATCCGGTAGCCGAACAGCTGGAGGTCATAAGGGGTCAGGATCTGAAGCTCGCGGTTTGTCTGCACATAGCGATTACCGACGCAGTCTCGCACCTCCCGCTCAAGCTTTCGCCGCAGAGGTCCTTCCAAGGCGCGGGTGAATTCAAACGCCGGACGTAGGCGCTGATACCAGCGATTGAACGGACCGAAAGAAATCGGCGCCTGCAGGGACAACTGATTGCGATTGATCCAGCCATTCAGGTGACGCCGGACCATCTGCATAACCAGGGGCATGCCGGAATTGGCGCGGCTATCGAATATGTTGGCGGGTATGCCTGCGGGGTCCTGGCCGGCGTACTGCGCTATGGTTCGCGCCAGTTGCCAACCATCCCGCCGCAAGGCTTCGTAAGGCACCACCAGTACATTGTCGGACCCGAACAGGGAGCGATAGTGGTTGATCGTCTTCACGAACGAGAAAACGTCGAGATCGAACTGCGGCTTGCGATACATCCCGGGCTGGATCCGCGTGACGAGCCGCCGGAACGACAGGGCGCCGCCATCCGTGATATACTGAAGGTAGTACGATGCAATCAGTTCAAGCTGTTCTCGAACGAACACCAGGATGCGCGCGTCCGGAAAAGTTTCCTTCAGCCGCTGTGCGATGATTGGCCCGTCAAAGGCCCCGGTCCCGGGATAGCCGGACAGACGCTCGTGCGAGATGACGAGCGTACGTCCGGCCTCGGCCGCTTCCTGCGCGACCCTGCGATATTCGACCTGTCGTTCGATAGGAACGCCGTCGAAGGGCCCGCGACGGACGAAATCCGCCTGGATGAACTTCCGATCGTTGTACGGACGCTCGAACCCAAGGTCTGGGCGGGCGAACAGCGCCTGCTGCAGGAGGGTGGAAGCGGTCTTGTGGAAGCCGATGTGAATGAGCGGGCGGACAGGCTCGCTCGTTGATAGAGATTCCATGGCGGTCTTTCGGTGGCGGTGATTGAGGACGCCGCTCTGTGTGTTCCAGGTTTAAACCACCTGATGTGACAAAGGCCTCCGGGTCAACTGGCCATCAGGCTTGGCTCAATGAGCCAAGCCTATCCCTTAGAGCAGGCTGCGCCTGCCTCACGCGACTGCCCGGCTGCCACCGACGAGTACCGGGCCCGAGTTCGGTTTGCCAAGGCCCACCAGGTAAAGGCCGGCTCTGCGAGCTTCTTCCGGCTTGTAGATGTTGCGCAGGTCGACCATCAGCGGGCGCGCCAGCAGCTGAGTCATCCGGTCGAGATCAAGCGCGCGGAATTCATCCCACTCCGTCACAAGGACGAGGGCATCGGCGCCATCTGCGGCCTCGTAGGCCGAGGTGCAGAACGCAACCCCCGGCAGCATTGCCCGCGCCTGGTCCATGCCTTCCGGGTCGTAGGCGCGCACGTTCACGCCAGCGTCCTGCAAGGCTGCCACGATCGCCAGGGATGGAGCATCGCGCATGTCGTCCGTGTTCGGCTTGAACGTGAGGCCCAGCAACGCCACCGTGCGTCCTCGCGCTTCTCCCAGAGCGCCTATCACCTTTCGGGCCATCGCCCGCTTCCTCAGGTCGTTGGCCTTCACCGCCGCCTCGACGATGCGCAGGTGGGCCTGATAGTCGTCCGCCGTCTTGAGAAGGGCAAGGGTGTCCTTCGGGAAGCAGGAGCCGCCGTAGCCGGGGCCGGCGTTCAGAAACTTGGAACCAATTCGTTGATCGAAGCCGATGCCCTTTGCGACCTGTTGCACATCGCCTCCCACGGCTTCGCACAAGTCGGCTATTTCATTGATGTAGGCTATCTTGACGGCAAGGAAGGCGTTGGCGGCATACTTGATCAGTTCCGCGTCCCGCCGCCGCGTCACCAGCACCGGCGCCGACTGATTGAGAGACAACGGACGGTAGATTTCCGTGAGGATGGCTTCGGCAAGTTCGTCCTCGCATCCAATCACGATACGGTCCGGGCGCTTGAAGTCCTCTATCGCTGCGCCTTCCCGCAGGAATTCCGGGTTCGAGGCAACGGCGATGCTCTTGCCGGGCGCGACTTCGGCAACGATGCGCTCGATTTCATCGCCTGTGCCGACGGGTACGGTGGACTTGGTGATGATGACTCCGGGGCCGCTCATCTCCGCCGCGATTTCGCGTGCCGCCGCATAGACGTAGCTCAGGTCGGCGTGACCGTCCCCCCGCCGGCTAGGCGTACCGACCGCAATGAACACAGCGGAGACGTCGGTGAGGGCCGGCCGGATATCCGTGGCGAAGGAGAGGCGACCCGCCGCGACATTGGAGGCAACGAGGGTGTCCAGACCGGGCTCGAAGATCGGCATGATACCTCGACCGATCTTTGCGATCTTGTCCTGATCGGTATCGATGCAAACGACTTCGTGGCCATAATCGGCAAGGCAAGCGCCCGAAACGAGCCCGACGTAGCCTGTCCCTACTATTCCGATGCGCATTCGTCTGACCTCCGGTTGAACCGTGTTGAAGGAGAGCCTCCGCCACGGGGCCGAGGATTATGAGGAGGGGCTGGTCCTCAACACCGAGAGCACCTCCGACCAGAGATGATAAAGCTCCGCGCAGCCCCGCCAATCGTCCCTTTAGAGGTCAACCAATGGGGACCCGTTACGCCGTTCTTGCCGGATGACCGGTCTCTCATGCCAACGAATCGTTTGAGGCAGCGCAGAATCGCCTTGCGGCCAGCGAGGGCAGCTCCATTTGAGTTCGTCGAGACGGCGTACCGATCCATCTGGAATGGGGTCATCGCTCGGCAGGGCGGCAGCTGTAGTGCCCTGAAATACCGTAGTTTCTTAAGTACGAAAAACTATGATGCAGGTTGTCGTCCTACCTACTTCGACCTGTTGGTCATTCCGGGAGAGGACAGGGGGGGGATTTTCCCACCTGAAATAGAACAGCGATTTGCGTCAACTATCTGTTTAAGAACAAATTAGATCCGAAATGGACTGTATCATGCCGCGGTGTGTCGCAGTGCATCTATCGACTCCGACACCTCGTTGTGTTTAGGTCTATTTGCATAAGGCGGGAGGCCCTTGAAGGTGTGGGGAGGGGTCTCTCGTCATTCGGACGAGCTGCCTGAGCGGCGGCTCCTGCGTTCGACAGGCTTTCTCCATCAAAAACCACTTTCGTCCAGACCTCAAAAGAGGCGGGCGGCCGATTTCGAGTGGGCAGCAATCGGGTCGTCATGAGGTTCCATGATCAAGGAGGTAGGGCGATGGCACATCACGAAAGCATCGAAGTTTCCATCATTGGGTTCAATTCGCTGGTCAGGGAAGGCATCTGCCGGATCCTCAGTGAATCGGAATTCAAGGATCACCGTTTCTTTTCAACGTATGAAGCAGCTTGCAACACGACGGCTGAAGTCGGCCTCGCGATCGTGGATGTGAAGTCCTCGGAAGGGTTCCTTCATGATTTGGCGCAGCTCAAGACCTCGCTTCCGGACGCTCGCATTGTCCTGATGGTCGACAGCTTCGACTTCAAGCAGATGGTGGAAGCATTCCACTGCGGCATCCACGCTTATCTGTTGAAGGAAATCGGGGCAGGACCGCTGATCGATTGCCTCCGGCTCGTTAACAACGGTGAAAAGGTATTGCCAAGCATTCTCCTGCAGCATCTGCCGAATACCCAGATGATCTCCGAAAACCAGGCGGAAGTGCAGGTTCAGCTAAGCGAACTTCTGTCCGAGCGTGAAATTGATACGCTGCGCTGTCTCGTAATGGGCTATCCCAACAAGGTCATCGCTTACCGCCTCGACATCAGCGAGGCCACCGTCAAGGTGCACGTGAAAGCGATCCTGCGCAAGCTCATGGTACAGAACCGTACGCAGGCCGCGATCTGGGCTGTCAATCAGGGCCTGGTGACGAATGCCGGTGAGTTCCGGGAATACCGTGATCGCGTCGGTGCAGATGTGCTCAGCCCGGCGATCATTGACCAGATCACGTCCAAGGCCCCGTCGCTGGCACTGGCGAGTTCGTTCTGAGGCGCAGGCCGGGCGGGCTCGCGCGCTGATATTTCGCAAAAGGACGCCCAGGTACATCATGGGAGCGGTCGGGCATCGGCCGCTCCCATGATGCGTTTGCCCGGCGGGAGATGCTTGCTGCGGCATGCAGGGTGCTTCCGCCCGGCCCCCGTTGATCGATGAAGGAAGGGAATGCGGTGCCGGCATCGAAGTGGAGTGACGACGTCGGGCAGGTGGCACGTTTCCTCCTCGTGGGGATGGCCAATACCGGCCTCGGGTATGGGATCATTCTTGTCGGACTTCAAGGAGGCCTGGGGGACTATGCAGCAAACATATTGGGGTTCGTCCTTGGTCTACCCATATCCTACCTACTGCACCGATCGCTGACGTTCCGTGCGCGCACCCGCAGATCGCTTCGGGAGGCGTCACTGTATCTCTGCGCATTCCTGACAGCGTTCTTCGCCAACCTTGCCGTAGTCACAGCCGGACTTGCAATCGGATACGAGAGCAGCGCCGTTGTTCAGGGTGCGGCGATAGGCTCCTATGCTGTCGTGCTTTTCATTCTGACGCGGTTCGTCGTGTTCAGGCAACGATAGCGACCCCCGCGACGATCGCGTTTTGTTACGAGGAAAGCCTCTGACCGGTCGGAACTCGGTCAGAGGCTTGGCTTTGCATTCGATGCTTTCGGCGGGGCAGCTTTCCACGGGTGCCATCGCAGCGACGGCACCCGGACGTGCAGGTGTCAGGCCCCGGCGTTTTCGAGCGTCGCTGTCACCGAAAAGGTCTTCACGAAGTCCTCGAAGCATTCATGCATGAAGTCGAGTTGCGCGTCCTCGAGTCCGTGGTGACAGGCCAGGAGAATGCCGCCCCGCATCACATCGTCCGAAACCGGATAGCCGCTGCGCGATGTCGCGCTTACGACGGACTGCATGGCAGGCTGCCGGAGTATATTGCCGGTGAACACCGGACGGGTCTGCACGTCCCTCTCTTCCAGCCATATCTGCAGTTGGCGCCGGGTGAACGGAGCGTCCTTGCGGATCGTCAGCGGGAAGGCCAGCCAACCGGTGCGAGAGTCCGGCATCTGGCGCGGAAGCTCGAACCAGTCTTCGTACTGGCTGAAGAAGCGGTACTGGCGCTCGAAGTTGTATTCCCGAGCTTCGATGTTCTTCTGCAGCTTTTGCAACTGAACAAGTCCGAACGCCGCACCCATCTCCGACGGCTCCACGTTGAAGCCAAGTTCATCGAACAGGAATTTCGCATCATAGCTGATGCCATCAAGGGCAACATTGAAACGCTTTTCGATGCTTTCGGAGTCCACGAACAGCGAACTTGTCCGCCCCCAGGAGCGGAGCAGCAATGCCCGGCGGGCCAGATCCGGATCGGACACGCAAAGCATGCCCCCGTTGCCGCCCGCGTTGATGACGTGCGAGCCATAGAAGCTCGTGGTCGAAATGTCCGACCGCGTGCCGGTGCTCTCCCCTCGTAGGGTCGCTCCGAGAGTGTCGGCACTGTCCTCGATCACCAGCAACCCGTGTGCCGATGCGATCGCGCGGATGCGATCCCAGTCCGGGAGGTTGCCGATCAGGGACGGGATCATCATGGCCTTCGTTTTCGGCCCGATCATCTCCTCGATGCTGTTCACGTCGATGTTGTAGGTGCCGGGTGCAGCATCCACAAAGGCCGGTACGAGGCGCGAACGCACGATGGGCGCGACAGTAGTCGCAAACGTCAGCGCCGGTGTGATGACCTCACTACCCTCCGGCAGGTCGAGCAGTTCTACGGCAAGGTAATTCGCCGAGGAACCGGAGTTGACCATGATGCCGTGATCCTTGGCGAAGAGTGCCGCAACCTTCTCCTGCATCTCACGAACTTTCGGGCCCATTTGCGTCGATGTTCGCAAGACTTCGACCACCGCCGCGATCTCTTCCTCGCCATGTACAGTCTGGCCGTAGTTTACGCGCATGCTGGAACCTTTCTTGCGACACTATCATCAAGTTCAACGTGGCTTTCGCCGGAATAGAATTCGATCTGCTCCTCGCTGAAGGCGCGCATGTCAGTGCGGCCTTGCGCGCAGGTGCGGTACCAGTCCGCCGTCATGGCAACCGCCCAAGCCGTGGACAGGCGAGGCTTCCAGTGCAGCCGGGCACGAGCCTTGCTGCTGTCCAGGGTCAGGAGGACCGCTTCGTGAGGGTCTGTCACTTGCTTGTCGAAGGTGATGGGAGCTGCGTTCTGTCCCCAGGCACGCTGGAAGGACCGCGCAAGCGTTTCCACGTCGATGAATCCTTCGGCGCTCGGCCCGAAGTTCCAAGCCTCCGCGAACCTGTGGCCTTGCTCGCCCAGGAGCCGAGCGCCGAGCAGAAGATAGCCGGAAAGCGGTTCCAGCACATGTTGCCAGGGGCGCACGCTGGCGGGGTAGCGGATCTTCACGCAAGCGTCCGCAAGCGTGGCCTTCACGATGTCCGGCAGGAGGCGATCGAGAGCCCTGTCTCCGCCCCCGATGACGTTCCCCGCCCTTGCCGTGGCAAGCTGACAGCCGACGGGATCCGAGAAGAAGGAGCGGCGGAAGGAGGTTGTGAGCAGTTCCGCACAGCCCTTGGACGCGCTGTAGGGATCGGATCCGCCCATCGCGTCATTCTCCCGGTAAGGTGAATGCCACTCCAGATTTTCATAGCACTTGTCACTGGTTACGACCACGACCGCGCGCAAGGAGGGCATGCGCCTGGCGTTTTCAAGGACGACCGCTGTTCCGGCAACATTGGTAGCAAAGGTGCCGACCGGATCGGTATACGAGGGCCGCACGAGCGCTTGGGCTGCCAAATGGAAAACGATGTCGGCATCGATGTCGGACGTGGCGGCCGCGTAAGCCTCGGCATCACGAATGTCGGCCAGCCGATGGTCTATCGCATCGCGCAGCCGCGTGGCATGGAAAAAGGCGTCCTTGGCGGCGGGCTCCTCAAGTGACACGCCGATGACGTGCGCACCGAGGCGCTTAAGCCATAAGGCGAGCCAGCCGCCTTTGAAGCCGGTGTGACCGGTTACCAGAACCCGCTTTCCGCGATAGCTGTCCGTCAGAGATGGTGCGAGATGGGAGGCTTCAGGCATGCTGGTGCAACCTGGCGTCGGTGGAAAGGACCGGTTGGCCGTTCGCAAAGTCCATCCATGGCGGAAGCGACGCCGAACCCAGCTTGTCGAGGGTGTCGCGGTCGCGAACCGTGTCCATCGGGTGCCAGAAGCCCTTGTGCTTGTAGGCCATCAGCTGTCCGTCGCGTGCAAGGCGAGCAAGCGGGGCTTGCTCCAGTGGCTCCTCGTCGCCCGTGAGATAGTCGAGAACACCGGGTTCGAAGACGAAGAAGCCCCCATTGATCCAGGTCTCGTACTTAATCACCTTTTCGGTGAAGTCGGTCACCTGGCCGTCCTCGATCTCCAGGTTGCCGAAGCGGGCGGGCGGCTGCACTGCAGTCACTGTCGCCAGCTTGCCGTGGGCGCGATGAAAGGCGAGCAGCGCATCGATGTCGATGTTGCCGACGCCGTCCGAATAAGTGACCATGAAGGTTTCATCGTCAAGCCAGTCACGCAGGCGGCGTATGCGCCCGCCGGTCATGGTCGCAAGGCCGGTGTCCACGACGGATACGCGCCAGTCCACCTTCGATGTCGGACGCAGCGCCATCTCACCATTGCCGATGCCAACGGTGAAGTCGTTGGACATGAGGTGGAGATCCTGGAAGAAGCTCTTCATGGCCATCGCCTTGTATCCGCAGGCGATGATGAAGTCGTTGTGGCCCCAGCGATCGTAGATGTCCATGACATGGAGCATGATCGGCCTGCCCGCCACTTCCACCATGGGCTTGGGTATGCGTCCGGTTTCTTCGGCCAATCGCGACCCGAGGCCACCTGCAAGCAAGACAACTTTCATGTGCTATCCTCCGGAGTTGGTGCGGCATCTGCCGATCGCCGGTTGTGGTCCAAGCCTAAGAGCAGAGGGCCTGCATCGAGAAGTGTTCTTCCGGGGTAGGCAGCTTTAGCTGGTGCCGGGTGCCAAAAGGCTACGGTGCGGGATCAGCGTTGACGGCTGCAGTCGAAATAGCCCGCCGGAATAGCCTTGGCCCCTCAGGTCTGGAGCCGGTGAACTCCACATAGCCATGGCGGCGGGCGTAGTGTTCGAAGGGCTCCTCGATATCCTCTTCGCCGCTGATCACGATGGTTGCGGGAGGAGAGGCGTTCAGAAATTCCTGCAATCGGGTAGGCGAGGTGGTCGTGTAGTAGGGCCTGTCGTCGGCGGGCAGGTAGTCGGCGACGCGGTAGACGAATTGGCCCGCCGCAAACTGGGGCGGCACTTTCAGACCGGCTTCAAGCGCAAGGACGGGGGTCAATGTCACGCCCAGCTCACCTTCCCGTACACCCGCGCGCCGGGACATTCCACGCATCTCGTCGTGAATGGTGATGCTGCGCCAATTCCCGGGACGAACAAAGTCGACGAGGCCGGGGGCGAGCCGCGTGGCGCTGCAGAGAAGCGCAACCAGCCCCAGCGCAACGAGAATGGCGTCCGCCGCCTCGGGATTGTCCTGGCGGGTGGGCGCGCGAAGGAGGATCAGACCAATCAGGAGGAACGGAATAGGCGGGACGAAATACTGCGGGAAAGACGGCGTCGGAACGAATGCGACGATGATGCCGCATAAAGAAAGCGCGGCAGCAAGCCATACGGGCCAGCCCAGGACCAGGCGGCCGCCCGGTCGCTCTGCGCGCGCAAGCTGGAGAGCCGGAAGAACGAACAGGCCGGCGAGGACGAGCAGACTAGCCCCACTTGCCCATACGCTCTCCGCCAGGAGAAGCTTTTGGGCCAGGCTCGTCACCTTTGGCTCTGTCGAAACGGACCAGTAGATGGCCTGCATCTCGGTGAAGTAGCGCAGGGTGTGAGCGAAGAACGTCTGCGGGCCGGAAGCCACGAGCATCAGAATAGGCAGCGCGCCGAGAATCCCGCCGATGGCAAGTGCCAGGCACTGGCGCAGCAATCTTTGCGTCAGCGGTCGCTTCAGAGGGGCGAGAACGGTAGCGGCGGCAAAGAGGGGCGCCAGAAAGATGTAATTGGCTTTGAGTCCGACCGCCACCGAGACCAGCACACCCGCCACGGCGCAGGACACAGGCTTCGGAGCGGCCTCGTCCATCCCTTTGAGCAGGAACCGGAACGCCCAGATGGCTGCGGGAATGGGCAGGAAGTTGTTCGTCACCATCGTGCCCGGTGATCCAAGCAGAAGGATATTTCCGATCAACAGCGACGTGGCGGCCCAGAAGACGGCGGCACCGGCAGCTTGCTGGCGCGCGATGCTGCGTAAGCCAAGGATCGCAACCAGCCATGCAGCGAGAACGAGGAGGCGTCCAACCAGCAGGTAATGAACCGAGCCCGTCACACGATAGATGGCGCCAAGGAGCCATGGCAGATAGGGAAGATGGTTGTAGCCGAGCACCGTGTAGAGGTTGTCAAACGTGCTCATCGCTGACACCGTCACGAAGAGATTCTCGTCACGGTTCAAGGGGAAGTTCAGGACCCTTCCGCAAAGGCCGGCAAATACCAGAACAAGGATTGTTGCGCCGACGGCGCGTAAGGCACCGCGACTGGAAAGAGCGCCCGGCTTCAAGGCTGCTTCGCGCATGCAAACTCCCACCTTATCAATTGCGGGATCATGTCGGATCGAGCCGTTCTTGCGAGCGCGATTAGGTTTTAGCTCCTAAGGCTGACGCGAAGTACGCCATTGCGAACTCGCAGGACGTAGCGTCTCTTTAAAAACACATGGCTGCGACGAAGAGTTAGATCGCATGCCCAGCCCGCTTCCTGGCGGCGGTTTGCTATTTTGCAGCTTGTTGTTCTCCAAAGTTCAAGGACCAAGCCGTGCTTCCATCGCGTGACGCACCTCAGAGCATAGCGATCGTCACGTCCGGCTTGGGAGCCGGCGGAGCAGAGCAGGTCATCGCGCAGCTGGCGCATCACTGGCTTTCCGCAGGAAAGCGCGTGGAGATCGTTTCCTTCGATGATCTGGAGGACCCGGTCTACCACGTGTTCCCCGCCGAGGTCGGGCTTCACCGGCTTTCCGTCGCCGGCACTGCACAGCGGGTTTGGGCGCTGCGCAAACGGCTCGCGCATATTCAGCCTGACGTCGTCGTGTCCTTCCTGACCAAGATCAACCTGATCGCAGCGCTTGCCACCTTCGGCATGGACGTCCGGCTGGTGTGCTCGGAACGGAACAATCCGCGGCGTCAGGACGCTCACCCGTTCTGGAATCAGGCCTTGCGACTGGCCTACAGAAGGGCTGACCTCATAATCTGTCAGACGCAGGGGGTCCGCCGCTGCTTCGGTGCTTCGCTGCAGGATCGGATCGTTGTCATCCCCAACCCGGTCCCTGCAGGAGAAGCTGGAACGGGAAACAGGCAGCAAAACCGCGTTTGCGCCGTTGGGCGCCTCACGCGGCAGAAGGGTTTCGATCGCCTGCTCGAAGCCTTCGCCGCCATTTCCCACCGCTATCCGGAGTGGAACCTGGATATCTGGGGGGAAGGGCCGGACCGGGCGGCGTTGGAAAGGCAGATCGACGCGCTGGGGTTGAGCGGTCGTGCGAACCTGCGTGGGTTGAGCCCGCAACCCCGGTCCTGGGCGGCGGAAGCCGACGTGTTCGTGCTGTCCTCCCGCTATGAAGGTTTCCCAAACGCTCTGGGAGAGGCGATGGCGGCAGGATTGCCCGTTGCCGCCGTGGATTGCGAGTTCGGACCGGCCGATCTCATTGAACATGGCGTCACCGGCCTCCTTGTTCCTGAGGAAGACGCTCAGGACCTGTCCAGGGCACTGGCACGTCTCATGGCCAATGCAGGCCTGCGGGACCGCCTGGGGAAGGCTGCTCGAGCCTCCGTCGCCCGCTTCAGGCCTGAACGCGTGCTGCGTTTGTGGGATGCCGCGCTTGAGCCCCGCTATTCCTCAGCCTCACCACCGAGATCTTCGATCCATGTAGCCGTCAAAGGGAGGTAAGTCCTATGAGAACGTTACGCATCCTTTTCACGTCCGCAGGGCGGCGGGTGGAGCTGATCAACTGTTTTCGCGAAGCTGCGGAAAAACAGGGGTTCCATGCCGAGATTCATGCCTGCGATCTCATGCCCGAACTGAGCGCGGCCTGCCTGTCCGCCGATATAAGTTTCGCGGTGCCGCGCTGCACCGACCCCGGCTATGTGACGTCTTTGCTCGATTACTGCTCGTATGCCCGGATCGATCTTCTGGTCCCGACCATCGACACCGAACTTGAGCAGCTGGCACACGCCCGTTCTCAGTTCGCGCAAATCGGAACCGAGGTCCACATCAGTTCCCCTGCCACCATCGACATCGTCCGCGACAAGGAACTGACGGTCGAAGTCTTGCGAGCAATGGGCGTTCCCGTCCCGAGAACCTCCAGGATCGAGAAGATGGCGAATGGTGACGGCTGCTGGGAAGGGCCGTTCTTCGTGAAGCCCGTGGCAGGCAGCGCGAGCCGCGGGATTGCTGTCCTCGAAGGGCCTCACCAGATCAGGAACGATTACGAAGAGCCCATGCTCGCGCAGGAGTTGCTGCGCGGGGATGAGTACACCGTAAACATCTATCTCTCCGATGATGGCGTCCTGCTTTCCGCCGTCCCTCACCGCCGGCTTTCGATCCGGGCTGGCGAGGTGGAAAAGGGCCGGACCGTACGCGAGACGCGCTTTATCGAGATCGCGGAAAAAGTCGCCAAGGCTCTGCCGGGTGCGCGAGGCGCCCTGTGCTTCCAGCTCATCGACGACCCGTCCCGTGGGCCATGCGTGTTCGAGATCAACGCTCGCTTTGGCGGCGGTTATCCACTGGCGGATCGCGCTGGCGGCCGGTTCGCTGAAAGCCTTATAGCCAGGCTGGCCGGTCGCGGCGAGTGTGCCACGATGGACTGGCGCGAGGACGTGGTCATGCTTCGCTACGACAGTGCGATCTTTCATGATCGACCTTAGCGGCCGTGTCATCGTACTGGATCTTGACGACACGCTTTATCTTGAGCGCGACTACGCGCGAAGCGGGTTCGAGGCAATAGGAGCATGGATCGAGGAACGCCACGCCATCCGCGGCTTCGGCGGTGCTTGCCAGGATCTGTTCGACAAAGGCATACGCCGGGCAATCTTTGATCATGCTCTGGCGGATCTGAAGCAAGCTGACAGAATGCCCAGCGTCAATGAGCTTGTGGAGGTCTACCGATCGCACAAGCCGCAGATTCGCCTCGCACCGGACGCCGCTCACCTCCTGCGGCGGCTGCGGGGCGTACCCGGCGCTCTGATCACCGACGGCCCGCTCATCTGCCAGCGCAACAAGACCGAGGCCTTGCGGCTCGGCAACTATCTAAAGCGGATCATCCTCACCGCCAGCCTCGGCCCCGACTGCGGCAAACCGCACCCGCTTGCCTTCGAACTGGTCGAGGAATGGTCCAGACGGGCTCCCGAGGACCACGTGTATATCGCCGATAACCCGACCAAGGATTTCGTCGAGCCGCGCCGGCGTGGCTGGCTAACGGTGCAGATCCAGCGGCCGGAGCGCGTACACTTCGAGCTCGCGCCGACTCCGGCTCACACCGCCGTCTATGCCATTGAGTCCCTGGACGAAATCAGGGTGCGCTGAAGCAACGCACCCTGCTCATCAGGGTCGGTCGGGCTCAGCGAGCCAGAAGGTCACCTTACGCACGTCGCTCGCCGCCGACCATCACCCAGACGGTCAGGAGCAGTATCCGCAGGTCCAGCAATGGGCTGGAATGGGCTACATACCACAAGTCGAGGGCAATCTTCTCTTCAAGCGCAAGGAGCGTGTTGCCGTTGACCTGCGACCAGCCTGTAAGGCCAGGCCGAACCGCGCCACGCTGGACACCATGCATTGCGAGCGCCGCGATCGTCTCCGGCAGGAGCGGGCGGGGCCCCACAAAGGCCATGTCGCCAGCGACCACGTTCCACAGGCCCGGCAGCTCGTCGAGGCGACTGCGGCGAAGAAATCGGCCGAAAGGAGTGACACGCGCCTCGTCGGGCAGAGGGCGGCCCGAGGCATCGCAGGTGTTTCGCATCGAGCGCAGCTTCAGCAACGTGAAGGGAACGCCGCCCCGCCCCGCCCGCTGCTGCCGGAAGAGAACCGGCCGCCCCAGCGAAAGGAGCACTCCCCCGGCGAGCAGGACCAAAAGCGGGAGGGCGAGCATCAGAAGGATGCCTGCCGCCCCACGCGCCATCCACTGGCCGAGCCTCATGGCGGGCGTGCGCATCAGGCCTCAGCGGTCCGCCGCCAGAGGGGCTGGGTAAAGCGGCGGGCCCGCTCCGCGAAGGTCGGCCGCATCGGCACGGGACCCTGGTAATACGATGCGCTGTCCGCGTAGAACTGCACCGAGTCCCCATAGCGCCGCCTTGCGTGCTCCGCATAGTCGACCTGATCGAAGATCACGCCGCTTACGCTGCTGTCGAGCATCTCCAGGGCCGCGCGCATCTGGTCCGCCGTCGTGTGGCCCCAGCGGGACACCATGATGGTGTGATCGGCAAAGAGGCACATGGCCCTCGCGTCGCGCACAGCGAGCGCAGCCGGTGCGTTGATGATGACCAGGTCAAACCGTTCTCGCAGCTGCCTCAGGAGTTCGCGAAGGCGACGCGACGAAAGCAGGACGGCAGGTTCCGCCACGGGTTCCTTCGCACTCAGGAGCACCATCTGGCGTCGTCCCTCGTCCTCTGGAAGTGGAAGCACTCCGTCATACCCGCTGTTGCCGGACGCTGCGATGAGGCTGTCCAGGTCCGCTCGCCCGCAGACCACGTCCACGAGGTCGGGTGCCATCGTTTCGTTCTGTAGCTGCTGGAGCACGCCCCGCTTGCGCAGGTCGAGGTCGAGAATGACGGTGCGTTCCCCCATCGCCAGCCCTGCTGCGGCCAATGTCAACGACACCGTGGACTTGCCGTCGCCCGGTAGCGGCGAACTGATGAGGACGACCTGTGCGCCGGGGCGGGTACGAAGCGCACGCACTTCGCAGTAGGCTGACCGGGCGACTTCCGCGAAAAGGGATTGGGGCTCCTGGATGACGGGGCTCTGGTTGGGATCGTCAGGAAGATCACGATCCATGAGCGGCAACATGCCCAATGTGGGCAGACCGAACAGACGGCGGATCTGCACCATGGTACGAAGGCGATCATCCATGAAGTCGCGTGTGAATGCGATGAGGAAAGCCAGAACGGCAGAGCTGATCATCGCCGTAAGCGTCATCTTGAAGGGCGCCGGCGACACTGCGTCGAAGTTTGGCACGGCGGGCGAAAGCAGCGACGAGGACACACCCTCGTTCTGCATCTGCGCACGCACCTGTTCGACGCGGCTAACAACCGATTCGTAAGCATCGTTGGTGAGACTTGCCTCGCGCATGAGGCGCTGGAGTTCGACCATGTTGCGCGAATTCGCGAAGGCTTTGCCGTTGAGGCTAGCCACGATACCGGAGAGTCGAAGCGCCTGCGCGGAATCGCTGGCGGCTTCGCTCCGGGCCAGTTCCGTCATGCGCGATGCCTCGGCGCTGCTTACCGCCTGAGCGGCCGACTGTACGCGGTTGCGTTCGGCCGCGATGGTGCCTTCCACAACGGAAAGCTGCGCGTTGAGACGCTTCACGTCCGGGTGATTGGGTCCCAGGCTGGTGCCTAGCCGCGATATCTCGCCAAGCAGTTCGCCCCGTTGACGATCAAGCTGGTCAAGCGATCCCGAAGTCGCGTTTGCCGTGCTGCGCATGCCGGCGGCCCGTGCGACACCCGCGGCGCGGGCCAGAGCGCCGTCGCGTGCGGCGCTGGCTACGGCGCTTTGCGCTGCCACACGGTTGATCTGGGCAAGATCCTCCTCGCTACCGCTGCCAACAAGCATCTGGTTCTTCTGTCGAAATTCCGCGACGTTGCTGGCGGCCTTCTTCGCCGCCTCATCGCGCACCTTCAGGTCGCTCAGCAGCGACTTCAGCAGCTTGGCGCGGCGTTCGTTGCTCATCGTGAGGCGAAGCGCGCGGACCGATGCCGGCAACTGGTTGGCGATCGCGGCGGCCAGTTCCGGCGAACGCGACGTGACCGTGATCTCCACAAGGTCGGAGCCGGCCTGCGCGTTGATCGCTATCATGCTCAGCAACCGGTTTGTGGCGACCTGCGACAGCGTCTTCTTCTGGGGCGGGCTGCTGCCCAACTCGCGGAGGAAGCGGCGGTCCTCCAGCAGGTTCAGGTCCTTGATGACCTGCTCTGCGGCCGAGCGGGAGCGATGGAGCCTTACGGCATTGGCGACGCGCTCCGCGTTGCGCGAATTGACATCCGCCTGGTTCGTACCGACCTCGTCGATAAGCTCGATCTGAAGGTTGGACGTCGAACGATAAAGCGTGGGGGAAAGCAGCTGCTGAAAAAGAACAAGCAGCGAAACGACGCCGACGATGCCCAGCATCAGACCGCGATAGCGATACAGAACGCGCATGAGGTCGCGCGGCCCGATCTGCTGGTTCATGGCCCCGCCGCTCAGTGTCGGTTCAAGCGGAGCGGCCCGGCCTCTGTATCGGTTCGGTACGTTGCCGGCGGCTCCTGCCGTAATCGCATTCGACATTTAGCTTCTCCACCCAGTCGGCGTGCGAGGCGGCATTCGACCGCTCGCGTTTGAGGAGAGTATGCTTCGGATCGTACAGGCGGCAAAAAGGGCATCCGTCAGAATGGCGCTCCAATAGAGACTAGTCCCTTCGAGCAGCCCTCCTGCGCAAAAGCGAGTCATAGAGATCGAGGTGGCGCCGTGCGGCTCCATCCAGTGTGAAATTGGCCACTGAAGCAAGGGCGCCTTCCGAAAGGCGGCGGTACAAGGTGGACTCCGAGGTCACTCGCTCTATCGCAGCCGCCAGGGCTTCTGGACGTTCCGCACAAAGCAGGCCGTTATAGCCGGTTCGAACAAGGCCGCTGTTGCCTGGCACGTCCGTGGCAACGACAGGAACGGCACTGGACAGGGCCTCGAGTATGGCGATCGAGAATCCCTCGTAAAGCGAAGTGTTCAGGTAGACGTCGCTCTCGACCAGGAGATCCGGCACGTCCGCTCGCTCGCCAAGGAACTCGATGATATCCGTGAGACCGAGCGATGAAACCTGTGCCTGCAGCCGCGCGAGATCCGCTCCTCCGCCGGCTATGCGAAAGAGAGGCGCGGGCCGTCCCGGACCGGCACGCGCCTGCATGACTCGCGCAGTCTCGATCAGGAGAGTATAGTTCTTCTGCTGGGAGATAGCCCCCACGGTCAGGATGCGAGGACGCGAATCCGTTCGCGTGCGCGGGGAGGTCGCTCGCAGGCTCGGTGCCGGCGCGTTGGGGATCACGGTGAACGGGCGTCGGGAGTGACTGCGGTAGAGACCCGCCACGTCGGCGCTTATCGCCACGTAATGATCCACGATACGGTCGAGTATCCTGAAGAGGGAGGGTGGAAACGATAAGCGGCTGTTGTGGTGCGTGCATACGACGGCACCGCGGTAGCCCGCCAGGCCCAGCATGAGCGCCGCCCGCACGGTATGGGCGTGAACAAGCTGCGGCTGCTCCCGTTTCAGGAAGCGCCTGAGGACGAGGGAGCTCTTCAGCAGGCCACGTCCGGCGCCAAGGGACAGTGATCGCACGTGGCATCCTGCGTCCGCAAGGCGCCTTCCGAGGGTTGCTTCCATCGAGGCGGAGTTGCCCAGCGTTGTTGCCTCGCACATCGTGAGCACCGTGGGCGACACGATCTCGGCCGCGAATACGACGTTTAGGTTCGTGACCAGGTTTTCTGCGCCTCCGGACGTGAGACTCGTCAGTATCGAACAGATCCGAGCGGACTGGCGCTCGTCGGCTTGCGGCACCCGTGCGGCTTGTGCGTTCATGCTTCGGCTCCCGCCACTGCGGCGACTGCGGCCCTCCGTCTCAGGGTTCGCCAGAAGATGGTGTCGGTAATCACCACGGCGGCGGCGCCGGCTGCGACATGGGCCAGGTTTGCGCCGATGCCACCGTAGCGGGGCACCAGCATGAATGCTGCGACAAGGAAGGCGCACAAGGACGCCACGCTGGCGAAAAGCACGTGCGTGGGCCGATTCATCGCAAGAAGGGCCGAACGTGCCGGTGCGGCGTGCAGTGTCAGCATCACGGCGACAAGCTGGGCAAGCAGCATGGGGTAGCTCTCCGCGTAGCCCGCCCCGAACGC
This sequence comes from Novosphingobium panipatense, assembly GCF_900182875.1. Taxonomy (NCBI): domain Bacteria; kingdom Pseudomonadati; phylum Pseudomonadota; class Alphaproteobacteria; order Sphingomonadales; family Sphingomonadaceae; genus Novosphingobium; species Novosphingobium panipatense. The sequence goes on from NZ_FXUI01000006.1 coordinate 72,588, forward strand.
AAGATCGAGCGCGGGTTTGCCGGCCAGCCAGCAGGCCCCGATGGCGGTGAGGGCCATGGCTGCCAGTGTCATTTGGAGCATTGTGACGAGCTGGCGCAACGCGGTCCCGCCGGCCTGTGTCCAGAGCCGGGCCAGATCAGGGTATATTACCGTCTGGATCATGTTGCCTGCCGTCTGCGCAACCCGTGCGATGCGGCGGGAAAGGTAATAGAGCCCCGCCGCCTTCGGCCCCGCGAAAGTGCTGACGAGAAGCGTGTCCATCTCGTGAGTGACGGTGCCGATCATCGACGACAGGTTCGTCGACATCGCAAACCGCATGAAGCCGGGAAAACGCCCGGGCAGGTCGCTCTTGTCCGCGAAGATCGGGTTGGGCACCCCTGTCGCCCGAAGTGCCCTGAAGCCAAGGAGATTGAACAGGAAGGCATCGAAGATCTGGGTGATTGTCCAGACCACGACAAACCCGACGAGGCCAGCCCCGCCCGCCAGCAGGATCGCGGAGAGCGCCAGGCGCAAGAGGCATCCCGCCAGCTGGATGTATGCGAGAACGCGAAACTTGCCGGCGAGCCGCAGGGCTGCACTGGCCATCCCGCGAATGTTGAAAGCGATGGCGAGGGCGTAGATCGCGACCAGATCTACATGGCTGGGATCCAACCCCACCAGCGGCCCTATCAGCCATGCAGCCATTACCGTCAGTATGGCGGCAAGACACGATCCGGCGATATCCAGCAGAAGGCCATAAGCATAGAGCGAGGCCAGACGCCCCGGATCGCCGCGCTCTTCTTCAGCCGCTACAAAGCGGACGAGCGGTTGCCAGGATTCAAAGCGGACGAACCGCTCGCACACGCGGCCGATCGTAAGCACGACGGCCATCACCCCGAATTCCTGCTGACCAAGCGCACGCGTGGCGATCGCAAGGCTCGCCATCATCAGCGTCACGTTGCCAAGGTTGCCGGAGAGCAGATGAGCAACGCTGATCAGGCGCGGACGCAGCAGCGCGCTGCCGCGCCAGCGTTTCAGCCAGACTTGCGCCAGCCCGCCTGCCCGACGAGTCCAGGCGGCTCCTGCAGCCGGATTGTTTGCTTGTCTCAAGGCGCGACCCGCCGATGGTGCTCACGTATTCCCGCCGGCACACGTTGCCCGAGGGCGTGGATCCCGGCGTTGGCAAGGGCGAACAGCAGGAGGGGCGGCCCGTTCCACATCCTCCCGAACATGTGCGGAAGGGACATCGTGTAAATGAAGAAGACGGCAAAGCCGGCAAGGCAACACACGCCGTCCACCCTGTTTCGCCCCATCAGTATGATCGCCTCCACGAGCATGGCGACCATGATCAGGCACAGGCCGAGGAAAGAGAGCACGCCGCCCTCGTTCAGGACGAGCAGGTAGAGCTGGTGCACCGGCATTCCGTAGACGCTGGTACGCCGGTATCCGTCGCTCCCGAGGCCTATGACAAGGTTCTGGTCCGCCATGTCCCAGGCTTCCTTTATGAGCACGGTCCGGCCCACGAACGTGCCCGCCTTTGTGGGATCGCCGGTCATTACCGCTTCGCCCACACGTTGTTCGAATGCGGCAGGAACGGGTCCGTCGAGAACGACATAGGCGGTGATCGCAAGAGCAACGGGTATCGCCAGGGTGACCACCAAACGAAGCTGTGACAGGACGAGCACGAGCAGGACCGCTATGGTGGCCGCAGCCACTCCGGTGAAGCTGGCGCTGGCCACGAGGCCCGCGATGATCAGCAGCGCCAGTCCGGCCGCGTAGACCCGACGGATTCGGTTGTTTATGACCGCGTGCAACAGGAAGATGAGCGCGAACGTGCAGACTGCACCGTTCGAGTTGGGCTCGCCGGTCATGGCACCGAGGCGCCCGTTGCCGGTCACGACGTGCCGGTTCACATATCGGGTGATCGTTTCGTAATCGAGCGTTCCGGTCAGAGCGACGCCGATCGCTTGAGACGTCGCCACACCAAGCACATAGGCGATGGCGCAACGCTCCAGCAGGGATCGTGAACAGGTAGTCAGCAGCATCGGGATAAGCAGGAACGCAAAGGCGTATTGCCCGCCGACGACCGGCCAGCGCAGGAACTCGCCATGGGCCAGCGATCCGACGAGCATTCCCCCGATCAACAGGATCACACCCATGATCCAGGCGATCGACATGCGCCCGAACATAGCGCCGTTCAGCCCTCGGGAGGTGAGGATCGCGACCGCGCAGACAAGCAGCAGAATGTCGCAAATCGAAATGTTCAGGTTGGGCAGTCGGCCCACCTGCCACCACGACAGGAAGAATGCCGCCACGGGCAGGAGGAGCGCCACCACGCGTTCCTGCGGGGTCGCAATGCTGGATGCCTGGAAGGGCGTACGCTCCTGCCCACGAGGCACTCCATGCGATCGTCTCGGAGCGCTATCCGGCGAAGCCTTGAACGTTGCTGTTGCCATGACCCTATGATGGGCGGCCCGGCTCTCTGGAGCAAAGGCGAGGGAGGTCAGGCGGTGGTGCAGAGAGGGTAGCACATACGAGTTAGAAGGCCCGGTTCGCTACGCCCTATTGGTAGCTGGCCGCGTGCGGGGGGGCGGGATAGGTTCAGTCGTTCAGCTTGGGGCAGGCGCTCGCGCCTTGAGGCTGCGATCGTCTGACAAGGGAGGCCGAAATGCCGGTGGCGAAGCTCATTGCGGCGCGCAAGCCTCAGCCCGAAAGGAGGCTGCGCAGCGTTGCGCTTGCCGCTCTTTCCATATCGGCAGCGCTCTTCCTCTTCGCTCCGGCTCAGGGCCAGCAGCCTGCGGTGAAGAATCTTGCGGGGAAGAAGGCTTTCCCCGGTGCCCTCGGCTACGGGGCGTTGGCCGCAGGCGGAAGGAACGGCAGAATAATCCACGTGACGAGCCTTGCGGACAGCGGAGCCGGCACGCTTCGCGCCTGCATCGAAGCCCGGGGCCCGCGCGTTTGCGTTTTCCGCGTGAACGGCGTCATCCGGTTCACCTCCAGGCCTCCGTGGATCGTGAACCCGTACATCACCATCGCCGGGCAAACGGCGCCAGGTGGCGGCATCACGCTCTCCCACGGCGGGGGAGACAACGGTCGGACGCCGCTGGTCATCAAGGATACGACCGACGTGATCATCCGCCACGTCCGGGTGCGAACGGACCGGATAGGCGGCTTCCAGGGCGCCGAAGACGACATCACCATCGAGAACAGCACCCGAGTCATTATCGACCACGTCAGCGGCAGTTGGGCGAGGGACGAGGTCATCAACGGTTTCGGTGACAACGACGACGTGACGATCAGCAACTCGATCTTCGCCTGGGGCATTCCCAAGCATGACAAGTGCGCCCTGCTGGCAAGCGATCCGAAGGACAAGCAGCGTATGACGTTCGTGAATAACATCTGCGCGCACAATGGAGATCGCAATCCAGACATCAACTTCCCGCCGGCGTCCTGTGTCGAGGTGGTCAACAACATCCTCTACAACGCGCAGTCCGAGTTTGCGGAGGTATGGGAAAGTTACGGAGGGACACCTGTGTCCATCGTAGGCAATACATTCGTTGCCGGGGGCGATACGAACCCGGGGAGCCGCGGCATCGCGCGTGAGACCACCGGCACACGCGGCATGGCCAAGATCTACATGTGGGACAATGCATTCGTGGGATCGTTCAGCCACATCAGCCCGGAAGTCAAAGCCGCTGTCGTGACGACATCGCCCTGTCCGCTCACCGCCCCGCCGCGAGCTGCGACCGTGGCCTACGCCGATGTCCTGTTGAAGTCCGGGGCCTTTCCGAGAGACGCGATCGATGCACAAGTGGTGGCCGACGTGCGCAACCGCACCGGGCGCATCAACTATCCGAACCCCGCCATACCGCGCCAGCCAACCGCAGCTCCTTACTCGGACGCAGACAAGGACGGCATGGATGACACGTGGGAACGATCGCAGGGCATGAATCCGGCCGCTGCCGATCCTTGGGCCGACCAGGATGGCGACGGCATCGCCAACTTCGAGGAATTCCTGACCTTCCGCGAAAAGAGTATGGGGCTTTGAACGCTTTTGCCATGACGGGCCTTGCGCCGCGTGTGCCGGCGCCGGTCGAAGGCCGGCCGACCATTTGCCTCCCTTTCTCCGGCGACGAACTGGGCGGAAGTCACGTCTCCGTGCGCGGTCTGTTGGAAGGTCTTGACCATGAGCGCTATCGGATCATCCTCGTTCCGGAAGTATCCGGCGGGAAGATAGCGCGCAGCTTCGCGGGATACGAACAAAAGGCCGACCCCGCTCGCTCCTCGCGACCGTTCGTTCCGGGGGAGCCCTTCGGACTGCTGAAGGCGGTGCAGGCCCTTTCGGGTGCCATGAAGCGGGCCCGGTTCCTTCGTTGCGAGGGCGTCGCACTGGTCCATACCAACGACGGACGGACTCATGCTTCGTGGGCGCTTGCCGCGCGGATCGCAGGTGCGCGATTGCTATGGCACCACCGGGGTGATCCGGAGGCCAAAGGCCTGCGTCACGTCGCCCCGGTCCTCGCCAGCCAGGTGGTGACGGTTTCACGCTTTGCCCTTCCATCGACGAAGCGGGGAGCCTTAAGTACGGCACAGGTTGTCTACAGCCCCTTCAACACGGCGATACAAGCGGATCGGGCCAGTATGCGGGCACGAATATTGCAGCGCATCGGCGCTTCGGAAGACACCGTCCTTTGCGGATATTTCGGCAACTTCATCAGCCGAAAGCGGCCGCTCGAGTTTGTGGCTGCCGTCGAGCGCCTGGCGGAGAGGAGCGAACGGCCGGTGGCAGGCCTCATGTTCGGCGACGAAAGCAATACAGACTTGGGCGATGCGCTGCCCCGACGGATAGAAGCGATGCGCAGGGGCGCCGTCCATATGATGGGCTACTGTTCGCCGGGACATGAATGGCTCGCCGGTTGCGACCTTCTGCTGGTGCCGGCTGCGCGCGAACCGCTGGGACGCACGCTCGTCGAGGCCATGCTTGTGGGCACCCTGGTGGTAGCAACCGATTCCGGTGGAAATGCCGAGGCTCTCCATGGCGGCTGCGGCGTGCTCTGCCCCCTTGATGATCCGGACGCGATGGCGGCAGCTGCGGCCGAACTTCTGGCGGATGGAGTCAAGGCGCAGGCCATGCGCGAAGTGGCGTCCGCGCAGGCACGTCTGCGCTTCTCAAGCGAGCATCACGTACGTCAGATTTCAAGGATCTACGATCGTCTGGCTTCGCCGTGACGGTTGGAATAGGGGCGATAAAGGGGCACCGGGCTTCGTCAGAAACGCATCCGGACCGAAGCGCCGCCCCTGAAGCGCTTGTACCTGTCCCTCGCGTCGATCTCGGCATCCCGGTCACCGTAGCTGGCCATGGCAACAACGGATATGCTGCGTGAGATCACGTACTCGACCTCTCCACCAACAGTGAATATTCTCTGCTTGTCCCCTGACCCGTTATATTTGGTCTGTCGAAAACCGAACGTCGGCGTGGCGAACAGGTCGTGGCGGATCTCCTGCTGCACGGCTAGCCGGAACGAGGTGTCCGTGCGCTGCTGGGCACCCGTGCGGAAAGTGGCCACGTCGCCTTGGAAAACATCCAGCAGGATCGCCGTTCGACGGCGTGGCCGGTAGACAAGGCTTCCCGCGATCGAGATGCCCGTCCTCCCCTTCACGCCCCCGTCGCTGGGATCGAAACGGAATACACCGGCGGAAAAGTTGCCTTCGAGAGGCCCGCCCGGCTGAATGTCGACACCCACGCGGCCGCCGAACGTCGTCGAGTTCCGACCCGTGCCGGCTGCTGTTTTTTCAAGGCGGAAGTCGCGGCGCGTGACGAATCCCGTCGCGGTCAGGAAAACCGTGGAGCGCGTACGCAGACCAAAGGTCGCCCGGGCGTTGTAGTTGGTGAAGTCACGGTCCGCGTCGCGCTGCGACACCGCGTCGTATTGCGTTGCCGCACCTTCCACGTCGATTAGTATATGCCCGCTGTCACGCCGATAACGCAGGTTTCCGCCGAGAACGTCAATTTTTCGCGGCCCGGTCTGCTGGCTGACGTTGGACTCCGGATCGCCGCGCTCTTCGATCGCTCGCTGCACAAAGCCGCGGGCGGACGCTGCCGAGGAATCGGTGGGCGCCCAACGCAGTGCGCCGTCGATGCTCCACGCTTCGGCATTTTCGGTCTTGAGATCCGCGAACCGCCGGATGTTTCCCGAGGCGCCTAGCTCTGCCGATAAGGGACCGGGCGCCGTCGCCAACCGCATGCGCGGCATGATCTCGGTGCGGATGTCGTCGTTTCGATCGCGTGGTTCCGCGTAGACGTTGCTATCGTATTCCAGCTTCGCCTCCAGCCCGAGGCTTAGGCTCATGTTGCCGATCCGCCTGGGCCGCTCCCGGTAAATGGAATCGTTGGCAAAGACGGCGGGCGCTGTTTCGCCGATGTCGCGCGCTTGCGACTGAGCCATGGCGCGCGGGCTCACAAGGAGAAGCGGCACCGGGGCTGCAAGGAGAAGGGCGCGAACCTGCATCGATCAGAACCACCGTTCGTAGACGCGGATCTGATCACCAGGCAGGATCGGGGTGTGTTCGTCGGCCCGGGCTGTCATGGGAGCACCGTTCACCGTCCGAGTTATCGAAACGGCGCCGGTGCTTGCCCGGTATGTATATCCGCCGGCTGCGGAGAGCGCCGAAAGTACGGTCATGCCCTGGCGAAATTCGAACTCACCGGGCTTGTTCACCTCACCCACGATGTAGAACGGGCGCAACTGGACAGGGGCGACGTTGACGACGGGATCACCCGTCATGATGCCCTGACGCAGCAGGGTGGTCGCGAGGCTCTGCTCGATCTCGCGGTACGTCATCCCGCCCACAGCGATCTGCTTGACGTAGGGCAGCGAGATCATGCCGCTGTCCTCCACGGTGTATTCGCCGTTCGCGGCGGCCAGATCCTGAATGACGATGCGCAGCTTGTCACCAGCGTTCACCCGGTACGCGCCGGCGGGAGCTGCCGAGAGAGCTGGCATCGACTTGGTGGGCGATCCGCAGCCGCCCAGGAGCATGGCTCCGGCGGTGGCGGCGAGCATGGCTGCGCGAACGGGCGCCAAGACAGGACTTTTGAAGGGCATGGTGCGCTCCCCTGAAGAGATAGGCGCCCTGGTTCCGGGCGCTCACAACGGTTTGACGAGGGTAGGCGGTAAAGCTCCGAAAATCCTTGGGAATTAAGGATTATCCGGTTCTCTCGCGCGAGTTGGCGGCACTACCTCTCCGCGCGAGAATGGGCGACGACGTGCTAGACGGCGCCGCCGTGATGGAGTGCACCTTTTGAAGGCCACTCAAATTCCAGGAAGTCAGGTCGAGATCGCACAAGGATGCAAGTTGCTCCACATCCCGGGCGTAGAAATCGATCAGGTGCTGGCGCAGAGCCGGAGACAGAGGAGGGTAGGCGATTTCGCGCGCCATCAACGAACGCGTTCCCTCGAAAAGAGGGTTCCCGCGCAAGGGGCGCACGACACCCTTCAAGGGGGCGAGCGCCCTGCGCAGAGGCAGAGGCAGGATTGCCGCCCGGCTGTTGTTCTCGCGCTGGCTTACGCGCTCGGGCGCGTAGACGGGTTCCACGCCGATGTGGCGAGAGACCGAATGCACGATCTCTTCCGGTCGCCTGTCTACGTCTTCGTAGAGATAGACGAGTATGTTCTCACGAGGGAACAGGTCGAGCCAGCGCCGCAAGTGACGCGCATAGAGGCCGTCTTCCAGAAATCGGGGGACGGACGAGTCCGGCCGTGACAGATACTCCTCGGGCGGGCCGGAAATCGTCCCTCGGCGATAGAACATCTTGTAGTCGGAATAAGCCCGCTCCACCGGATTGCGCAGTTGCAAGACCAGCCGCACGTCCGGCAGCATCTTGGCCACACGCTGGGCCGCCAGCGGGTGCGCAAGGTAGTCAGCAGACTTCTCGCCGACGATCTCCACGCTGGAGGGCCGAGTTTCGAAGAAGGTGCGGTAGTGCTCCTCGCCTCTTTCGAACCCGGCGCTGAAAAAATGGGGCTCGCAGTCCGGCAGAAAGATCCGTGGATTCTCCTGAAGCCGCATTTGTATCCAGGTAGTGGCAGCCTTGACGGCTCCGATGACGATGAAGCTTGGATACCAATCCCGACCGCTCATTCCGCAAACGCCTCCCGGACGGCTTCTGCGATGTAATTCATGTCGGAAGTCTCCATGGTGTGATCGACGGGGAACATGAGGGTTCGCCGCCCAAGCGCGCGCGCCCTCGGCAAGTCGCCATCACGGCGCACCGGCAGGTGAGTGAAGGCCTTTTCCTGGCTCATGTCCGGGCAGGAGCCCGTCCCGGCGGGAATTCCGCGAGCCAGCAGTCTTTGAAGGATTCGCTCCCGCTCCGCGGCCGGCTCGCGCCCTTCAGCAGCAAGCTGGACGTAGAACTTGTACCACGCATGCCCCTCGTCGGGAGACAGCCGGGGCAGGAGAAGCCCGTCCAGGTCCTTCCACGCATCCAGAAGTATGCGTGCGTTGCGACGGCGTATGTCCAGCCATCCGGGAAGCTTCGTGAGCTGCCGACGCCCGATGGCTGCCTGCATCTCGGTCATGCGGTAATTGGACCCGGCAAGGTCGTGGATGTAGCGGAACGCTCCGGATGGCGGTGACTGCGGCGCAATCATCGCGTGAGATTTGCCGTGATCCTTGATCGACCAGGCAACCTCCCAAGTCATCTGGTCGCGAAGCAGGAGAACCCCTCCTTCACCGCCCGTGGACATGATCTTGTCCGTGCAGAAAGAGAAGGAAGAAGCGGCGCCGAAGGAACCGACCCGGCGGCCTTTCCATGTCGCGCCGTGTGCCTGCGCACAGTCTTCAAGCAGGAGAAGCCCATGATCCCGGCAGAGGGCAACCATGGCATCCATGTCGCAGGGCCACCCGGCAAGGTGCACGCACAGGACGGCCCTGGTGCGCGGCCCGATCATCCGTTCGACAGACACGGGATCGATGTTCTGACTGTCGGCTGCCACGTCGGCGAAGACCGGGAGCGCCCCCACCGCAAGTACGCAGCTCGCTGAGGCGAAAAAGCTGCGCGCCGGCACGATCACCTCGTCGCCGGGGCCGATTCCCAGAGCGCGCAAGGCGACTTCCAGCGTGAGGGTGCCGTTCGCGATGCACAGGCCGTGCGGCATACCGACGTAGTCGGCGAACTCGGCCGCGAACGCTATGTTATGCGTGCCGTGAACGAGCGCGTTCACCCTACCTGACTGCAGCACCTCGCACACGGCCTCGATCTCGTCGGCTTCGTGACAGGGCCATCGGCTTCGGACCTGCCGTGCTGCGGGTTCGATGAGCGCGATGGTGCTCTCGATCTTCTCGATGGACAGAGCATTCATACGTTTACAGGCTCCCCATTGCGGCCCGACAGCACGGGCAGATCGTTTTCGACCGGTGTCAGCAAGGCGGCTCCACTCGGTATCTTGACCAGAGTGTGAGTGATGCGACGAGCCTCCGCGTGGTCGCCCAGCTCGACGGCACGGCTTAGCCGATCGATACTATGGGTGATGTAGGGAAGCGGTATCGGCTTCGATTGCGCTTCGAAGATGCCCTTGATCGCGGAGGGAACCTGCTCCTCGCAGATATCGAACAGCTCCTCGTAGAGCTTCTCGCCGGGTCGCAGCCCCACGAACTCGACCGGCACGTCGATCTCCGGCTGCAGGCCGTAGAGCCGGATCATCCTGTAAGCCAAGTCGACGATGCGGATGGGCTTGCCCATATCCAGCACGAGGATCGTGCCGCGACGTGAGTCCTCGCTGAGGACGGTGGAACTGCTCTGGAGGATGAGCTGCACGGCCTCCCGCACGGTCATGAAGAACCGCTCGATATCCGGATGCGTGACCGTCAGGGACTTGCCCTCACGCAACTGACGATGGAAGAGCGGCACGATGGATCCGCTCGATCCGAGCACATTGCCGAAGCGCACCGTCATGAACCGCGGGGCGTCCGCATCGTCGACCCCGCACATGTCGAGGGCCTGGCTATAGAGTTCGCCCACGCGCTTGGTCGCGCCCATCATGCCTACGGGGTTGACCGCCTTGTCGGTCGACACCTGCACCATGGCCTTGGCGGAAAACTCGCAGACCGCATCCGCGACGATCCGGGTGCCGATGATGTTGGTGTGTACCCCCGCACAGGGGTTCGTTTCCACGATGGGCACATGCTTCAGCGCCGCCGCGTGGTAGACGATCACCGGACGGTGCTTTTCAAAGACCCGTCGCACTTCGTTGCGCTGCCGGATGTTGCACAGCTCGGGCTGGATATCGAGGTCGGGATAGACCTCGCGCAGCTTCATCTCGATCGCGTAGAGGTGGAATTCGCTCTGCTCCAGCAGGACGAGGCGGGAGGGGCGGAAGCTGGCCAGCTGCCAGCACAGTTCACCGCCGATGGTGCCGCCAGCCCCGGTCACCAGAACGCATTTACCGGCGATCTGGCTGGTGATCTGCTCGCCTTCGAGCGTCAGTTCGTTGCGACCCAGCAGGTCCTTGACTGAGAGTTCCTCAAGCTGGACGCTCCGGTTGCGCTGGAGGATGTGGCTCCAGCACTCGCGCACCCGCGACAGTTCGATGTTCAGTCCACGGGCGCGCGATGCCAGACGTGCCATCTCGCGATTGCTGAGGTCGTTGCCATCGTCACATGCGATGATGAGGGACGGGCGCAGGTCTTCCCTGTCGAGGACGTCCACGGCCTGCAGCACGTCGTCGTGGCTGCCCAGCACGGGCACATCGGCGATCTGCAGAAGAGTGCCATCAACGGTGGGAAGCAGAATGCCGGTGATCGCGAGTGTGGGAGTGGTCTCGCGCCGAACCATCTGGATCACCGAAAGCACCCAGTCCGGTGACCCGACAAGGATAGCGCGCCGCAGGTGTTGTATACGCGGATCGAAGCGGTTGACCGGCGCCGGACTGTTCACCCGCTCGCGGATGACCCGGCGCACGCCCCGCATGAACATCAGCGCGGCAAGGCCGAGCAGCCACTGGGCCAGGCCGATCTCCGCCCATAACCCGCGCTCCTGCTGCACGCCCGGGAAGAGAAACAGGATCGCCCAGCCCAGCGCGAAGCTGGGCAGGGAAAGCGCGGAAAGCTGTACGGCGTGCGTGAAGCTGAAGAAGCGCCAGCTGCGTCGATAGAGTCCCGTGCCCAGAAAGATCATGACGACGGTGGCGGAGAAGATCATGACGGCAAGCGTATCGATTTCGCTGTCGGGGAAATCGGTGCGTCCAACGACCGAAAAGGCCATGACGAGAGTTGCGCAAAGAGCCGCGAAATCGACCGACATGAGTGTCAGGCTGCGGATCATGCGCCGCAGGCTGAACTGAGCGCTGGCGGAGATTGCACGCCTGGGGCCGATCTTTCGAACGCTCACAAGGCGGTTGCGCATTGCGCCGGTGGCAAAGGGGAGCCGGCTCCCGGAGACGATCTGGTCCATTGAGGCGACCTTCGCAAAGCGGCGGAATACATCAGACTGCCGTCGCGGCAGTCGTAACGCACCGTTTACGGCGGCCTTGCCCCCGGCGCACCTGAGCATGTGTTATCAGCCCGAATTGCCACGCCCGTTCTCCTAGGAGACGGCGCATCCTCTCGCTCATCCGGATACTTCATAGGTCTTAGCGACAATTCGAAGCGCCGGTTCTTAATTGGAGTGCATGATCTCCAAGGGCTATCAGCCGTTATGATCCTTTGCTCTTCGCGCGTGCGGACGCATGATCTCTTCAGACCTCTGCATTCCTCGTTCACCCCCCGGCTCCGGCATGCAGCGGTCGCTCGTTCATCGCAGCCAAGGCTACGCCGTCTCATGAAGATCCTGGTACTTTCGAGCCTGGCCTATTCGCTTACCAATTTCCGGGGCGCGTTGCTGCGTGAAATGATCGCGAATGGCCACACCGTTCTGGCCGTCGCGCCTGACCACAACGACGCTGTCGCACAGGAACTCAAGAGTTCCGGTATCGGTTTTCGCGTGGTGCCGATGCAGAGAACCGGCACCAACCCGATACACGATGTGGCGTCACTCTATCGATACGCCCGGCTGATCATGTATGAGAAGCCGGACCTGATCCTCGCTTACACGCAGAAGCCGATCATCTACGGCGGGTTGGCGGCGCGTCTTGTCGGTGGTCGTCGGTTCTTCGCGCTCATGTCCGGCCTCGGCTACGTCTACAGCCCGCATAACGACAAGCGACAGCTGCTGCGCAAGGCGGTCTCGTTCCTCTATCGGGAAGCTGTGCGACGCACGCGTGCGATCTTCGTGTTCAATGCCGACGACCGCCAGGACATGCTCGACTTCGGGATCGTGAACGCCTCCCATCGCGTGGTACAGGTACCCGGGTCAGGGGTCGACCTCGCACACTTTCCCCATGTTCCGCTGCCACGGACGGTCATCCGTTTCCTTTTCGTGGGCCGGCTCATGCGCGACAAGGGCGTGTACGAGTTTCTGGAAGCGGCGCGCCGGATCAGCCGGCATCATCCTACCTGCGAGTTCATGGTGCTCGGCCACTACGAACGGGCAAACCCCACCGGCATCGACGAGGCGGAATGCCTCAAGCTTGCGGCGGAGTACCCCGTCAGGTTCGTTCCCGGCACCACGGATGTGAGACCCTATCTCGCCGGCTGCTCGGTCTTCGTGCTGCCCTCCTACTACCGTGAAGGCCTGCCACGCACGATCATCGAGGCGATGTCGTGCGGGCGACCGATCGTGACCACAGACACGCCAGGGTGCCGCGAACCGGTGACAGAAGGTGAAAACGGGTTCCTGGTGCCGCCGCGTGATGTGGATGCCCTTGCGATCGCCATGCAACGCTTCATCGACAATCCCGAACTCATCGGGGCCATGGGGGCGCGATCAAGAGCCATCGCCGAAGCCACGTACGACGTGCGGAAGGTCAATCGGCAGCTTCTCGACGAAATGGATCTCCTCGTGGAAACCTGGAAGCCGCAGGTGATCGATCCCGGGCAGCCGGCAAACGATCGGGAAGCCTCTCCGGGTGCGGCAGGCGCCTGTCCGGCCGGCCTTGCGAAGGCTGAAACCACTGTACATCCGATCGCGGGATAGAGCATGCCGATCGCGGATATTGAACGTTCGACCGAGCAAGCCACGGCATTGTTGCGCGCTGCCGTGGTCGGTGCCGTGGGAAGCACGGAAATCCTTCTCGCGGAGCTGTCGAGGGCCGAAGGCTGGCAGGTACCGCTCGTGGTGACTCTGCCCCCCGAACTGCATGGCCGCCATTCTGACATTGTGGATCTGGCGCCGCACGCCGCTGCGGCGGGAGCGGAACTGCTTTATGTGGCGCGCACGAACGATGCTGCAACACTGTCGGCCGTGAGGGCTGCCCAGCCCGATTACGTCTTCGTCGTGGGCTGGTCACAGATCGTGAACGCCGAGTTCCTGAACATCGCGGCGAGAGGCTCCATCGGTTACCACCCGGCACCCCTGCCGCGACTGCGGGGGCGGGCGGCGATCCCCTGGACCATTCTCCTGGATGAGCCCATTTCCGCCTCCAGCCTGTTCTGGATAGGCGAGGGCACCGACGATGGCGACATCCTGGCGCAACGCTATTTCCATGTGGCGCGGGACGAAACGGCGCAATCCCTGTACGACAAGCACATGGATGCACTTGGCGCGCTGCTGCGGGAGGTACTTCCCAAGCTGGCCAGCGGGCAGCAGCCCCGCACACCGCAGGACGATCGGTTCGCCACCTGGGCGACGAAGCGCACACCTGCCGACGGGCGGATCGACTGGCAGGAAAGTGCCACTTCAATCCACCGCTTGGTTCGCGCAGTCGGAAGTCCGTACCCCGGCGCCTTCACCACCCTCGGGTCGCGTCACCTGACGGTGAGTGGGACGCGGCTCGTGAGCGGTACGGAACGTCATCACGCCATGCCGGGCCAGATCGTAGCGAAAATCGGAGACAGTCTTGTCGTGCAAACAGGCGACGGTCTTCTGGAGATCACGGACTGGACTTTCGAGGATGGGCGCTCACCCGCCATCCACAGCATCCTTGGGCGCGGTTGAGGCATGGGTCTTGAACATTTCGGGCGCGTGCTTGTCATAGCGCCACATCCCGATGACGAGATACTTGGCTGCGGCGGCACGATGGCCCGGCTCACAGGAGCGGGTCACGAGGTCCATGTGGCCATCGTCACCCTCGGGCGCGAGCCTGCCTTTCCCGCCGAAGGGGTCGCTCGCGTGCAGGACGAAGCACGCCGCGCGCATGCGTTGATCGGCGTTCATGCCACGCACCGCCTCGATTTACCGGCTGCAGCGCTGGACACCGTGGCAGCCGCCGAGCTCAACGGAGCGCTGATCAACCTCGTGAACGACGTCAACCCGGATACTCTGCTGATCCCGTTCCTCGGGGACGTTCACCAGGATCACCAGTTGACCTTCCTCGCCTCGATGGTCGCGGCGCGTCCTCGCAGTCCAAAGGCACCCGCGCGGATCCTTGCCTACGAGACGTTGTCGGAAACAAACTGGTACGCTGCGCCCACGACCCCCGCCTTTGTTCCCAACGTCTTTATCGACATACAGTCGACGCTCGAACGCAAGTTGGAGGCGTTTTCTCTGTTCGAAACACAGGTCAAGGCCTTTCCGGACGAGCGCTCGCTTCTCACGATCGAAGCTCTGGCGCGCTTGCGCGGCTCGGCGGTCTTCCTGCGTGCAGCCGAAGCCTTCATGGCCATCCGGATGATCGAGCGATAGGCCGACGTGCGGCGAGAGCCGCCGCGTTCAAGCGAATGCTTTCCGGAGGCGTCGACTAGATCCTCATGGCACCCGCAGGTAACGCCACCCTAAGAGCGCTTGAGGTCCAGTCCGTTCACCACACGGCAAGACGATTGCGGTCGACCTGGCTTGCGCTGTATGCCCCAGGAAAATGGGGGATCGTAAATGGCGTCGGGCTGCTTGAGAATACGCGTAAAGTGCGTCACAGCGTCGGAATTCCGTGGCGTGGTTGCCGATGATGATGGCCCCAGCCCCTTGCTTCGAGAAGGGACCGAGGCAAAGGTGTTCCTCAGTCCTCCGGGCACCCACTTCGAGGAAGACTCGATCATCGGGTCCGGGCGGATCTATGACGATCGCGTCGAAATCGACCTGTGCCTGCGATCTGACCTCGTTGCGAAGCTTGTCGACTCCGCGCCACTCATGCTGGAGATGACGACCTCGCCCTTGACCGAGACCATCTTTCGCGTCCGAAGCGTGGAAGACTGCGGGAAGGCCCCGGAAATTTAGACGGGCAGCGGTGCCTTGTCGCGCGCGTAGTAGTACTGATAGTACGCCATGTCTTCTCCGAGGACGGCTGCGGATCGGGCGTCGACCTGGGTAAGCACCAGCCCGAAGATGTTGGCATCCGCGCGGTGCAGTTCGCGAAGGGCCGTCTTCAGCAAAGGCTTTGGCGTCGTGCGCCACCGCACCACCAGGAGGACGACATCCGCCATGGCCGCGACCGCCCGAGCTTCCGCGACCGGGATGGCCGGGGCGATGTCGAGCACGATGAGATCGTAGAAAGCCTTGCAGTGATCCAGCAGCGCGGCCGTCATGTCCGACTGGACGATATCGAAGTTGTTGCTGTTCGTCGTGTTAAGCGGCAGGACATGAGCGCCGGAGGATTGATCGACGACCACGGCCTCCTTGAGAGTGGACAGGCCGGAAAGGACCTCGACCAGACCGGGCCCTTCTCCGAGGCCGAAGGCATGCGTCGTTCCCATGCGCCGCAGGTCGCAATCGATGAGGAGGGTACGCCGCCCCGCCAGGGCAGCCGATCGCACCAGGGCCATTGCGGTGCTGGTCTTGCCTTCGTCGGGGATGGATGAGGTCAGCCCCACCGTCTTAGCAAGCTGCCCCTTCTGTCCTATCCGCAGCGCCGTCCAGATCGACCGAACCGTTTCAGCAAAAGGCGATTCCCGGTGCGTGGCCAGGAAGTCGGGCACCGACAGTGGCTCTCCCTTGCGGAAGTCGGGCTCGTCCATTGTGGCGATGTCGGGAAGGCTGCTGATGACCTTCAGACCCGTGAACTCCTCCGCCTCGGTGCGTGTCCGGATGCCGTTCTCCCGCCATTCCAGCGCCAGAGCGAGACCCACGGCGGCGACGATGCCGATGGCAAGCCCGCCGATCATATAGACCAGGATGTCTGGCGAGGAGGGCAGGCGGGGCGTCTGCGCGCGTGAGATGATGTCCGCCTTGCTTTTCTCTGTCCCTCGCGTCGCCAGCTGGACGCGATAACGATCCAGGAACGTTTGGTAGAGCTGGCGCGAACTTTCCGCCACACGCTCAAGTTCGGCGAGCCGTACCGAAGCGTTGTTCCCTGCAAGCAGCCTTCCCCGCGCGCCGCCGATGGCGCCCTGTATCGCTCCAACGCGCTGGCTTGCCACGCGTACATCCTGCCCGACGCCGGAACTGGCACGCGCAACTTCGCGCTGGAGGGCGGTGCGGGCTGCCGCGAGGTTGGCTTCGGTTCGGACACGGTCCGGATGTGCAGGGCCGAGGGAGGAGGTCTGTTCCGCCAGTTTCTGCTCCAGCGTTGCGACCTGCCGACGCAGATCGGAGATGACAGGACTGGAGTTCACGACCGAACCGTTCTCACCGGCGTTCGCGCTCGCCCGGCCCTGCGCGGCCGCCAAGTCGGCCTTTGCAGCCGCCAGTTCGGTGTTGAGCGTGGAAAGCTCCTGCTGGGCGATGGTGTCGTCGTCGCTGATGCTGACAAGGTCGGCGCGGGCGCGGTACTGCGCAACTGCTGCTTCGGCCCTCAGCACGTCGCCCCGCAACTGGTCCAGGCGCGAGCGCAGCATCTGGATATCAGACCCTCGCGCTGTCTGCGCCGCCTGGACTTGCCCGCCGACGTAGGCGTCAGCGACAGCGTTCGCCACCATGGCCGAAACTTCGGGATCGTTCGACTTGTATCTTAGATTGATGGCGTAGGAGAGCCCCTTGCGTTCCACCTTCAGGCCGGAGCGCACAAGGTTGGTTGCGGCCTCGACGCTAAGCGGGGCCGTCGTGTCGGGCACTTTTGCCTTCAGGAACGCGGCGTCCGTGTTCAGCCGGCTGCGGATGACGGCGTTGCGCGCGATTTCCGGCGACAGGAGTACCTGGACTTCGGTGTCCACTGCCGGCGAGTCTATGACGTTGTCGCGGTTGGTCTGTGCCGTGCGGACGATCTGCTGTTCACTGCGGTCCAGCGCCAGAATGACGTTGGCTTCGTAAACCTTTTCGGCAAACAGGTAAGCGATCATCGTCAGCGCGACGATACCCCCCACAAGCCCGAGCATGAGCCACTTGTGACGCCAGATCAGCGCTGTCAGCCAAGCGAGATCGATGAACTTCTCACCGCCGCCATGCGCCTGTCCCGTAGGAGAGGGCTTGGCTTCGTAAGGCTGCTGGGCTTCGAAGTGTTGGACACCGAGGTTCAAAAGCGCACGCTCCCTGGAAGAGGCGGGGTTACTGTGCCGCCGGAACAGCCTATCGATCCATCAGAAACACGGGGTAATTCGGAATTGAAGGCAGGCGAGATCGGTCGTCAGCGGGCCTGAAGATTAACGGCGATCAGTTGTTTACCCGTTGGTCGACCGTCACATCCGATCCAGCGTAGCTGCTGGTGCTGTTGAGAATCTGGCTACTGCTTGCGACCAGACGCCGGATATGCAGAGTGACGGGACCATCCTCTGCGCGGAACAGGGGCACCTTCGGGTTACCGGTCGCGATCAGCACGTCGATCTCGATCCGTCGTCGCTGATTGCGGCTACCCTTGCCGATGATGCCGACGAAGCTGTTGGTCCCCAGTTCGATGAGACCGTGCTTCTGGTCGCTCCAGATCTTCATACCCTCACGGCATCCCTCCAGCCGTACGTTGTCCACCCTGACGGCACCCTTGATGTCAAGGCAGGCATCGCTTGCGTTCGATACGCTGCCGTCGGCAATGAGCCCTGAATAGCCGCCTTCGGTCGATATGCCGTCGACGTTCTGGTAATTGCTTCCCTTCGCCATGGTGAGGTTGCGAAAGTCGAAGTTGCGGATTTCGAAGGTTCCGGTGTCGTTGGCATCCTTGCCCTTGAGGGCGATCGCCGCCCAGGCATCCGCATCGTTCACGGCAGGTGAGGCCGGGTCACCGATCCAGACCAGATCCCGGAAGACGGCTTTTCCGATGCCATTGCTGACATTGACGAGGCCGAGCCCCAGGACGGGGTCGGCGCGCGCCGCCGTGGCGCTGACGCGCACAACCTGCAGGTCTGGAACGGTGTCGCCGCGCAGGAGAGGGCCGTAGCCCCGCGCGACGACATCGGAGAGGACAAAACCCGTGACGTTGCGGGCATTGACCAGCATTGTGCCAGCGGCAACGCACAGGCCCTTCACCGGCGCCGCGCCTGCGGTGGCGCGGATCGTCTGGCGCGTCCTGCAGTCGGAGGTGTTCGCCTGAGGCGGGGCTATTGCCGGCATCCGGAACGAGGACGAGGTGCCTTGCGCGAAGGCTGCCGATGGCGATTGCGACCGCGTCAGTGCGATACCCGCCGCAATCGTTCCGCAAAGAAGGAGCGAGGCCGTCGAAGCGTAGAACCTGTTCATGCGCCCTATCCCGTGCTTTGTCGTGACTTACGAAGGTGATGCGGTCCGGCCTTGCCCGTTTTAGTGAAATACGCTGACGGGCCGACCTTCATTCCGCGACGGGCCCGGCGCGACACGGCTCCGGTCCAGCCAGGCGTGAATGGTGAAGCCGCACAGAAGGCCGTAGAAGAGAAGGCCTTCGATCATCCAGATCGGCATCGTTGCCATGTTCAGAACGAAGAAGCCGAGGTGAGCGGTCACGAGCGTCAGCCGATGGCCTCTTGCGGCAGACAGCGCGAGGGCCAGCATCCAAGACCACAGAAGCAGCATCGCCATCACGCCAAGCGCGCCTAACTCGTACAGCGTCGATACCAGCGTATTATGCGCATAGTATCGATAGCGGCCCTCCCACGCGTTTGCTCCGAAGCCGATCAGGTGCTGTCGGCTTCCACCCTGCTGCCACGCGTCGATGTACTGACTCCAGAGAAACAGCCGGCCCGACATCATTTCCCGGTCCGCCTCCTGAAAGTCGTCCGGAGATTTGTTCACGATCTCCGGATTGGCCGCCAGGGTGGCGATGGCCTCGAACCTTTCGCCGGCGATGACGGGGATAACAGGGACCGCCGCCAGCATCGCCAGAACGATCAGGATCCCGGCAACACCGCGTTGCCGGGGCGGCACGGCGGCCGCGGCGGCACTGATCAGGAGACCGATCAGCAGAGGGGCTGCCGCCAGGATTGCGGTCCTGTAATTCGCTGCCGCTATGCCGGAGATGGTGATGGCGCCCACGAGGATCTTGTACCGTCCCTTCAATCCCGGGTGCAGCATGGCTGTGAGGAGCGCCGTCAGGAGGATTATCGAAAAACTGGCCTCATGATTGTAGCCGCCGATGTACGAAGCCGATCCATCGCTTTCGTTCGCCTTGCTGATGCCCAGGACCAGACTGGCGCACTGCATCGTGAGCGGCAGGGAAAAGGTTGAAAGCAGGCGCGACAGCACGGCCGCGTAGCCATCAGCTCGAAAGGCGTCATAGGCGGCGAGGGCGATCATCGCGAAATACGCGTACTTAACGAGCGTCTCCACGCCTCCCGCCGCTTCTCCGTTAAGGGCTGCGCTGATGGCGACAAGAAAGGCGAGCGGCACGAGCGGAACAAGCACCAGCGGTACCGCACGGCTACGCAACAAAACCTGACTTCCGATGGCGACGAGGGCGACCGAAACCAGCGCGTTCCAGCTGAGACCTGCCGGCGAGGCGGCGAAAGAAAATTCCGGTTGCGAGGACATGGCCAGGCGAAGGGCGAAAGCGGACACCAGGAACGATGTGGAAGCGCTGACGCGAACGCAGAGAAAGACGACAAGGACAGCGTAGCCCAGCAATACCGGCAGGACGAGGAAAAGTGGAAGAGGCGGGCTGCCGTCGGTCAGAGCAAGCATGCGCTGGGTCTGTCGTCTTGGTTGCAGGGCAGGAGGAGCGGGAGGTCAGCCGGCATTGCGAAGACGCGTGGCGCAGGCCTGAAGCGGGACCATTTCACGGTAGCAGGAGGCGGTCAGCGTCGCCACTTCGTCCCAACCCATCAGAATGGCAGGGATGTCGGCCTCCGCATGCTCACGCGTGGGATCATGATCCCCTAGTCGTGCCGCCAGTTCCTCGACATCGCCTACCGGGAAATAGCACTGCTCCGGCAGGTCCAGGTCGAGGTTGGGCTGAATGTCGCTCAGCAGCACCGGGCAGTTGCAGGAAAGCGCCTCCAGCGCCGCTATGGGAAGGCCCTCGTGGAACGAGGGGAGCACGAACAATGAGGCGTTGCGATAGAGGACGCCCAGGGTCGAGCGTGTCTGCATGCCAAGCATCCGCACGTCCGGGGCAGCTTCCTTGAGCAGACGGTCCGCGAAAGCGTCTCCCTTCTTTCCGGCTCCGGCGATGACAAGCGTTCGTTCGTCGCCGCTCCTGCGGAATGCCTCGATCAGGTAATCGAGCCCTTTCTCCGGCACCAGTCGGGCGACGCAAAGAACGAACCTTCCGGGCTGCAGCTGAAGCTCCCGCAGCACCTCGGCTGCCGGACGGTCGGGCGGGTCGGGCGGGCTGACGCCGTTGGGGATGAAGACCGTCTTTTGCGCGGCGAAAGGGTAGCGCTGCTGCATTCTTTGCGCGAGCGAGGGAGAGACGCAGATGATGCGATCCGCGAAACGCATTCCCATCTTCTCTCCAAGGACCAGCATGCGGCGGGCTAGCGCACCCCATTTCGCCCGGTCGTAATCCGCGCCATGGTGCGTAAGCAGTACGCGCATCCCCAAGACCTTGGCCAGAGGCGCGAGGAGTGCCGGCCCCACGGCATGGATATGCAGCGCTTCTGCCCCTCGGCGCCACGCGTGAAGGACACCGATCAAGGTGGAGACGAGAGCCTCGGAGGAGGTGGTGTCCGGGGCATAGAGAGGAGCCAGACCGACGCCGCGGAAGCTGCGGAGAGCAGGGTCGACGTAGGCCGCGCGGCAGCAAACTTCGATGCGTATGTCGGGATTGATCCGGGCCAGGCGCGGCAGCAGTTCCTCGCAATGGGTCTCGACGCCGCCCATGACGCCGGGGATGCCGCGAAGACCGGTGACGAAGACCTTCATGCGCAGGCCTCCTCGCGACCGCCCAGTGCCGTTGAAACAATGCGCCGGCGGAACATCTCGACGGCATGTTCCATCGAGAAGGCCTCCACCCTGTCCGAAGCCTCCCGGGAAACCTTCTCACGCACGCCCGGATCAAGGAACCGGTCCATGCATCTGGCCATCGCCGCGTCGTCGCTCATTGCCACGAGCACGCCGCCCCGGCCCCACGCCACGTCGCCATAGTCAAGTTCGACACCCAGTATCTCGGCAGGTCCGGAGGGGCAGTCGGTGGCGATCACCGGCAGACCGGTCGCCATCGCTTCGACCATTGCGTTCGGAAAACCCTCGGCGTTGGAGGTCAGCAGATACCCTCCGGCGCGGGCGAGTATGGCGTGCGGGTTGGCCACGAACCCCACGAAGTGGACACGCGGGCCTAGACCCAGTTCCTGAGCCAACGCTTCCAACTCCGCGCGAAGCGGACCTTCGCCAAGGACCAGCAGCCTGCCCGCCATGCCGGAGCGGGAGAGCGCGCGAATGGCCATCGCCGTGTTCTTGTTGGGAACGAGGCGGCCCATCGTGACGAAGTCATCGGAGGACACCGCGATCTCCGGTTCCTGCGCTGCAAGCTCGCGTATTCCTGCGACGTCCACCGGGTTGTAGATCACGCAGGTTCTTGCACGGCTGACGGCGAACTCTTCCTCCAGCCCATCAGCCACCCCTTGGGATACGGCGATAACCTGCTGCGCCCGGGGATAGCAGTTGCGGATCAGGAAACGGCTGATGAATGCCAGCCGGCTCGTCGCCAGATGCGCGCTCGTGTGGACGCGCTCACTGACGATCGCCGGCCGGCCGACCGCCTGCATCGCAACGATCGTCGCGATGTTGGCCCGCGACAGGAACGAAAGGGCGATATCGGGTCTCAGGCGGCGTACCAGCTTGTACAGCCCCGCGATACTGCGGACGATGCCGCCCTTGGTATCGAGGCGCACCACGCTGACACCATCGGGGAGGGTGTAAGCCTCGTGGGGCTCCTCGTCGAGCAGGACCACCGTGATGGAAAGTTCTTGCGACTGGCTGTGCAACTGGCGGACGAGAGTGGAAAACACACGCTCCGCCCCCCCGCCGGCAAGCGAGTTTATGACCATAAGAGCCTGGAGAGGTGCCCGTCCTGCCATCGCTTGCTGCCAACCTTCCTGAGTTCGTCTCAGGCTAGAGCGGTCAGTTCAGCTTCACGACTCCACCATAGGGATGGACCCGAGGGTCAAAAGGGGTGGCGGCCCTGCATTTTCGAGAAGGTTGGCCGGACGGGGCAGGGCCTGATTTCTTGGAGAAATCAGTGATGCGCTTTGGCAGATGGGCCGGACGTGTGGCAAACGCTCCGGCCCATCCCTTACCAAAGTTCATTTCGGCGGCGTGACGCCGTTCCGTTCGAGGAAGTTGAAGATCGAGGTCCACAGATGCACACTTATGCGTGGGCCGCGAACCGCGTGCGTCTGACCCGGATAGAGCATCATCTCGAACGGGGTGGCCTCGGCCTGCATCTTCGCGACCAAAGTCGTGCTGTTGTCGAGAACGACGTTGTCGTCGGACATGCCGTGGATGAGCAGCAAGGGGTCCGTGACCTTGCCGGCGTTCTCGAGTGTGTTGGCCTTTCGATAGGCGCCCGGGACGCGGCGCGGGTCGCCCATGTAGCGTTCGGTGTAATGGGTGTCGTAAAGTTCCCACTTCGTGACCGGAGCACCGGAGATGCCCGCAGCATAAAGGCCGGGGTCCGCCTGCAGCATCTTGAGCGTCATGTATCCGCCGTAGGACCAACCGTAAGTCGCGATCTTGTCGGGATCTACGAAGTCGAGCGTCTTGAGATAGTTGGCGCCGCTTTTCTGGTCCTCGACTTCAACCGATCCCATCGCTTCGCGGATCTGCGATTCGAACGCCACGCCGCGATTGGCGCTGCCGCGGTTGTCTATGGCGAAGTAGACGTAGCCTCTGTCGACGATTGCCTGCGGCAGGGCACCATCCCACGCCCGGCTGACCGTCTGGACGTGCGGCCCGCCGTAGTGCTCGAAGAACACCGGATAGCGCGTGCCCGGCTTAAGCGGCGGCGTCACCATCATCCAGTGCAGGTCGGAGCCATCGGCAGCCTTGATCGTGCCGAACGTCGTGGGGCGGTGGCTTGCGACATAGGGGGCGTAGGGGTGGTCTGCGTCCAGCCTGTTTTCTTCGACCCAGGCAAGGCGCTCGCCTTCCTTGTCCGCGATGTAGGTTTGCGAGGGCTGGGTCGGGGAGGAGCGGGTAACGAGCAGAGTGGCGCCGTCACGGCTGGCGGAGGCAGCGTTTGACCAGCCCATCTCGGTTAATCTCTGCGGTGTTCCGGGCTTGGCCAGGTTGACCGCGTAGAGCTGAGGCGCCAGCACATCGTCTCGATTGCCGACGAACAGAACCCGTCCGGTCTTTTCATCGACGGAAACAAGCTTGGTGACGACCCACTTCCCGGACGTGATCTGTTTCCACTTGCCCTCGCGGAAGTGATACAGATGGCCATAGCCATCCCGCTCGGACCACCAGAGCAGGCTTCCGTCGGACAGGAACCGGTAGTTGTCCGTTAGATTGGTCCAGCTGCCCTTCGAGGCGGTCTCCGTGAAAAGAACCCGGCTGCGGCCAGTCTGCGGATCGACCGCCAGCATGTCCAGCCGGGTCTGCTCGCGGTTCTGGCGCTGCACGTAGAGGGTCTTGCCGTCGCGCGCCCAGTCGACGCGGGCGACGTAGATGTCGCGGTCCGTGCCGAGATCCACATCCACCCGATGGCTGCCGTCGGGCTTCATGACGTGAAGGGAAACCACTGCGTTGGGTGTGCCCGCCGCAGGGTAGCGCTGCTGGTATGTGCGGGTGCCTTCCGCGCCAATAGCGGTGCGGGTGACGACGCCCACGTCGGCCTCGTCGTAGCGCTCCACCGCGATCCAGGCATCGTCAGGTGACCACCAGTACCCCGTCATGCGGCCCATTTCCTCCTGGGCCACGAACTCGGCCTCGCCCCAGTGCACGGTCGGAGACGTTTCCTCGGGCGTGATGGGCCTATGGCTCTCGCCCGTAAGCGGTCCGACCCAGAGGCGGCCGTCCCGGACGAACGACACCGAAGTTCCTTTTGGGCTGAGAGCGGCATTGAGTTCGTCTTCGGCGGAGTTCGTCAGGCGGCGGACACTGCCGTCGACATCTGCCAGATACAGGTCGCCATCCAGCGGCACCATCACGGCCTTGCTGTTCTCGGTCCAGTCGTAGGCGATGATACCTTTCAGGCTGCCGACCCGCTGGCGTTCACGCTGCATCTTTTCCGCTTCGCTCAACTCGCGCCCTGAACCGAGCTTCAGCGAATCGACGAGCATGCGCCATTCGCGCGCGGTTCTGTCGAAAGCCCAGAGATCGTAGCGGTCCTTGTCGGTCTCGCGATTGCGCAGCAGCGTGATGTAACGCCCGTCCGGTGAAACGCGCACGGCGCGCGGCATCGGCCCGTCCAGCGAAGGGCTGGCAAAGACGCGCTCAAAGGTCAGATCCGTAGAGGACACGGCGGGAGCACTCCGTTCGGCGGTGGCAGCAAGGGCTGGGAAGCACATGGCGGCAGGAAGCGCTGCCAGGATGCAGGCGCTCAACAGACGGATTCGGTTCATGTCCTTTCCCTAGAGCCGTGCTGAGGACAGGGAAAGTGGTGAGGCCCCTATCTGTCTGCTATGTCCACGAAATGACGATCTCCCCATGCTCCCCGAAGTTCGAGCCACACGACTCCCGGTCATCCTTGGACAACCTCGATTTCGTGGTCGTCGACGTGGAAACCGCCTGCGCCCGGGTCAGCAGCATCTGCCAGATCGGCATCGTAGGGTTCAAGGACGGGCAGGAGGTCTTCGCTTATGAGACGCTGGTGGATCCGCGCGACGAGTTCGCGCCGTTCAACGTCGGGATACATGGGATCAGGCCGGATCATGTAGCCGGGAAGCCCACCTTCGGCGATATCCATGGTGTGATAGACGGATACCTCGGTAACCGCGTTACAGTGGCTCACTCGTGGTTCGACAAGGGCGCGTTGGCCGCAGCCTGCCGTCTTGGGGACCACGCGCCGATCGCCGCGCGATGGCTGGACAGCGTCAGGGTCGCCAAGCAGGCCTGGCCGCAGCTGGCCAACCACAAGCTGAACGTCCTCTCCCGCTTTCTGGGCATCGAGCACCGGCACCACGACGCGCTCAGCGACGCGCGCGCCGCAGGGTGGGTGATCATCAAGGCCATCGAGCATACAGGGATCGGCCTGCAGGGATGGTTGGCGAACTCCACGCCCCCGCGCGCCAAGCCACCGGCGCCGGCAGACGAAGGGCCGCTGAAGGGTGAGCGGGTGGTCATCCTTGGAGAAGAAGCCGATGGCAGACTGGCCGCCTTCATTGCGTCCAGGGGCGGGCGGGTCGTACGCTCCGCCGGTAGCACGACCACGATCCTGGTGATCGCGACGGCACAGCCATATGGCCGCTGGGTCGGAACAAGCCGGCTCTATCGGCGGGCGAAGGAACTGCAGGAAATGGGGCGTCCGCTGACCATAATCAGCGAAGAAGAGCTACGCAGGAAGGTCTGTGCGGAAGCGGTTCCC
Source organism: Novosphingobium panipatense (assembly GCF_900182875.1). Lineage (NCBI taxonomy): Bacteria > Pseudomonadati > Pseudomonadota > Alphaproteobacteria > Sphingomonadales > Sphingomonadaceae > Novosphingobium > Novosphingobium panipatense. The sequence goes on from NZ_FXUI01000006.1 coordinate 98,339, forward strand.
GCCTGACGTTGCACAAGTGCGGGTCCCACCCGCCCCCGGTCAGCGGATCGTCGGCGGCGGTGTCAGGATGATGACCGGAGGCTTCTGAACGGGCGCGGTGACAAGCACGGCGGGACCGATCACCGCTGGCTCGGCAAATTCGGCCTGCTGCACATCGGCGGCCGCATCTTCCGCAGCCTCTGCAACCATCTCCACGGGACGGTTGCCGATCATGTGGGTGGCTGGGCGCAACGGGTTTTCCTCGTCACTGAAGGCCAGTTGCTCATCGAAAGAGGCATAGTCGGCCTCCTCAGCCTTCGCATTCGCGCCGAAAAGCCAGTAAGGCGGACCCGAAGCGACGTCGGCGTCGATCACGGGCTCGGGTGCGGCATCCGCTTCCGTCCCCGTGAGTGCGAGGGTGATGCCATAAGCATCAAGCGGACTCTCATCCAGGCCGGTCATCCGGGTGGGAACAAGGCTGGAGGCGACAAGTCCCAGGACAGCGGCGCAGGATGTCCCCAGCAGCATTTTCGGCCATAGGTGCATCGCCTTTCTCCCGTCTAGCTACGGAAGATCAACGCTTTGGTTCAAAACCCGTTCCGAAAAGGCAGGCTCCTGGGATAACGAATGGAGCCAGCTTGCGAGCGGCGCGCTTCGTCAGCCACGGCAGCCGGTGGCGACTTCAGGCCGGTTCAGTCTGGCCCGTCTGGAAGAAACGCTGGATCGTATCGCGGGCGAGTCTTGCCGGGCGGCGGGTGTCTGCATCGATGCAGCACCAGCTTGATTTCACCTCCGCCAGCACTTCTTCGCCGCGGCGGATGACCGTTTCGTAGAATGCGCGGGCCCCCTGCACCTTTTCGAGGAGCACGGTAGCGATCACATCGTCGTCGATGAAGGCCGGGCGGCGATAGGTTATCTCATGCTTGAGCGCCACCCAGAGGTGCCGGGCGACAGCGTCAGACGGGGCAAGGGCGCGCCAGTGATCGAGGACGGCAGCCTGTACCCACTTGAGGTAGCTTGCGTTGTTGACATGCCCCATGAAGTCGATGTCTTCAGCATCGATTCCAACAGGGTAGAAATGGGGGATGGCGGTGCTCACAATGGCTCCTTGTACCATCCCGGCGGCTCGAAAGGTAGCGCAAAGAGTCCCTTCGGGCACCGGATGGATAGGATTTTCTCTTGGCGACACAGGAGCGAGACGCCTGTGCCAACGAATTCCGCGCAGAAGGAAGCGGCCGCTTCCCCGTCACGGACCTGCCGGATCGAAACCGCAGGTTCAGCCGGCGAATCGGCTCTTTGGTATGTGAGTGATCCGGCAGGCCAGATCGGCCTCCCCGGAAGCGACCACATAGTGATCCCCCGCGTCCGCGATGCCGGTGGTGAAGACGACGTCCCGCAGGTACATCAGGTCCTCCAGCGGCCGGGTCAGCTCGGCGTCCGATTCCAGCAGCGGCTCGTGCTCTGTCCGAAGAACGCAACTGGGATCGTTCTTGTCGAGCAGGGACCAGTAGGTGCGGTAGACGCCCACCACCTCTTTAGGCTCCACGCCATGCCACAGCGTCAGCCATCCTTCGTCCGTGAGAATGGGCGGCGTGCCGCCCCCCATGCGGGCCGTTGCGACGGTCGCCGCGTGCGGACGAATGCCGGGCTTGTGCCAGGGCTTCCAGAACAGGGCATCGGGAGAATGCGCCAGGTTGATGGAGGGACCCGCCCGCCACTCGCTCCCGGGTGGGTAGGCAAAGTACAGATCGCCCAGCGGCCGCGTCTGTGCCCAGTACTGTCCCTCTATCAGGCCTTCGAAGATCAGCATGTCCTTGTTTTGGTGATCCAGGACGATCGCTTCGAATGTCCAGTCCAAGCCGTCTTCGGAGCTGTAGAGCGTGGTCGAGTGCCGCTCCGGGCTGACCGAACACGTGGTCATGAGATATCGGTCGCCGACCCGGCTGATGCGAGCATCCTCGACTCCGTAGCACTGGAAGTCGTACGCAGGCGCAATCGCACGGTCGTAGTGGAATGCAACGATCTCCAGACCGTCCGGCGAAAGCTCCACTGGAAGCAGCCATGAAAGCGATGTCAGCGCCATGATGCGCCACCCTCCTCCGCGCAGCATGAACTTGCGCGGATCGGCGGTGTCAACGTATTCCAACGGCCAGGCGTCGAGCACGTAGCGGCCCCTTGCGCTGTCGGATTCCCAGCGGATGGCATGCACGTGGCCGCTCCGCACCGGGTGACGGAGGGCCTCTGCGATGCGGACCATGGCAAGAAGGTTGCCGTTCGCCAGACGGGTCAATCCCGGGTTGAAGGCGCCAAGAACATACGTTTCGGCGTCGAGCTGCCCCGCCAGCGGCGAGCGGGAAAGGTCGACGTCCTGCGGAGTGATGACGAGGCGATCGACCGGATATTTCATCGGATCACATCCTCAGGAATTTGTGTGGCTGCTCCGATCATCGATCGCCCCTCATCTTGTATGCCCGGCAGCATGGATCATTCCGAAGACGGTTCGCCGCTCGCGGCTTCTCGGCCGGCGTTCCGACGTAAGGCATCGCGATCGGGCACCTTGCCTTCGGCTGGAAGCTGGCTGTCGTCCGCGCCGGTGGCCCAGACTTCATCCCCGTCCGGAGCAAAGGGTTTCGCTTCCTTGCCGGCCACGGCTTCACGCAGTTCCTGCTCGTTCACCCGCTGGGCGTCGACGCCGTTCAGCACAGGAGCAGAGGCTGCGTTCGTCTTCGCGGCTTCGGCTCGGTTTGCGGTGGTCTTGTCATGCATGGGGCATCTCCTCCCGCACAGAACCGCGTCAACGCACGCGATGTTCCCGGCTTTTAAGAAGGGCGAGAGGAGTCCCCTTTCCGAACAGTCGAAGTCAGGCAAGGTATGGGATACCACCGGAGCGATGTTATTCGGCTCGCATTGACGCAATCATGTCAAATTGACACGATCATGTCATGAGCAGACATCCGCTTGTTCCTCTTGTCGACGAGACACTTCGCCTGAGCAGCCGCTTGCGCAGCGTCTTTGCCGATGCGCGCAAGGGCTGCGGGTTGAACGACAGTGAGCAGATGGTCCTCAACTCGGTGGTTGAGGCGGCTCGGGCCAACAACCGCGCACTCACCGTCGCCCAGATAGCCCGCTCCATGGGCTATGATCGCCAGCTTGTGCAACGCGCCGCCAATTCCCTGCGGCAGGCGGGACTGATCGAAGCTGTGGCGAACCCCGACCACAAGCGTGCGGTGCTGCTGGGACCGACGGCCGAGGGTCTCGAGCTCAAGAGGCGGATAGACATCCGCGCCGATGCGATAGCGGCTGAGTTGATGCCGTCTCTGGATGAAGGGCAAGTCAGCGACGCAACGGCGATACTGAACGGGCTGCGCAAACAGATCGAGGCGCATCTCAGGACTGCGGGCAACCCCCGAGGAGACGACCATGGAAGCTGACCTCGATCAACTTGCGCCCATCGGTCCGCTGACCGACTGGTTGGACGCGAACGTCCCCGAACTCGGCCGTGGGCCGCTCAGGACGTCGATTCTCTCCGGGGGCACATCCAACGTGGTGCTGACCCTCGACCGGGGGGAGAAGCCAATGGTGATGCGTCGTCCTCCGGCCGTTCCTCCGCCGGGGGCGGAGAAGGGCGTTCTGCGCGAAGCGCGCGTCCTCACGGCCCTGGGGGCAACGCAGGTTCCCCACCCCCACTGCTACGGTTCCTGCGCGGACACGGCCGTCGTCGGCGCGCCCTTCTACGTCATGGAGAGGGTGGCGGGATGGGCCCCAAATCTGCGGGACGAGAAGATCCACAATGAACCGCCGTTCAATGCGATGCCCTACGAATATGGCATTCCCTTCGCCATCGTCGACGGACTCATAGCTCTGGCGAATGTCGATCATGAAGCGATTGGGCTGGGGGATTTCGGCAAACCGGGCAAGTTCCTGGAGCGGCAGGTCAATCGCTGGGCTGGCCAACTCGCGTCTTACAAGGAGCGCTACGGGTATGAGGGCCGCATACTCGAAGGCTACGCCGAAACAGAGGAATGGCTCCGCTACGCCCGTCTCCCGGACGAAGTGCGCGGCATCATTCATGGCGACGTGGGAACGCCCAACATGATGTTCCATCACGGCCCACCAGCCCGGCTCGCGGCGATGATCGATTGGGAGTTGTCGACCATCGGCGACCCGATGATCGATCTCGGCTGGTTCACGGGAGGTCTTCGCGACGAGGAGGACCCGTACAAGGAATTCCCGATCGCGTTGAACAACCCGGCGAACCTGCCCACCAAGCAGGAACTCGCCCGCTACTATTGTGCGGGGACCGGCAGGGATATCCGGGACTTCGAATGGTTCTCCATCCTTGCCAAGTTCAAGTCCGGCTGCCTCCTTGAATACAAGGTTGCCCAGGCGGAAGCTGGCATTCTGCCGAAGGAGACGGGGCGCTTCTTCGCGCGGATCGTGGAGAATTGCTTTCGCGAGACGGCGGCACAGATCGCGCGGCAGGCCTAGTCATAACAAGAGCGTAGCCGCCGCCTGCAGCGGCCGAGAGGATGTCATGATAGACTTTTCCATAGAACCCGAATTCCAAGCCAAGCTCGATTGGATGGAGACATTCGTCCGCGAGGAATGCGAGACGATGGACCTGCTCTGGCCCGGCAATTCGGTGAACTTCGAAACGCATCGGAGCGACGCAAGACGGCACCTGAAACCGCTTCAGGAGCAAGTGAAGGCCAGGGGGCTTTGGGCCTGCCATCTGGGTCCCAACCTCGGCGGGCCGGGCTACGGCCAGGTCAAGCTGGCCCTGATGAACGAGATCATCGGCCGTTCCTCCTGGGCTCCTACGGTGTTCGGCACGGCAGCGCCGGATACCGGTAACGCCGAGATCCTGGCTATGTTTGGAACGGCTGAGCAGAAGGAGAAGTACCTGCAGCCGCTCATGGACGGCGATATCGTCTCCTGCTTCTCGATGACCGAGCCGCAGGGCGGTGCTGATCCAGGTGAGTTCACCTGCCGCGCGACAAGGGTGACGAACAACAGCGGCGAGGAGGAATGGGAGATTGAAGGCGAGAAGTGGTTCTCGTCCAACGCGAAGCTCGCGACTTTTCTGCTGGTGATGGCGGTCACCGATCCGGCCGCGCCTCTTACAGAGCGGATGAGCATGTTCATCGTGCCGGCCGACACGCCCGGCATCAGGATCCTGCGCAACGTGGCGATTGTCGGAGACACAGACCCGGAAGAAGGGCACCACGCCCATATCCACTACGACAAGGTGCGCATCCCTGCCGATCATATGCTGGGTGAGTTCGGAGGCGGCTTCAAGGTTGCGCAGGCGCGCCTCGGCGGCGGGCGCATCCACCACGCCATGCGCACTGTCGGCAAGTGCCAGCGTGCCCTCGAGATGATGCTGGAACGCGCCGTGTCGCGCAGGACGCGCGGGAAACTCCTGGGTGATCACCAGATGGTCCAGTCCAAGATTGCCGATTCAATCCTTGAGATCGAGCAGTTCCGACTGCTGGTCCTCAAAACGGCGTGGATCATCGACGAGGTTGAAGCGGGCAGGATGCCGCACGGCTCGGCGCGCAAATGGATCGGCATGTGCAAGATCGGCCTCGTCAAGCTGTACCACGACGTGGTTGGCCGCTCGCTCGAGCTTCATGGATCGCTCGGCATCTCGCTCGATATGCCGCTGGCACACTGGTACGCCGGGCACTGGTCACTGGCCTTTGCCGATGGCCCGACGGACGTCCACAAGTCGCAGCTCGCGCGGGCCTATATGAAGACCACGACGCCTGCCGACGGGCTATTCCCGACCGAGTATATCCCCACGCGTACGGCCGAGGCCTTGAGGCGATATCCCAATGCAAGGGAGGCCTGAAGTGGACCCACTGTTCGACTTTACGGGCAAGGTCGCTCTCGTGACGGGCGGTTCCCGCGGACTCGGCTACCAGATGGTGCGGGCTTTCGCGGAACGCGGCGCCGACGTCATCGTCGCAAGCCGAAAGCTGGATGCCTGCGAAGCGGTGTGCGAGGAGATGCGCGCGCTGGGATGCAAGGCTCTGGCGATCAGCGCCCATGTCGGCCGCTGGGACGACTGCGAACGTCTTGTCGAGGAGGCGTGTTCGCGGTTGGGTATGATCGATATTCTCGTGAACAATGCCGGTATGAGCCCGCGGACGCCCAGCCACGAGGTTTCGGAAAAGCTTTTCGATTCCGTGCTGGGTCTCAACTTCAAGGGGCCGTTCCGCCTGTCTTCGCTCGTGGGCAAGCGGATGTTCGATCGGGCCGAGGCGGGTGGCGCCGGCGGCTGCATCATCAATGTCACTTCCTCCGGTTCGATGATGCCTCTGCCGCAGGTCGTGCCGTATGGCTCATCCAAGGCCGCCTTGAACGCGATGAGCCGATCGCTGGCTTGGGAGTATGCACCGCATGTGCGCGTCAACACGCTTTCGCCGGGCGCCTTCCGGACCGATATTGTCGAAGCCTGGCCGGACAAAGGGCAGGGGCCGATCCCGATTCCCCGCGGCCACGCTGCCAACCCCGAAGAAATCATCACGGCAGCTCTGTTTCTTGCCAGCCCGGCTTCGGTGAACGTGACGGGTTCGCTGGTACGCTGCGATGGCGGCCAACATTAGGGAGGGTTTCATGCCGTCAGCTGTCATTGGGCGTAGCTTCGGGCCGCCCGAGGCCTATGCCCTGGAAGCGTTCGACCCGGGTCCGCCGCAGGAAGGAGAGGTCCGCGTCGCCATCAAGGCCGCAGGGGTGTCCTACGTCGATGTCCTCACCGCCATGGGCCGGTACCAGTTCAAGCCACCTTTGCCCTTCATCCCGGGCAGCGAGGCGGCGGGCGTGGTGGAAGCCGTCGGCGCGGGCGTCACTCACCTGAAGGAGGGGGACCGGGTCTTCTGTGGCGGTATCGGCGGGGTCTTTGCGGAAGCGAACCGGTTCAAGGCGGCCGGTATGACCAGGGTGCCTGACACCATGAGCTTCGAGGAAGCTGCCGTTTTCGCCGTGAATTATCAGACTGCATGGTACGCCCTGACCGATCGCGGACGAGCGAAGGCGGGAGAGACCCTGCTTGTGCTGGGCGCGGCCGGTGGGACGGGTTACGCGGCGATACAGGTAGGCCGGCATCTGGGAATGCATGTCATCGCTTCCGCTTCAACGCCGGAAAAGCGGGCACTCGCCAAAGCGGGAGGCGCTCACGCCACCGTCGTAACGGGGGCGCAGGACTGGCGGGAGCAGGTCGCTGCCGCAAACGGCGGCAGGCCGATTGACGTAGTCTTCGACCCGGTCGGAGGCGACGCCACGGAACCTGCTTTCCGCAACCTCGGCTACGACGGCCGGCATCTCGTCATCGGTTTCACCGCCGGCATCGCGGCTCTTCGTACTAATCTGCCCCTGCTCAAGTCCGCGAGCTTGATCGGAGTGCAGATGCGGGATCATGCACTCAAGCGCCCGGCCGAAGCAGAGGCCATGCGCCGTGCCGTCATGGAGCTTGCGGCACAAGGCGCATTCTCACCCGCCATAGCAGAGCGGCGTCCGATTTCGGACCATGTTGCGGCTATGTACGCGGCGTTTTCCGGGGAAGCGGCAGGCCGCGTTGTCCTGACCATGGACTGAACGAGCTACCCCGCCGCTGACCCGAAGCGCCGGATGGCGGGACGGCTTCATTGCAAGGCGCGATAGAAATCCAGCTTCATGTCCTCGGCCAGGCAGGAGAGGATCGGTGGAACAAGCCGATCGTGAAAGTCGATATGCATGTGTTTTTCATAGGCCGCTTCATCGCGGAAGGTGGCGACGATCTGGAACAGGTCCGGATCGGTCTCCGACTGGAACAGCTCGTAGATCAGCGCATCCGGCTCGTTCTCGAAGACCAGCTCCCTGAGTTCGGATTGCAGAGCGATCATGTCGGCACGTTTTTCAGGACGGGTCCGCAACCGCGCGATGAAGCTTTTGGCGGCAATGGCCATCATGCCCTCCCGTGCGGAGCAAGATCGAACAGCATCTCGCGCTCGTACGTGCCTTCCATGCAGGCGACGATCTGTTCTATCAGGGGCTTGTTGTGGTCGTAGGCCATGTGCGCCTGGTCGGCAGCCTCATCCACGAAGCTTTCGTGAACGGCGTACATGCCCGGATCGGCCAAGCGGAAGAACTTGTAGTGCAACGTTCCCGGCTCCCGTGCCGAAAGCTCCTCCATTTGCCGTGCAAGGGCAATGAAGTCATTCTCCCGGTCATCGCGAACGCGGAAGCGAGACAGGAAACTGAAAGCCATGTGTGGCCTCTCCTCTCAGGGGCGAGCACAAGGCCCGCAGCGTCTCTCCGATGCCGCGCCTTTTTCTGACGCGTACCGGCGGGAGCATAGGCGATGCGGCTGAGAAAACAATCACGAATGTTTGGCATTTGCTTGCTCTTTCGAGCAGCCGAAGTGCATCTGCATTGCCTGCGGATACATCTATGGGAGAATGGCACAAAAAAACATACATGAATGATTGCCAAACGCCGTCAGCGTGATACTTCTTGGTGGAACCCGCAAAAAATGGCGGGGCACTAGGAGAGAGGCATGATCACCAGGCAGCTTTACTGCTCGTCTTGCGCGTTTGCCCTTGTCGCCGGACTTGCAGGCACTTCCGCGTTCGCACAGGCTACAGCCCCGGCGGACGCGGCGTCACAGTCCAGCGCGCAAACCAGCCCCGGATTGGCAGAGATCGTCGTGACCGCGACCCGGCGCGCCACTGACCTTCAATCCACCCCCGTCTCCGTTTCAGCAGTAGACAGTACGCTGATCGCGCAGGCAGCACCGCGCGACCTTGGCGATTTGGCGGCGTTCGTGCCTAATTTTTCTGCCGCGACCATCGCGAACTTCAACGCGGCGAGTTTCGCTATGCGCGGGGTCGGCCAGACCTCGATCATCGTGTACTTCGAACCGCCGGTGGCGGTGCTGGTCGATGACTTCGTCGTGCCCTCCGTGCAGACACAGTTGCTGGATACCTTTGACATCGCGCAGGTCGAAGTCCTTCGCGGCCCGCAAGGAACGCTGTTTGGCAAGAACACCACCGGCGGTGTAGTGACGGTACGGACCAAGCGGCCGCAACTGGAGTATGTGGGCGTAGATGCCCGTGCCGAATTCGGGGATTTCGGTCAGCGGAAGGTACAGGCTGCGATGAACGTGCCCATCGGGGACATCGCGGCCGTGCGGATCGTCGGTGGTTACGAGAAATCCGACGGTTACTACAAGAACGGTGCCTGCTACGGACCCGTGGCCGGCTTCGTGCCCAACAAGTTCCAGGGCGCGCAGGGGTGCCTTGGCGGCGAGACTCTTGGCGGGAAGGACGTCTGGCAGGCCCGCGCGAAGTTACTGGTGGAGCCGTCGCCGGACTTCAGCGCGCTTTTCCAGTATGAATGGATCCGCGACCGCTCGGACTCGGTGCCGTCGGTTAACGAGAACTATCTCTATACGGGCACCAATCCGTTCCTGACCGATCTTCTGGGGCTGACCGATCCCGATGCACAAGGTACGGATCCGCTCAAGCGGGCGGGGTACACCGGGCGCCACGACGGCCTGATGTACATGGACAAAGGGCAGCGGATTTCAGTTGACGGCTTCTACGCGAACCTCGAATACAACACCGATGTGGGCACCATCACATCGGTGTCCGGGTATCGGTCTCAACGGTCCCGCCTTCCCAATTCCTACGCCGGCGCCACAGCGATTGCACCGGATGGTCAATACCTTTCCTTCTTCGATGCCACGCGCGACGATAACCGGAAGACCTGGCAACAGGAACTGCGTTTCGCATCCGATCTGGAGGGGCCGTTCAACTTCGTCGCGGGTGGCTTCTATCAGCGCGACAAGATCGACTTCTGCGTGGCGCAACTGCTGGGCTTCCTTGACCTGACGGCGGGTCCCCTTCCGTTCGGCAACAACAACGACGCTCCCTATCTCCTGTGCAACGCGCAGCGGGCCAAGTCGCGTGCACTGTTCCTGGAAGGCACGCTGAAGCTGGGCGAAAAGCTGACGATAACGGCGGGCGGGCGCTACACCTGGGACGACAAGACCTGGCTGGGACGGCAGCAAACGTACATCCCGGCGCTGAATGGCGGTTTCGACCCCAGCATCGTCATCGATGAAGCGCTGGACGCAAGCGTCTACAACTTCCCAGCGGGCGTGGTCACCGTGAAGGACAAGTGGCGTGAGCCGACCTATCGGGCCAGCATCAGCTATCAGGCAACGGATGATCTCTTCATCTTCGGCGGCTATTCACGGGGTTACAAGGGCGGCGGCTTTAACGATCAGATCGGCGGGTTTGCCGCTTTCGGAAGCGACCTCGACGCGTTTCGGCAAGCCGCCCGCGCAACGAGCCCGGAAACCGCCGACAGTTTTGAGGCGGGCATCAAGTCCCAGTTCCTGGACAACCGGGTCCGCTTCAATCTCACCGGTTTCTACGTAAAGTACAAGGATCTGCAGAAGCAGCTTAACGTTCCGATCCAGGTGAATGGACAGCCGAACCAGGTGACGCTGTTCGTCAACGCCGCCAGCGCCACCGTCAAGGGCATCGAGGCCGAGCTCTCCGCCACTCCGATCGAAGGACTGACCCTGCGGGGGGTGCTTGGTTATCAGGACGGCAAATACAACAGCTACACCGCGGAGAACGCAGGGTACGATCTTGCGTCCGCGCCGCTGGACCGGGCGCCCAAATGGCAGTGGACCATCGACGGTGCCTACTCGCTTCCGCTTGGCAGTGATCACAAGATCACGCTCAACGGCAACGTGGCTTACACCGGACGCAACCTCAACACGCAGGCCATCGATGACCCGCTCGGCAATACCTTCCTCAACGCTCGGACGCTGGTGAACGCATCGCTCACGCTCGCGCAGGCTGATGAGCGCTATTACGTGCGCGTGATCGGCAGGAACCTGACTGACGAGCGTTATCGGGTCGGCATTCAGAACGTCGCCGGGCTCTGGCTCAATTCGCAGTACGGGCCGCCTCGCTATTTCGGCGTCGAACTTGGCGTCTCTTTCGGTGACCATCTTTGAAAACCGGCAGGGCAAGAAGATCCGGTCCGTCCCCGCGAACGAAAGGAGCGTCGGTGAGGAGTGTTCGTAATGTGCGAAGCCACGCCCTTGTGATCGGAGTGGCATGGTCGCTTGCAGCATGCGGATCCGAAGGCCGCATCACAGAGGAGAAAGGGGCCACCACCGCAACCTGGGAGCGACAACTCGACGACGCCAGCGACGGGGAAGACTGGCCGGCCTTCGGTCGCACCTATGGCGAGCAGCACTATAGCCCTCTGGAGGACATCAACACCGGCAACGTCGCGGATCTGGGCCTTGTCTGGGCGGTGGACCTGCCCCCGGGCAACCCGGCTACCGGCCCCATTGAAGTCGGCGGCACCGTATACCTGGCGGCCGGCTACTCCGTCGTGCGAGCCATTGACGCGGTATCCGGGAAGGTAAAGTGGGAATACGATCCCAAAGCGCCAGAGGCTTCCGGCGTGCGGCTTCGACAGGGATGGGGCAGCCGCGGCATCGCCTACTGGAACGGGAAGGTCATCACGGCCACTCAGGACGGCCGCCTCATTGCCCTTGACGAGAGGAGCGGCAAACCCGTCTGGACGGTCCAGACGCTGGAGGAGGGGGCGCCGATGTTCATCTCCGGCCCACCGCGCGTATTCGACGGAAAAGTGATCATCGGAAACGCAGGCTCTGACGAGAGCGCTGTGCGTGGCTTCGTGACCGCTTTCGATGCAGACAGCGGAAGGCAGCTGTGGAAATTCTTCACGGTTCCCGGCAACCCGGCAGACGGCTTTGAGGACGAAGCTCAGGAAATGGCCGCCGGGACCTGGAGTGGTGAATGGTGGAAGTATGGGGGCGGCGGTTCTGTGTGGAACGCCATCACCTACGACAAGGCCAATAACCAGATTCTGCTGGGCACCGGGAACGGAGCGCCATGGAACCACAAGATCCGCTCGCTCGGCAAGGGTGACAACCTCTTCGTCTGCTCTATCGTGGCTCTGGATGCGCAGACGGGCAAGTACAAGTGGCATTACCAGATCAATCCCGGCGAAAGTTGGGACTTTAATGCCGCCATGGATATGCAGCTTGCCGACCTGACGATTGGGGGCGTCCGGCGCCAGGTGGTCATGACGGCTCCCAAGAACGGCTTCTACTACGTCATTGACCGGAAGGACGGCAGGCTCATATCGGCAGAGCCCTTCGTAGACGTCACCTGGGCGAAGAAGATCGATTTGGCGACGGGACGACCGGTCGAAAATCCCGGGATACGCTATGAAACCGGAAGGGCTACGTTCCGGCCGACACCGCTTGGAGCGCATAGCTGGATGCCGATGGCATACAGCCCCAGGACAAAGCTGACGTACATCCCTGCGATCGACCTTCAGGTCCATTTCGACGATACCGGCATCACCCGGGAGAACTTCAAGTTCGCCGAAGGGATGGCGTTGTCGCCGGGGGTCGGCTACGCGATTGATGCGGGGGGTAAGGATGTGACAGGCTGGCTCATCGCCTGGGATCCGGTGGCGCAGAAGGCCCGTTGGAGGCTGCCGATGCCAACCCATGGCAACGGCGGGATCATGGCCACTGGCGGCAACCTCGTGTTCCAGGGCCGGCCGGATGGCGGCTTTTCTGCATACGATGCCGGCACGGGCAAGCGATTGTGGAATTTCGACGCGCGGGCAGGGGTCGTGGCGCCTCCGATCACCTATCGGGCGAATGGCCGGCAGTACGTGACGGTGATCGCGGGTATCGGTACAAGCGTGGGCCTGTTCGGCCCCATGTTTGCGCAGTACAATATCGACTATCGGACTCAAGCGCGGCGGGTCCTCACATTCGCCATCGGCGGCAAGCAGCAATTGCCGCCGCGCGTGCCCTACAAGGCTGTCGCCTTCGACGATCCGGGTTTCAAGCCAGACGCTCCCAAGGCTGCAAGGGGCGAGGGCATTTTCGGCGGGCGTTGCGCGGTGTGCCACGGCACGGCGGTGATTGCAGGCGGAACGGCGCCCGATCTTCGGGTCTCTCCCATTCCTGCGGACCCGACCGCATTTGCCGAGGTCGTGCGCAACGGCGCGCTGGTACCGGCGGGAATGCCCAAGTTTGGTGAGTTCACGCCCGACCAGCTTGAGGCCCTGCGCCACTATATCCGCACGCGTGCCAATGCGCTGCGCAGCGGACGCGGGGAGGAGGATACAGGGTCCGCGCACAAGACCGGCGAGTGAGCCTTTGATCGCCCCGCAGTTCACGCTGCGGAGTCGGGAAAACGGCCCTCCCGTCTTGAAAAACAGTCATGACTGTTTTCTAATCAAAGCTCACCCGCAAAAGCGAGTCGTGCAAGAAGCGGCCGCCGGGTTGATCCCGAGGAGAGGGAACCATGATGAAGCTCGACTTCGACGACTGGAACATTCACGTCGGTGCCCCGCACCCCTTCAACGCCCGGGCCGTGCCCAAGATTGATAACGGGACCGAACGTCCGGATCCGCGCCGCTACCACGACCCGGATTTCATGCGGGAGGAGTGGGACAAGGTATTCGCGCGTAGCTGGCTGCTAGCGGGTCCGGCTTCAGATATCCCTGAGGCTGGCGACTTCTTCACGTTCACGATCGGCCCGGAAAGCTTCATCGTCGTGCGAGGAGAAGACGGCGTCATTCGGGCGCATTACAATGTTTGCCCTCACCGCGGGAGCCGGCTGGTCACCGCTGATTTCGGATCGATGGACCGGTTTACCTGCCCGTTTCATTCCTGGAAGTTCGATCTGGAAGGGCGCAACCTGGCGGTGACGGACGAGGAGACGTTCCGTCCCGAGGTGCTGTGTCATGGCCATGACCTCACTTCGGTGCGATGCGAGGTGGCGGTAGGCCTTGTGTTCATTTGCATGGACACCGATGTGGCGCCGCTGAGCCAATGGCTTGCCCCGATTCTCCCGCAGCTGGAGCTTTACGATATCGACAAGATGTACGTCGTTCAGCATCGCCGGTCTGACTGGGGGGCCAACTGGAAGGGCGGCGTCGATGCCTTCGCGGAAACCTATCACCTCCATGCCGTTCATCCGCAGACACAGGGCCTGATGGATGATCGTACGCAGATAGACCTTTGGCCTGGCGGTCTGTCGCGCCAGTTCGTGCCTTTCGCGCAGCCGGCCTCCCGCTATCCCGATCAGGAGACGGTAAACCCGGGCATCCAGTCCATGCTCAGCGATGCCGGCGTCGATCCGAATGAATACCGCGGGACTGCGGCCGAGGCCCGGCATACCGTGCAGCAGGCGAAGCGCCGCCGCTCAGACGAACTGGGGCTCGGATATGACCGGTTCAGCGACAGCCAGCTCAGTGACTCCGTCGTCTACAGCTTGTTCCCGAATGTGCAGATCGGATGCCATCCGGAGGCGATCTTCCTTCATCGATTCCTGCCGCACGCCGATGACCCCAACCAGTTCACTTACGACACCTGTATCCTTTATCGCCATGTAGATGCCCCCGGCTACCGCGCTCCCGCGTGGATGGGGCTGGCCGAAGGTACGGACATGTCGGGCGGTACAAGGCCTGAGGTCGTGCACACGCCTTTGGGAGCACCGCCGGGACTGGGGGAAGTCCTTGATCAGGACTCCGATCTTCTCCCCATCGTCCAGGCGGGCGCACGATCAAGGGGCTTTCGCGGACCCTTGTGGAGCGAACAGGAAGGTCGCTTGCGGCACTTCCACGCCGAACTCGATCGACGCATGACGGCTCCCTGATAGCCGGCACCTTGCCGGGAAGCCGTCGCTTCCCGGCAAGGCCTGCGTTTAGAATGGCCGGATAGTAACGCCGTTATCCACCACAAGCTCCGCCCCGGTAATGAAGCGCGACTCGTCCGATGCAAGGAACAGCACGAGCGCCGCCACGTCCTTCGGATGACCCGGCATGCCCGGTGGCAGCACGCCGTCGGGTATGTCCTTCGGCTGATTCACACGTCCCTCCGCCATTTGCACCATGGCCGTTTCTATCGACCCGGGGTGCACGGAATTGCAGCGAATCTTGTATCCTTTTTCCTGACACATCACCGCGACCGACTTGGTCATGGACCGCACCGCGCCTTTGGCCGCCGAATAGGCGAAGAAGATGGGATACCCAAGCAAGGCGCCCGTCGAACTCATATTGATGATGGATCCACCATTACCCTTGTTCATCAGCGGGATGGCGTGCTTGCAGCCGAGGAACACCCCTTCGGTCATGATGGCGTTAACCCAGCGGAACTGCTCCAGCGTCGTGTTCTCCACATCTGCGCTGAGGACGACGCCTGCATTGTTGACGAGGATGTCGAGGTGGCCGAACCGCGCCTCGATCTCCTCCATGACCGCGACCCACTGGGCCTCGTCCGCCACGTCGAGGGCCATTGCGAGAGCGCCATTGCCGATGCGGTCGGCCACGGCCAACGCCGGTTCGAGCTTCACGTCGGTAACCACCACGGTTGCACCTTCGCGAGAAAGGGCCTCGCAGTCGGCTGCCCCGAGGCCGGAGCCGCCGCCGGTGACCAGTGCAATCTTGCCTTCAACCCGTCCCATGGCTCTCTCCCAGTCAGCCTGTCGAATGTCCTTTCGCCGGACGGTAAGCGACCGTCCCTGATGGCCTACTATGCCGCTCCGTCTTCCCTAAAGTAATCGGGGATACCCGCAGGCCAGATCACGCCCCATTGCGCCTGTCCGCCATCCATGATGATGAGGTCGCCGTTGATGAAGCGGGCCGCCGGGGAGGCGAGATAGGCAATCGCTTCGGCCACGTCCCAGGCGTTGCCCCGCATCTTCATGGGGTTCGCCTTGTGGAAGCGGGCGAGCGCTTCCTCGGGATACATGCGGAACCCCTCTGTCTCGATCACACCTGGACCTATGCAGTTCACCCGTATGTTCCACTGCGCCCACTCGGTGGCGAGGGTCTTCGAAAGATAGATGACACCGGCCCGTGCGGCGCAGGTATGCGCGGCCTGCGGCATGCCGCGTTCCACGTTCGCAACGATATTGACGATGTTTCCGGGCTTGCCGTCAGCCCGCCAGCGCTTGGCGGCTTCCTGCATCATCCACCAGGTTCCGTTGAGATTGGTGTCGATGACCGCCAGCCACCCCTTGCGGCTGAAGTCGATGGCGTCCTGTGGGAACTGGCCGCCCGCGTTGTTCACCAGTGTATCGAGGCCGCCGAAATGATCGTGAACCGTGCCGATCAGGGTCTCGATGGCTTCAGGGTCACGTATGTTCGTCGGCACCGCCAGCACGTCCGTTCCAACTTCATCGCGCACCAGGTCGACGGTTGACTGCAGTTTGTCCGGGTCACGGCCGCAGATCGCCACGTTTGCGCCCAGCCTGGCGGCAAGCAACGCGGCCGCCTTGCCCATGCCGCTTCCCGCACCGGAGACCAGCAGGGTCTTTCCGTCCAGCATACCCTCACGATAAATCGTGGATTGCTGGCGCAGAGCTTCTTCGTCGAGGCCGCGGGCCGGGCGATCCGGTCCGTCATCTTCAGGGCGGAATGTCTTGGGGGTGAAAGATCGGGGCGCGTTCAAATCTGTCGTCCTTGCGAATCACCACGGGGTCTGCGGCAGTGCAGGTCTTCCTGCCACACAGCACCCTAACCCCCGCAGCATAAAAAGACAAACAGGACTGTTTTTATTCAGGCGACCTCATCTCGGCGCGCGGCATCAGCTTACGAATCTGTTCCTCCAGATAAGTGAGCATGGGCGGCACTTTGGCCTTGTCCATCGCACCGGTCTGAACGGCAATCGCCATGCCTTCCAGAATGGTTTGCGACAGGCTCATCGCAAGTTCAAACTCTGCGGGCGCCTCCCGCCATTCGGGGAAAAGCGTCTCTGCGAGAGCATTGAATCGTTCGCGGAACTCTTCCTGTAGCGGAAACAGGATTGCTCCCAGATCCTTGTCAGTCCGCGCGGCCACCGCCAGTTCGTGGAAGGCGATGAAGGCCGGTTTCTGCACCTGCGCCCAGTAGGTTTCGACAAGCGTGTCGACGTCGTGATCCTCCGGCCTCTCGGCCGCGCGACGGAAGGCCCGAAGGCGCTTCTCGTGAAGTTCGATGATTGTCGCCTTGATCATGGCTGCACCATTTTCGAAGTGATGCATCATTGCGCCGCGTGACAGCCCTGCTTCGGCAGCGACGCGCGGCGTCGTGGTGTTGGCATATCCATGCTTGACGAGACAACGGACCGTCGCATCTATCAATCGGGCCCGGGTCTGGGCTGCCTTGGTGGCCTGCAGGCTGGCGCCTCCGGCCTTTGCAGGAGCCTTGCTCCTGGCAGGAGCCGCTTTGGTCGCACGGGAAGTTCGGGTGCGCGAGAGAGCCATATGATCCGCCTGAAATTCTACCACCGCTATTGGCGTATCTTCAGGCGCTTACGCCGCCGCGGCTGCCTTGGGCAAGAGCGCTGATTGAAGCCCGGAAGGCCGTAGAGCGTTTCAGGAGACTCTTGGAACGAATATACCCCCCTTAGTATACAATCCGCTTCAAGACAGACAGGAGTCGTGGCACATGGAAGCGTTCGCAACGTCTGCTTGGTGCGGAGGCACGAAGCGATGTGCAAGATCGTCTCTTCAGGGAAAGTGTCGTGTCCAAAGCAAGCGATCAGGCCTACCTGGAATTGCGTGGCCGGATTTTATCGGGTGCCCTCGCGCCTGGCACACAGCTCAAGGAAGAAGAGCTTGCCACCATCTGCGGGGTGTCGCGCACCCCGGTCCGGGAGGCTATTCGTCGGCTCGAGGCCGAGCTCTTCGTCCGGCGTACGGACAGCCAGCGTTCCTTTGTCGCGCAGTGGTCCATCGATGACATAGAAGAGGTGTTTACCTTACGGGGAATGCTTGAAGCCTACGCCGTCCGGCGCGCAGCGTCACGCTGCGACGAGGGCGTGCTGGCGAAGCTCGCTTTGATTAATGAGGCAATGCGGGCCGTCATTGAAGCATCGGATTTCGACGTTCAGACGTACCTTGCGGCCAACGCGGAGTTTCACTCTCTCATTCTGCAGACTGCGGCATCCGACCGGCTGGCGTCCTTGCTTGGCAAGTTGGTGATGCAGCCGGTCGTCCAACAAACCGCGCTCGCATACGATCGCGAGCAGCTCCTGCGCAGCTACAGCGAGCATGTCGAAATCACCGCCGCACTGAAGCAGGGCGACCCGGACTGGGCGGAAGCCCTGATGATCGCCCATATCCGCCGCGCCTTGCATGCACGGCTTCCTGCTGCCTCGGCGCGTGGCAGCAACCGGTGATGCGCCCCGGCTGACGAGGCCGTTTCGAAAGCTGCGAACTCGAAGATGCACGCGCGTACCGCGAGGCTTTCCGACAGCAGATGCCGCTTGAGAATCACCTGTGACACTTTCCCAGGCAGATCGGGAAAGTGTCGGAAATGACAGTACCTCACGCCGATCCATCAGTAAGGGCCCCGATCCTATTTTACATAAGATATATTATCCCATACAGGGAGTTGCTTTACTGACGAGGGAAAGCAGTGGCACACCCGCTGTGTGCCACTGCCCGCTTTCAGGTCGGATCAGCGCGAGCCGAACGCGATGCGGCCTGTGATGCCGAACTCCCGAGGTGCTACCATGCTTACATTGGTGTAAGTACCGGTGAAGGTGGCGGGCGCGCCCCCTGCGGCAGCATTACGATACGGCGTGGCGAGTGGGCCGTTGCCTACCGAAAGCACCGTACGATTGTTCGTCAGGTTCTTCACGAAGGCCGATACTTCCCAGGCTCCATCGGCGGCCCGAAGGCCGGCGTAGAGGTTCAGGAGAGCATAGGCTCCGTAATCGTCGAAGGCATTGACCGGATCATTCTGGCTGTTACCGTTCCACGAGAGCAGACCCCGCAGATATCCGTCCATGCTATCCGTAACCGGCAGCGAGTACTCGCTCTGAATATTCCCGCTCCACCGCGGTGCGTTGGCGGATCGCTCGGAAACGTTGCAGGCGGCGAGATTGTCCGCCCCGTATGCCGCCTGAAGCTCCGCCACAGTGGGAGCGGTAGTCACGATGTCGGGAATGCCATCCTTGTTGAGGTCGTTACACGCCACCAGGCCGTTGCGGATCTTGCCATCCGCATAAGCGACATTGGCGCTGAGACTGAAGTGGTTGTCGGGCCTGTACGTCAGTTCGGCCTCAAAGCCACGCACTCGAACCGGTACCGGTGAGACGAAATTGAACAACCGGGTGCTTGGCGTGACCGTTACAGCTCCTGACGCGTCGCGGGCGGCATCATACTGAACAAAATAGACGCCGGAAGCAGAGCGATAAGGATAGTTCTTGAAGTCCTGCTGGTAGACTGCAAGGTTGAGCCGCAGCTTCCGATCCAGCAAGTCCAGCTTCACCCCCGCTTCGTAGGATTTTGATGTCTCGGGCGGAAGGATGAGGAAGCTGTTCTCCAAAGGCGATCGCGCAACGCTGAAGTCTCCGGTCACGCTGATGCCCGGGCGGAACGAAGTACCGAAATTTACGTAAGCCATGATGGAATCGTTGAAACGATGCTTGGCAGAGGCCGCGAAGATCGTCTTTGAGAACTCCCGGTCGTCGTTGGCTGCCGGCACGATGTTACCAGCGACGGCCAGCGATGCCTTGTTGCTGAACTTGATGTGCCGTGCGCCACCGGAAAACTCGGTCCCTTCCCCCAAATGGACAGTGATGTTGCCGAAGAACGATTCTTCCTTGCTGGAGCCGCGACGTGCGATTGGTGTCGTGATAACCTGGATAAGCTGACCGTTCGGCAGACCGAGGGCAGTATCCTGAAGGAGATCCGACGGTGAGTTCAGCGTCTGTCGGAAATAGCCTGCAACGTAGTCAAACATGTCAAAGACCCGCGCTTCGTTCTGCAGGCGGACCTCGTGACTGGTGCCCTTTGTATAGGTGTGAGTCACAGTGCCATCGTAGGGCTCATCGAAGAATGCGTTCGGATCGCCCAGGTTAGGGTCTGCCGAGTTGATGTCCTGCTCAAGACGACTGCCGACATACGTGAGCTTCTGTCCGGCGAACTGCAGCGCGGCCCGCCACGTGAACATGTCGTAATTCTGCTCAATCGCGCGCGGGAGGCGTGCGACGCCAAGGCGTTCGCGTGCGCTGATCGGCCGCGGACTGCTTGGAGCGCCAAGCGAGTAGTTGCTGAACGATGCGACCTGGGCGAACTGGGCACTTTCCGTGTTGACGTTCTGGTACATCCCATCGAAGCTGAGGAAGTCCGTCGGCGTGAAAGCAACGGTGACACGGCCTGACTGCGCGCGGTTGAACGGCTTGCGGTCGTTGTTGATGCTGCGGACTCGGTTACCTTCGTCATCCTGGAGCAGCCCGGCGACACGAACCGCGAGGACATCGGCGACAACCGGAATATTCAACGCGAGATTGCCATTCCACGTGCCGATGTCGTTCACCGTCGTGTTCACATAGCCGCCGACTTCCTGCATGTCGGGCCGCCTGTAAGTGATCGTGATGGAGCCGGAAGGCGATGCACGGCCGCGCAGCGTGCCCTGGGGGCCGCGCAGGACTTCGATCTGGCCGATGTCGTACAGGGCCTGGAACAGCGGCCCGGAGCTCATCGGGGCATCGTTGAGATAATATTCGATGGTGCCGTTGTTGCCGCTGGCGTTCACGTCGAAGTTGACGCCACGCACGGATGACGTGGTGCCGATCCCGTTAGCGTTGGAAGCCATGTTCAAGCCGGGAACGAGAGAGGTGATTTCCTTGAATTCTCGGATATTGAGCTTCTCGATCGTATCCGACGTCACCGCATTGACCACCAGCGGAACCTCCTGGGCGCTTTCGTCACGGCGGCGGGCTTCGACCACGATTTCATCAAGATAGGCGCCTTGGTCCTGCGCCACCGAAGGTGACGCGAACGCCAGAAGGCTGACGCCTGAAACGAACAAAGCCTGCACTCTCATCCGGCACTCTCCCTCGTGCCCGATCAGGGTCTTCCCGCCGGGCTTTCGTTGATAGGCGGGGCAGTACGCCCGCCATCTTCCCGCGGGAAACTGACGTAGTTTCAGCTTTGCCGATAGTAGCCACTCTCTAGATCGCTAAGACGATGAGAAGGCCCAATTCTGATACCTTTCCCTCATCCGCGATTTCGTCCCCGATCGGGGATTGCGCAGGTGGGAGCGCTTAGCCGGCGGATGTCGTTCTGCCGGCGGATTCGGGTCCGCATTGAGCCGGCCGCCACCTGCAAGCTGGCACAATCACGCCGGTACGGCTCCAGCAGGACGCCGGCGGTCCCTGTCCAGGATATCGTGATACAGGGCGATGTAATCGTCAGCCATCCGCCTGACGCTGAAGCGTTCCTCCACGCTGCGCCTGACCTTCAGCCGGTCGATCTCGTCCACCCGCTTCACTGCGGCGACGGCCTCTTCAGGCGTCTCCACGAGGAAGCCGTTGACGCCATCTTCGATGATCTCCCGCATCGAACCGCGTCTCGTAGCGATGACCGGGGTTCCACAGGCCATTGCTTCCACCACGGAGAGGCCGAACGGCTCGTCAAAATTGACGAGGTGCAGAAGCGCCCGGGCCTTGCCGAGGGCCCTGAGCCTGCCCTCACCTCCGGCCGGTCCCCAGAACCGGGCGTGCTGCGGGTCCAGGCGAGGCTCTACCTCGCGCGCGAAGTAGCCTTCGTCCTGCACGATGCCATGAAGGTCAAGGAAGCGCCCCGAAGCACGAGCCACATCGAGCGCCTCCTTGGCTCCCTTGTCCGGATGGATGCGACCGAAGAAGAGCAGGTCGTCGGAGCCGTCCGGGTTGTGCGGAAAGGTCTCCAGATCGATGCCATGATGGATTGTCGCTTCGTAACGCAGCGATGGGTGGCGGTCGGCCGCACTGATAGCCACGAAATGCACTCTGTCCTCGAAAGGCTTGTACATGGGCAGGATGCGATCGGACGAGAAGCCGTGGATGGTCGTCACAAGCGGTGTGTCGACCAGCCTGGAAAAGGCGTGAGCCGGGAAGTCTGCCTGGTTGTGGATGATGTCGAACTCACCGGCACGTTCGAAAACATGCGCGAGATGGCGGTATTCCCAGACCTTCGCATCGATCGACGTGTCCTCGCTGTAGGGCGCCGGGACCACGCCATCAAGGCGTCCGGCGGTCCTGCTGTCCAGCGTGGCGAAAAGGGTCACGTCGATGCCGCGCGCCACCAGTTCTTCCGTCAGCAAGCTCGTCACCAGTTCCCAAGGGCCATAGTGCCGAGGCGGCGTGCGCCAGGCGATCGGCGCAAGCATGGCTATCCGCACCTCAGGCCTCCGGAGCGAGGCTGAGAATTAGCCCTTCATCGGGCAGAAGTGTCCCGTCGTAAGGTCTGGCCTGCAGGGTCGACGCAAGAACGTCTCGCACACTTTCGGCCTGTCGGGTCAGAGGCTGGACAGGTTCCGGACCGAGGTTGAGGAGGACGCGCAAACGCTCCCCTTCGTGTTGGCGAACGTAGGACAGCACGTCGCCCTCTGCCTTCTCCATCGTGAAAGACCCGACGGAGAGCGCTGGATGCGCCCGTCGAAGGGCGAGAAGATGGCGATAGAAGTTGAGCATAGAGCCGGGGTCCCTCTCCTGCGCTGCGACGTTTCGCGTCGGCCAGTCGTCGTTGAGCGGCAGCCACGGCTCACACGTGCTGAAGCCAGCGTGGGGGCTCGCATCCCACGGCATAGGCGTGCGGGACCGATCGCGCCCGATGTTGAGGCTGGGCTGACGAAAATGCTGCGGATCGCGCATGCGCTCTGGAGGAATCGTCACGTGCCCTATCCCCAGCTCATCGCCTTCGTACAAGGTTGGCGTACCGCGCAGCGTCAGCAGGAGCATGGCCGCCACGCGCGCCTGCGCCTCGCCAATCCGCGCGGCGATACGCGGAGCATCGTGGCTGCCGATGACCCAATTCGGCCATCCGAAGCCCGGGAGAGAGGCTTCGTAGTCCTCTATAACGGCACGCAGGTGTGCGGCGTCCCACGGGCTTTCAATCAAGTGGAAGTTGAAAGGCAAATGCACCTGCGGGCGTTCGGGCGTGCCGTACCACCGCGCGTGACGTTCGGCAGGCAGGAAGATCTCTCCTACGAGCAGCCGTTCGCCATAATCTTCGGCCAGCGCCCGCATTTCCGCAGAAATCTCATGCGCCTCGGGCTGATCGGTCGAGAAGTGCTGGAGCAGGCGGTCACGTTCCGTGACATCGGGGGTCCAGTCCGGGTTGAGCGGATTGTCAGGGAACGCCTGATGTTTCACGATGTGCCACAGTACGTCGATCCGGAACCCGTCAACGCCGCGACCGAGCCAGAAGTGAAGCACGTCGCTCATGGCGGCGCGGACCTCCGGATTCCTCCAGTTGAGGTCCGGCTGTTCCTTCAGAAAGGCATGGAGGTAGTACTGGCCGGTGGCCTCGTCCCATTCCCAGGATGAACCGCCGAAGTCGCTGATCCAGTTGTTGGGAACGCCGCCACCCGGCGCAGGATCGCGCCAGATGTACCAGTCACGCTTGGGATTGTCTCGGGAGGAGCGGCTTTCGATGAACCACGGATGCCGGTCGGAGGTATGGTTCGGCACGAAATCGAGCAGCAGTTTAAGCCCTCGGGCGTGCACGGCCGCAATCAGTCGGTCGAATGCCTCAAGATCGCCGAAGATGGGGTCTATGTCGCAGTAGTCCGCCACATCGTAGCCGAAGTCGGCCATCGGCGAGGGATAGATGGGGGAGAGCCAGATGGCATCGACACCAAGCGCGGCCACATAGTCGAGGCGCGCTTCGATGCCGGCCAGATCGCCGATTCCGTCATCGTTGGAATCCTGAAAGGAACGGGGATAGATCTGGTAGATCACGCCACGTTCCCACCAGGGTATTTGCCTCTCGCGCATCATGTGCAGCGTAAAGCCCGAGGGTGACGGCAGTTCCGAGGCACGCTGCTCGCCCGCGAACCGGCGCTGCAAGCTCTTGATCTGCTTTAGCCGGTTGCAAACACCGGAGTGCTGGATCGTTCTGCAACAACCATGCGACCCGCCGGTTACATCGGGGCTGGTCAGGCTTCGGAGATGTGGCGAATGTACGTGACGACCCGCGATCAACAAGGACCCGCGAGCCGCGACGCCGCGCTACTCCAGTTGCTCACCGGCCTTCGCGGCGCCGGCTACTCCTTCGTTACGCCCACCCCGGCCACGCATGCGCGGGTACTCGCACGGCCGGATCGTGCCATCGCCCGGACGACGCGCGACATCTTCGGGTGGAGCCTGCCCTTTGATCGCGACGCCATCCCAGCGGCCTTACTGTCGCTTATGACAGACGCCGGCATAGTCGAGGATGAGGGAGCGCTTTGCCGTTCGACCGTGCGGGTCTCCTCACTCGGCCCTGACCTCTATCTCCACTCCGCCTATCCCACCGAGAGCCGGGATGCCGTATTCTTCGGGCCGGACAGCTACCGGTTTGCCCGGCTGATCACATCCGAGCTTCAGACTATGCCGCCGCCGGCCGGCGCTCACGTCGTCGACATGGGAACGGGATCCGGCGTCGGAGTCATCGTGGCCGCCCATCTCTGTTCCAAACCGTCGCTGACGATCACCGACATCAATCCGCAGGCGCTGCGATTTGCCGAGATCAACTTGGCGTCGGCCGGATTCGCCGCAACGGCGGTGCTCGGCTCGACGCTGGAATCCATCGTGGACCCCATTGACCTTGCCCTCGCCAATCCCCCCTTCATGGTCGATGAAAGTGCGCGCGACTACCGCGATGGTGGTGGACACCACGGCAGCGGCATTTCCCTTTCGATGGCGCGGATGGCGGTCGCTCGCCTGGCGCCGGGCGGCCGCTTCATTCTTTACACGGGAAGCGCCTTCGTCGACGGAGAGGATCATCTGGCGCGCGAGTTGCAAGCCGTCGCTGCGGATGCGGGCTGTTCGTTGCGCTACGAGGAAATCGATCCGGACGTCTTCGGGGAAGAGCTCGAGAACCCCGCCTACGCAAAAGTGGAACGGATCGCTGCCATTGCCGCCGTGATGCGGCGACCGTCAGCCTAGTTCCGCCTTATCACGACGAGTGGCCCCCTGCCTTGCTATGGGGCTCCTGCATGCGGACCGGGCTCGTCGATGAGAAAGGCCCCTTCGGCATCAGAGGCTTAACGCGATAGCCACACGCATGATCAGAACGGACCGCTTCGCCAGCTTCACCCGTCCCTAATCCAGCCTGGTCACGCTTACGGTCTGCGATAGCAGTTCGGCTTGCCCAAAGATCGTCATGAAGGAAATATCCGTCGCATCCCGCCCTACCGCAATCCGAATCAGGCCTTCGGTGGGCGCAAGTCCGCTTGCATCCACCAGATGCCAGCATCCGTCCAACCATACGTCGACGACGGCGTGGAAGTCCGGAGGGTCCAGCTTCCAGGCATAGGCAGAGACCAGGCGCGCGGGAATCCCGGCGGCGCGGCTGAACGCCGCCATGACATGCGCGAAGTCGCGGCATACGCCTTCACGTGCCACGAAGGTGTCGACCGCGCTCGTCATCTGGTTGCTGGCTCCGCTGCGATAATCGATATGCTCTGCGATCCAGGCTGCCATCGCGCTGACCAGCGCCCCGCCCTCCAGTGGTCCAAACTCCCGGGCCACAAAGGAGGTAAAGCGGTCCGACTGGCAGAACCGGCTTGGCCAGAGGTAGGGGATGACGTGAGCAGGCAAGGCGCGACGGGGCGTGACGCTCAGGCCGTCGATCGGAACAGCCTGCCTTTCGACGGCGAGCAGACCGCGGTACTCCGCTCGAAAGTCCCCTTCGGCATGGACCCAGGTCCGACGCCCCACACCATCGTCGCCCGGCACCGTCTGAAGCGGTTCGGCGACATTCACGGTCAGCCTGTCCTCGATGAGCCGCTGCTCCGCTGTCGGAGCCGCTTCGATTGCAAGCAGGATGTCCGCAGGTGCCAACATCCGGTAGTTCAACAGGGCTTCTACTTGCAAGCGCATCTCGTCACTCCTGACGGAAACATCTGTCGGGTTCGCGCGGTGCCCGGATCGGTCCTGCGATCGGTCTGCCGCTTAACCGGCGGGTCGGCTCAGGGCTTAAGTGCACATGAGTTGATGGCAGCCACAGTCCGGCGTCGTTTTCCATTCAGCACCGCCTGACGCCCGACGAAGGTCACACGCTCATTCACCGCCCTGCTCTGCAGCGGCCTGGCCCGGCGGGCGGTTTGATGTGGGCGTGATGCGCCACACCGTGTTGGACAGGTCGTCCGCCACGATCAACGCCCCGCGCGGATCGACGGCCACGCCGACGGGGCGCCCGAATGTCGCGCCGTCCTTTTGAAACCCGGTGACGAAATCGACCGGCGCACCGGCGGGCCGGCCATCACGGAAGGGTACGAAGACTACCTTGTAGCCGACCGGCCTCTCACGATTCCAGCTCCCGTGCATGCCCACAAAAACGCCGCTCCCAAAGCGCGCGCCCATCGCTGCGTTCGAGAATGCCAGTCCGAGCGGTGCGGTGTGCGACCCCAGCGCATAGTCCGGGCGGATCGCCTTCTTCACCATTTCCGGCTTGAAGGGGCGTACGCGCTTGTCTGGATTGTTCCCCCAGTACGCGTACGGCCAGCCATAGAACGCGCCTGCCCGCACTGCAGTAAGATAGTCCGGAACAAGGTTCGGCCCCAGTTCATCTCGTTCGTTGACGACGGCCCAGAGCTGTCCGATCCCCGGTTGCATCGCCAGCGCGGTCGGATTGCGAAGCCCGGTTGCGAAACGGCGAGACGCGCCCGTTTCGGCGTCGACCTGCCACACCATGGCGCGTTCTTCCTCGACGGCCATGCCGCGTTCGCCGATGTTGCTGTTCGAGCCTATGCCAACGTAAAGGAAGCGGCCGTCGTGGCTTGCAGCCAGTGCCTTGGTCCAGTGATGGTTGATCTCGGCCGGTAGACGGGTAACCGTTATCGGGGGACCGCTGGCCCGGATCTGCCCCATCCGGTAATCGAACCGGACAAGGGCGTCCTGATTGGCCACGAACAGACGATCACCTGCCAGCGCCAATCCGTAAGGCGCATTCAGGTGTTCGGCGAAGACGACTCGGAACTCGTAACGACCGTCACCATCCGCATCGCGCAGGAGAGTCAGGCGATCGCCGCCCTTGACGGGACTGGTCCCCTTCTTCTTGATGAAGCCCGCGATGAGGTCCTTGGGCCGTGTCACCGGGGCGTCGCCGCCGCCCTTCCCTTCGGCGACAAGGATGTCGCCATTCGGCAGGACGAGAGCCTGCCGGGGGATCTTGAGATCGGTGGCGATCGGTTCGACTTTGAAGCCCTTTGGAACGATGGGGCGATTGTCCCCCCAGGCAGCGGGAGCCGCGATCGTCATCGTGGGGAACAGGCCGCGCTGCTTCCCGGGCAGTTCGGGATTTTCACCGTATTGCTGGACCTGCGTGTCGCTGCCGCATCCAGCCACCATCAGAGCGAGCGAGGCGGTCGTGAAGAAAGTTGCCTTTCTCATCATACTTCCTCCTTCCCGAAACGTGAAAACCCAAGCCAGGTGGCGGCGCAGCCTAGCAGGAAGACAATGACGGACAGGAAAATCGCTTCGGGCATCATGGCCCACGCATCCTTCGCGTGGACCAGCGAGTTAACGAAGCCCAGAATGAAGGTGGCAGCGAGAAAAACCACAAACAACAGCCACCTGCGGTCCCGCCTGACTTCGGGACGCAGCAGCCTGACAAGGCTCCACAGGAGCGCCGGTCCTTCCAATACCAATCCCCCGGCGAGGAGCCAGGACGCGAAGTTTGCCCATTGAACCTGATAGCTGGACGAGTAAGCCAGATCGCTCAGCAACGCGCCGAGGAACAATGGCAGACTGCCCGCCAGCAGAACGGCGTGAACCGGATGGATGGTGCGCCGCAGCGCTGCATTGTTCACCAAGATCGCTTCCCTCTGAGAGCTTGCTCGTCTGCAACTGGCGGACACCGGCGCCTTCCGGACACGACCCGGCACATCACTTCATCAAAGCATCGGAGACCCAGTTATCCCTGACCCAACGCGCGGGGCGGCTGATGGTTCGTCCCAAAATGAATGCAACGGTGCAAAGCAGGCTGTCGGGTGCTCTGCCGAGTGTCCGGCATGTCGCTGAAAAACCATCCGCCGCGGCGCCTTCGTATATTTTCTGTTGCCTTGCGCGGTATCCCGGATGCAGGAGGATTACCCTCGTCCTTTTCGCAATGGTAAACCGGAGCCTTCAGTTTGGCCGTAAGCCCCGCCCGCCGGCGCGCCGAGCGCGCCTCGATCCGAACCACCAAGCTCAAGACTGCGGAAAGTGCCCCGACGCGCCAGTCGCTGAAGAGCGCGCAGACACGCGGGCGACTGATCGAGGCCACCATCCAGTGTCTCGTGAAGGTTGGGTACGCGCGAACGACGACCCCGCTCGTGGCGACGGAAGCGGGTCTTTCGCGCGGTGCCATGCTCCACCATTTCGAGAACAGCGCAACGCTCATACGCGCTACCATCATCGAACTGCATGAGCGGCGCCTGCGTGCATTCCGTCGATCTTCCGAAACGACGGAACACGAACCCGCCACGATGATCACGGCTTACTGGAAGCAGGTGCAGAAGCCCGCCTTCGTCGCCTTCCAGGAGCTGGCGCTCGCTGCGCGCACCGACGAGGAGTTGGCTCAGATCATGCGCCCGCTCCAGGTCGAATATCGCGAGCGTTTCAACGCAGAAGCCTTCGCGCTCTTTCCCGAGTGGCGGTCCGCACCCGAGCAGTTCGCGCAGGCGATGGCGCTCTCCCAGACTCTCATCGAAGGCATGGCGATGAGCCTGATGACCGGCGCTCTGGACGAAGCGATGATTCCGGCCCTTCTCAAGATGCTTGAAGACAAGATACGTATGATGCGCCCCGCCGCCTGATCATCGTGTCTGGCGGTGGCCATCGGCGTCGAAGTAGCCGGGCGGGCGGGCGTAGTACTGCGCGTCCAGCCTGCAGTCGACCAGTCCCGCATCCACTGCGATGACCTGTGCCGTGACGTTGAGGGCATCGTCGCTGGCGAGGTAGGCAAAGGCGGCGGCGACCTCGTCTGCGTCCACCACGCGGCGCAGGGGATTGCGCGCCTCTGCCGCCGTGCGCATGGTTTCCGCATCGCCATAGGCAAGCTCCGTCATGCGCGTGGGGACGTTGCCCGGCGCCACGGCGTTCACTCGTATTCCGTCCGCCGCGAGTTCGGCAGCGACCGACCGGGTAAGGCCGACTACGGCGTGCTTGGCGGCGGTATAGGCGTGGGGGCCGAGCGGCGCGAGTCCCGCCGCGCTCGCGGTAGACAGGATCACACCCCCGCCCTGCGGCCGCATGATCCGAGCCGCGTGTTTCATCCCATGGAACACGCTGTCGAGGAGCACCGCGAGAGTATCGCGCCAGGCATCGGCCGCGATATCCTCGATGCGTCCCACCGCGCCGAGTTGCCCTGCGTTGTTGATCATGCAATCAAGCCTGCCGTGGACCTCGACCGCGCGATCGACAAGAGCGGCCACCTCGGCCTCCTGGGTGACGTCGCACCGCAGGAAGCCAGCTCCCACTTCGTCGCTCAAGTCCGCCAAAGCCTCCTCGCGGATGTCGCCCAGAACCAGCCGGGCTCCTTCGCGGGCGAAGCGCCGGGCGGTGGCGGCGCCAAGTCCGCTCGCCGCTCCGGTGATCACCGCGACCCTGCCTTCGAGCCTCGTCATCATGGTTTCCTTCACGACCGGGCGGCCACACGCTCTCCGCTCTTAGTAGTGGTACGTGACCTGCACCTGCACCGTGCGCGGGATGTTGGCGTAGCCGCGCTGGTCGCCAAGGCGGCCCGCCGCCGTGCCGGTGCCCGATCCGGTGCCCGGCGAATCCAGCGCGCCGGAGATGACGAACTGGTTGGTCAGGTTCTTGCCGATGAGCGCCAGATCCCAACCCATGTTCGAACTGAGCGTGATCGATGCATCGAGGTTGACGTACTTGGGCTGCGTCGCGATGGGATTGTCGAACGGCGAGGCGTTGTAGCTGCTCGAGTAGCGCGCGTCGGCCGATAGCGCGAGCGAGAGGTCCGGAGTGAGGTCCGTCTCATAGCTGGTGCCGAGCGCTGCGGTCCAGCGCGGCGCGTTGGCGGTCGGCCTTCCGCTCAGGTCCTGAACGAAGAGGCCGCCGTAGGGACTGGACGCCGTCGGGTTGCATCCCTGCGCCGGCGTCTGTCCCGTGACGCAAGGCGCGATGAAGTCAACGTAGCGGGCCTTGTTATAGTTTAGCGCCCCGCGAACGATCAGCCCCGGCATGCCGATAGGCGCCCACTCGGTCGAAACCTCGACGCCTTTGGTCCGCGCGGAGCCGGCGTTCGTGGTGATGTAGCGGAAGGTCTGCGCCTCGAAGAAGTCCACCTGCAGGTTTGTGTACTCGTACGTGTACAGCGCCACATCGAAACGAAGCTGGTTGTTGAACAGCGTCGTCTTGACGCCGCCTTCGAAGCCCTTCGCCTTTTCCGGCTCAAAGTCCAGGTCGCCCGGGACAGATGCGATGGTGTAGGAACTCTGGTTGGAGAAGCCACCCGACTTGTAGCCGGTCTTGAACCCGCCGTAGATGTTGACGTTCGGCGCCGGCTTGTACGAAGCCGTGATTTCCGGACTCCAGTTGTTGAAGGTCTGGTCCGCGTAGATCGGCTCATTCAGACGATTGATCTGTCCGGGGCGATTGACCGGATGAACGAAGAAACTGTCCTTGGTCTCGTGCGTGTAGCGGATGCCCGACGAGAGCTCGATTTCGGGAATGACCTTCCAGGTGACCTGCGCGAAGGGCGAAATCGTTTCGCCCTTGGTGTAGGAGTCCTTTCCGAAGGCGACGTATTCCCATTCCGGCCGCTGCGTACTGACCCGTACATTGCCGGAATAGACATACTGGTCGGACTGCAGCTTCGTCTTCTGGTAAAGCACGCCAACCATCACGTTGACCGGACCATCGTAGTTGGTCTGTGCGCGAAGTTCTTCTGAAAACGCCCACCACTTTTCCCGCGAACCAACGTAGATCTGCGTCACGCGCTGCTGATAGTCGCTGTCAGTCAGCCAGCGGTTGTTCTGGTTCTGATAGTTCGTCAACGATGTCAGCGTGATATCGCCGAGGCTCCACTCCAGATTGTTGGTCGCCTGGTAAGAACGATATTTCGTGTAAAGCTCGCCATCGTCACGTGCGAACGGAAAGTTCTCCGCGATCTCAGTCGGCATCTGGTTATGGTAATACTTCCAGTCGCGCTTGCAGGGCACGTCCGGCTGGAGCGTGCTGAACCCCGTCGCGCAGGAGAACACGATGTTGTTCCAAGCGCCATCGTTCGTCGTCGTCTCGTTGGCGGAGAACTTGAAGGTGTTGGTTATGGCATCGGTCGGCTCCCATTTCAGAGTGATGCGGCCGACGAGTTCCTTTTCCTTCGGCCCGCGACGTTCGCCGGGCAATGCAACGAGGTTCTGCACCGGCCCGCCCGCCTGGTCCGTGACCGTAAAGGGCTGCGCGGTCGCGTAATTGCGCGAGTAGCCGCCCATCATCTTGGACGCGCGCAGCGCAACGCGCACACCCAGCGTGTCCGTCAACGGAGCGGAGATCATCTGTTCGATGTATGGCCGCTCCGCCTTGAACTCGTAACCCACGCGGGTCGAACCCTCAAAACTTGGCCCGGGATCGGCGGTGCTGATCGAAATCACGCCCGCCGTAGCGTTCTTGCCGAAGAACAAGGCCTGCGGACCTTTCAGCACCTCGATGCCTGAAAGGTCGAAGAACCCCTCGTTGAGAATGCGGCCGCTGGCGTAATAGATGCCGTCCACGATGATGGCGGTAGAGGACTCGATGCCGAGTGCGCTTGCCGGGGTGCCGATGCCCCGCAGTGAAATCTGCGCGCCTGAACCCGTGGTGGCGCGGCCTACCGTCAGGTTCGGGGTCGTGGCAGCGATGCGCTCGATGTTCGAAATGTCCTGCCGGGCGATCTGGGCCGGTGAGTACGCCGTGACCGCGACGGGAATATCCTGAAGCGACTCCGTGCGCTTACGCGCTGTCACGACGATTTCCTCAAGTCCGCCTCCGGTGACCTGCGGCGCTGTATCCTGTGCCAGCGCCGGACTGACGAGCCCGATTGCGGAGGACGATGCCATGAGCCCGGCAAGGCACGCGCGACGGAAGCTTTGTAGGTCCTTCATAGCCGTCTCCCTGTCATCCCCTGCTGCGAAGGATGACTTATTTTTAGGAATCGAAAGCGGAGCCGATCTTCCGGGCTGCCCGGAAGGTTCGCAAAGCCCGTCTTCGTCCCGTTCTCATCATCGCGCCACGATTCGGATCGCAGCGCTGCAACTCTTATGTTCAGGCGTTATGGCGAGCCGGGCTGCCCCTGACAATAAAAAAGTCGATCATGATTGCCTTTTTTATTGCGCTGAATGGACGGACAGCCGCCCTCTTCTGCGGGTTTCCGCCAGTACCAACCTTTCCACCGGCCCCCAACCCAAGAATTGAGCTAGACTTATTAGGGTGTGCTCGCCATGCTTCGGATGGTCGTCCGCAGCCGCTCATGCGGTTACGTTCGGCCAGGCGATAACCAGAAAAATGGAGGAGGCGATGACCGATTGGCTAACAGGATGGTCGTGTCTTTCGCAGTCGACGCGAGGCGGCGATGAGTAGGGTCGTCGATTACGACGTCATCGTCATCGGCACCGGAGCAGCGGGGCTCAGCGCCGCCGCCCTTGCGGCAGAAGGCGGAGCCAACGTCCTTATGGTTGAGGCTGCAGACCGCACAGGCGGGTCGAGCGCTCTTTCCGGCGGCGTGTTCTACGCAGCCGGAACCTCACTTCAGCGAGAAGCTGGAATCGCGGGCGACACGGCCCAAGCGATGTTCCACTATTACATGACGCTCAACCAGTACAAGCTGGAGCCCGCGCTCGTCCGCACCTTCTGCGAAAGGGCGGCGGAGGCCTTCGAGTGGCTGCGCGGCATGGGCGTGGGGTTCACCGTCGAAAACCTCTACGCCTCGGGCGTGGACAAGGTCCGGCGCGGCCATCGTGCTACCGATGGCGGAGCCGGCATCGTCGCGGGTCTGGAAGGCTTTCTCTCGGACAAGAACGTCGACACCGTACTGGGCACCCGCGTCGAGAGGCTGCTGGTCGAGGAGGGTCGCGTGCACGGCATCGTCGCTGATGGGGAGCCGGTGCGCAGCGCGGCAACCGTGATTGCCACCGGCGGCTTTGGCGCCAATCCCGAGCTGCTGGCGCGGCTCTATCCCGATGCTGCGCGCCATGGCGACCTCCACTGGTATATCGGTGCGCCTACGTGCCGGGGGGATGGGCTCGGCCTTGCCGCGCAGGTGGAGGGGCAACTGAGCCAGATCAACCGCGGTCTGCTCCTGATCACTCCCGGCTTCGTCAAGGATCTTGAAAGCTATCTCCCCGGCTGGCTGATGATGGTGAACCGCGCGGGACGCCGGTTCATCGACGAGACGATCGAGTACTCGGTCCTCGCGGCGGTGCTGGACGAACAGCCGGGGCACGACTGCTTTGCCATTTTCGACGAGGCATCACGCCTTGCCTCCAGAACCACCAAGTACCGGCCCGCTCCCAACTGGACGGCGGATCGTTTGCTGGACCACGTGGAGGCCGGGACGCTGGTCAGCGCACCAACGCTGGACGAACTTGCCGGCAAGATCGGCGTACCTGCGGCCCGTCTCGCGACAACGGCCGAGCGGTACAATGCGCTAGTACAGGCGGGTGAGGATCGGGATTACTTCAAACCTTCGGCCATGCTGCGGCCTGTCTCGCAAGGGCCGTTCTACGCCGCGCATATCCGCCCGGCGGTGATCTGCTGGACCGGAACAGGGATCCGCATCGACACCGAGGCCCGGGTGCTGGGCGCCGACGATCGGCCGGTTCCAGGCCTCTACGCCGCCGGGGAGACCACGGGCGGGATGTTTGGACAATGCTATGCGGCAGGCGGCGCCTCCATCGGCAACGCCGTCGTCTTCGGCCGCATCGCCGGCGCAAACGCCGCAAAAGAAAGGTGAGCGCATGACTAATTCAGACAGAACCGTCGACGTTCTCATTGCGGGAAGCGGTGCTGCCGGTCTCACCGCCGCCGTCACCGCGCGCCGCGCCGGTCTGGACGTGCTGGTGGTCGAGAAGGAGGCCGTGTTCGGCGGCACGACTGCAACATCGGGCGGCGTGCTCTGGGTGCCTGGAAACCACCATTCCGCCGCCATGCAGCGCGCGACGGGGCAAAGCGACGACATCGAGAACGCCCGCGCCTATCTGATCGAGGAAACCGGCAACTACATCGAACCTGATCGTGTCGAAGCCTATCTCGACACGGCGCCGCGTATGGTGCGCTTCCTCGAAGAGAACAGCCACGTTCGGTTCTACGGCATGGACTATCCCGACTATCATTCGGAGAGCGCGCATAGCTCAATCGTTCGTTCGATCGGCACCGTCGATTACGAGGCGCGCGAACTCGGGCCCCACCTGAAGAACCTTAAGCAGCAGCTACCGCAGACGCTTTTCCTTGGCTTTGCGGTAGGTTCGGGCGTGGAGATGATCCAGTTCATGAAGGCGGGGCGCTCGGTCAAGGCGCTGGGGTTCGTGGCGAAGAAGCTGGCGAAGCACTTCGCCGACGTGCTTCGCTATGGCGAGGGTCAGCAGGTGGTGCGCGGCCGGGCGCTGGTGGCGCGGCTTGCGCGCACGCTGTTCGACCTCGACGTGCCCATCTGGCTTTCCTCCCCCGTCGCGGCGCTGACCCGCAAGGACGGGCGCGTCACTGGGGCGGAAATCGACACGCCAAAAGGCCGGGTGCGGATAACCGCGCGCCGTGGCGTGGTCCTCGCCTGCGGGGGCTATCCTAACGACCCGGAGCGGCGCGCCGCCACATTCCCGGCCCCTGCCAACAACCGCGATCAGCGCAACCCGACCAACCCCGGCAACACCGGCGACGGCATTCGCCTGGCGGAGAGCGTGGGCGGGGCGTTTAACGGCAACGTCGCTCATCCCGCGCCGTGGATGCCGGTTTCGGTGCTGCCCGGCTCGAAGGACTTCACCGGCGTCTGGCCGCACCTGATCGACCGGCAGAAGCCTGGGTTCATCGCGGTCCGCCCTGACGGCCGGCGCTTCGGCGACGAATCCAGCGCCTACCACGACCTCGTCCCCCAGATGACCCGCGCCAGCGAAGGCGATAGGAGCGCGTGGTGCTGGCTCATCGGCGACGCGGCGGCGGTGAGGAAGTGGGGCATCGGCATGGTCCGGCCCTTTCCCATTCCTCACGGCCATCATTTGCGCAGCGGTTATCTCAAACGCGCGGCCTCCCTGCAGGAACTCGCCGTGCTCTGCGGTATCGACGCCGTAACGCTGGAACATACGGTCGGGACCTTCAACGCCAATGCCGCAGGCGGCGTCGATCCCGAGTTCGGGCGCGGCGGACGCGTCTATGACGTCTACCAGGGCGATCCGGAGCACAGGCCCAACCCATGCCTCGGCCCGCTGGCCAAGGGCCCGTTCTACGCCATCCGCATGGAGGCAGGGATCATCGGCACGTTCGCCGGGCTGAAGACCGATCGCCACGCCCGCGTCCTGGATGGCGAAGGCGCGCCGGTCCATGGGCTCTACGCGGTGGGCAACGATCAGGCCAACGTCTTTGCGGGGGCTTATCCGGGCGCAGGCGCAACGATCGGACCGGCCATGACCTTCGCCTATATCGCGGGCAGGCATATTGCGGGGCAGGCGGCCTGATGCAGGAGTTCGACTTCATCGTCAGCGGCGCGGGCTCGGCGGGCTGCGTCGTCGCGGCGCGGCTTAGCGAGAACGGGCGCTATTCGGTGCTGCTGCTGGAAGCCGGGCCGGAGGACAAGGCGTTCTGGATCAGGCCGCCGATGGGCTACCCCATGCTGTTCGCCGATCGTCGGGTCAACTGGATGTTCGAGAGCGAACCCGAGGCGCAGTTGGGCGGCCGTCGCATGTACCAGCCGCGCGGCAAAGTGCTGGGCGGGACCAGCTCGATAAACGGCATGCTCTACATCCGGGGGAATGCGCGCGACTACGACGACTGGCGCCAGCGCGGCTGCAAGGGCTGGAGTTACGCCGATGTCCTCCCCTACTTTCGCAAGGCCGAGGACCAGCAGCGCGGCGCTGACGCTTATCACGGGGTCGGCGGGCCGCTGACGGTTTCCGACCAGCCTGATCGTTCCAAAATCGCCGTCGCCATCGTCGAGGCAGCGCAGCAGGCGGGCATTCCCTACAACCCGGACTTCAACGGGGCGGAACAGGAAGGCGCCGGCTTTTTCCAGACGACGACCCGCAACAACCGCCGCTGGAACACCTCGCAGGCGTACCTCACCCCGGCGCGAGGCCGTGCCAACCTGAAGATCGAGACCGGCGCTCACGCCACTCGCGTCATCATCGAAGCAGGCCGAGCCACCGGACTCGAGTACCGGATGAAGGCGGGCCTTTTCACCGCGAAGGCCCGGCGCGAGGTGGTGGTGTGCGGCGGCGCCTTCGGGTCGCCGCAATTGCTCCAGCTATCCGGCATCGGACCGGCCGCACACTTGTGCGAACAGGGCATCGTGCCTGTGCTCGACCTGCCGGGCGTCGGCGCCAATCTGATGGACCACTTCTACATCTCGCTGATGTTCCGCTGCAGCCTGCCGATCACCATCAACGAACTGGCGAACAGTCAACTGCGTAAGCTGAAGGCCGGTATCGACTATGTCCTTTTCAATAAGGGGCCGCTCGCCAGCAACGGCATCTATGCGGGTATCTTCACCCGCACAGACGAGCGGCAGGACCGGCCGAACCTCCAGGTCAACACCAACATCTGGACGGTGCAGAGCCGGACGGCAGCGGGCATGAAGGCCCACCCCTTCCCCGGCTTCACCATGAGCCCGGTCCACCTCAATCCGCGCGCCACCGGATCTGTGCGGCTGCGCGGACCTGACCCGTTCGCCGACCCGGTGATCCGCCAGAACTTCCTGGCGGACCGCCTCGACGTGGAAGCCATGATCGCGGCGGTGAAGCTGGTGCGCGGCGTCGCCGCCCGGCCCGCGCTTGCGCCCTATAACGCCGGCGAAATCTCTCCCGGAGCCGATGCCCGAACCGACGATGAGATCGAGGCCTACGTACGCGCCGCCGCTATCGCCAACCTGCACCCGGTCGGCTCGTGCCGCATGGGAACTGGCATCGACGCCGTGGTCGACCCGCGCCTGCGCGTCCACGGCATCGCGTGCCTGCGCATCGCAGACGCCTCGATCATGCCGAGCCTGCCCTCAGGCAACACCAACGCCCCCTCGATCATGATCGGCGAAAAATGTGCCGACATGATCCTGGAAGACGCCCGCTGAGAAGGAGAGAAACATGCCGACACTGGAAGAACGCATCGCCCGGTTGGAAGCGGAATCGCAGATACGCCAACTCGTCGCCCGCTACTGCTTCACCATCGATGACCGTGACATCGAAGGCATTCGCGCCCTCTTCGCACCCGACGCGGTGCTGAAGTCCGCCGACGGCGTGATGAACGCGACCGGCGTGGACGCGATCATGACACAGTACGACGGGCGCTTCGACGTGCTGGGGCCAGGCCATCATTTCATGCACGACGTGCAGATCGACTTCGTGGACAACGGCTCTCAGGAGGCAACCGGCCGGGTGATCGGTCATGCGGAACTGTGGCGCGGGGGCAGGATGATGGTTACCGCTATCCGCTACGACGATAAGTATCGCAACACTGAGGCGGGCTGGAAGTTCGCCGAGCGGACCATCGGCTTCCTCTATTACGTGCCCATCGAGGAATACCCGAATATCCTCGCCACTCCGCTGCGCAACCATGCCTATGCCGAGCCAAAGCCCGCGGATTTCCCGGAGCGCCTGCCAACTTGGATCGCCTATGAAAAGGCGCGCGGGAGGGGGTAAGAGGGCCACCAGCCCCGCCTGCCCTATCCACGAGGGACCGGCGGGGCTTACCAGATCATCGCTTCCACTTCCTCGCGAATGATCTTTCCGCTGGCGCTTCGCGGAAAGGCGTCCATGGCGATGAAGCGCACCGCCTTCGGCCGCTTGTATCCCGCCAGCGCTTCCCGGCACATGCGCATCACGCCATCCTCGTCCAATGAGGGATCGTTCCGGGCGATCACCGCCACCGGTATCTCGCCCCACTGAGGGTCAAGCTTGCGAACCACGATCGCATCGTTCACGCGCGCATCCGCGAAGAGCACCCGCTCTATTTCTGCGGGATAGATGTTCTCGCCCCCCGACTTGATGAGATACTTGGACCGGCCGACGAAGTCGTACCCCTGTGGGCTGCGGCGGAACAGGTCGCCCATGTGGAACCATCCGCCCGCGAAGCACTCGGCGTTGGTGGCATCGGCGTTCCAGTAACCGCTGAACAGCGTCGGGCCCCGTACGCAAGCCTCCCCGGTTTCGCTGTCGGGCACGTCGTTGCCGTCAGCGCCCAGGAGACGCAGTTCGCATAAAAGGCTCAGTCGCTTCGGAAAAGCCGAAGGCGTGGCTCCGACAGGGATGAGGTCGGCCGAAAGCGGTGGCATTCCGGTTTCCGTGGCGCCGAAGGAGTTGAGGTAAGGGGCTTTGAGTGCCTGCGTGACTGCCGCGATGGTGGCGGAAGGAACAAGGTCGGCCATGCAGCCCACCGCCTTCACCCCGCGCACCTTGGCCTGCCGCGCGTCCAGCCGTTCGAGCAGCGGCTCGATGGTCGCGGGAACCAGCATCAGCCAGCCCACGGAGAACTCCTCCAGAGCATCGACGAGCGCATCGGCGTCAAACCCGTCGATGATCACTCCCGTCCCGCCGCACATGAGCGTTGCGAGCAGGTGCTCGGTCCCGCCCATGTGGAACATCGGCGCCCAGGAGATATAGGCATCGCTCATGGCCACTCCCATGTCGAGCCGCATGGCGCACATACGCGCCACTTCGGCCCGGTGGCTGATCACGGCGGCCTTCGGGAGCCCGGTGGTTCCGCTTGTGTAGATGATGAGAAGGCCGTCCTCCGGCTGGGCCACGCTTGCGCTGTCGCCCGAAGCGCCAAGCCCGTCTATGGCCGAGAGCGGACGGCCGTTCGCCGCTCCGGCTGCACGTTCCATGTGCCGGGGCGAGGCGACCAGAAGCGAGGGATCCACCAATTCGATGCAGTGGCGCATTTCGGGATCGGAGAGCCGCCAGTTGAGGCAGGCTGCGATGAGCCCCAACTTCGCGCAGGCGAGCTGGACGGCGGTATATTCTAAACGGTTCTCGGACAGGATCGCGATGCGCTCGCCACGGGCGAGCCTGCGCGCAGCGAAATCAGCAGCGACCGCATCCACCCTTGCGCGCATCTCGGCATAGGACAGGCGAACCTCGCCATCGACTATCGCCAAGGCCTCCGGAGCGGCCTTCGCGCGCATGGCGAACAGATCATAGACGCTGGCTGCGAAGGCCTTCTCCATCATAACTGTCTCTCCCGTTCGTTTCTATTCTTGCTTTCAGCACGACCCCGCCCGACGGAACCGCAAGCTGCGCATCGCAGATATCGCCATTCCAAGTGCCATGAGCGAGGACGGCATCGCCGGCCAGCACGTTGCCAAGCATCGCCGCCTCGACCGATCGCACCAGTCGATCAGGCCGGGCCTCCATCACCATGTTCAGCAGGTAAGCCAGGTTGGTCGGCCCTGGATTGACGGTACGCGGCCCAAAACCCAGGGCCTCCGCAGCCGCAGCGTCGACGTGAATGGCGTTGTCGTCTCCCAAGGCTTGGCACCAGAGCGCCATCGCCTCGGCGGGCACGGAGTCGAGCTTCCACTCGCTCATAGGGCTGCCGGCATGATGGTGGTGAGCCTGAGGCGGGCATGAGGCGAGCCGGCAGCGCTGACGGTCATCGCCAGCGTGAGGTGGTCGGCCGCGCCGAACCGGCGGCTGGCCTTGCGTTCCAGCAAAACGACCTCGGCCCTCACGTCGTACTGCGTGTCGACGGTGAGCGGCGCGTCATAATCGATCCGACAGCGTCCCAGCACAGCTCCCCTGTCAAAGGCGAGGCCCAGCCCACGGCACACATCCCCCACTTTTGCCCCCATGCCGCCAAGCGCGGCGACGAAGCCGAAAACTGGGTGTGCCTCACGTCCTACGCGGATCGGAGCGGCACAGGAGCGACGGATGGCATCGTCGAGTCCTGCGCTTAGGTGGAACCGCCCCTGCGGTATCGCGAAGTCGCTCATGGCACTCCTTGGTAAGTCCATTCCTGCTTGTTGCAAGTCACGGATTTGGGGGTAAGGCTGACCTTCGGCTTTTGCAGAGTCAACCACAAATGAGGATGCTTCACTTGCCATGGCGAACCCTGTGAAAAGCGCTGACGAGCCCCTTGCCTGGAAGCGTCGAAAGGACTTTCGCCCGCAGGAAATCCTGGCCGCCGCCCGCCAGTTGATCGAGGAGGAAGGCACCAAGGCGACGTCGATGGCCAAGATCGCGAAGCTGGCGGGCGTATCCGAAGCCACGGTCTACAAGTACTATGAGAGCAAGCAGGAGCTGGTAAACCAAGTGCTGGTCGACTGGGCCACACCCTTCGTCGAGCGCCTTACCGGAGAGCTGCGGCACATTACCGACCTTCGTTCCCAGCTGACGCTGATAGCGGCGCGGTTCATGCGTTCCATCGAAGAGACACCGCGTTTTCACCGGGTGTTCTACCAGGAACTGCGCTGGGAAGATTATCGCGGAACGGCGCTGCACCGGCTCAACCACGTCTTCGCACATACCGTCGTGGAAGCCGTGCAGCAGGCGAGGAACGAGGGCAAGATCCGCCCTGACGTCGATCCGGTGATGATCCGCGATATGATGTTCGGGGGGCTGGAGCACGTGGCCATGCGCACCAGCTTCATCGGGCGCCCGCTCGATATCGATGCCGAAGCCAGGCGCTACGTAGACGTACTGCTTTCCGGCGTTCTGGCGGAACCTGGCGAACCGCGCGGACCGTCCGAGACGGCGCGGCTGTCGGCGCTGATCGACCGCATGGAGGCGGCGTTGGCGGCGAACCCCGCCAGCTGAAACCGGGGCGGCAAGGCCGTCATACCGCTTCGGCCCGCTCATCACCTGACGGGGGCCTGCCGGAGTACCGCGCGGGTGGCTTCGACGGCACGGGCGACACGCTCGGCATCGGAAACGCCGGCCTTGGCGTCGTCGAAGCGCGGGACCTCAATTTCGATCACGGTATCTTTCCGCACGGCGCTGACCAGATCCACCAGAGGCAGCTCGCCGTCGCCCGGCAACTGGCGCATTCGCACCGCCTCCGCCCACCATTCCTCCGGCGGTCGCAGCATCGGGCCATCGCAGAGCTGGACGTAGCCGATCAGGTCGGCATTGGCGGCAACATCGGCCACGCCGCCGCCGTTGCGGAACAGATGTAACACGTCGCAGGCAAGGTTTCCCCGCCCCGCCGATCGCACGACCTGTGCCGCCGCAGCGATGTCACGGATGGCGGAAAACCCCATGAACTCCAGCCCGGCCACAATCCCCCGGTCGGCCGCAAGGTCGCAGAAGGCGCCGAAGCGATCTGCCGCCTCAGCCAGTCCTGTCACATCGTGGACATGCGCGGTGGCCTTCGTCGCGCCGAGAGCCGCGCCGACGTCGAGCGCCCGCGCAAAGGCATCATGATCCTCTTTTCCATCAAGAGGGAACACCTCAAGGTTGCACAGCGACACGCCTGCGTCCGCCATGCGCCGCCGAAGTTCCGGCGCATCCCCTGCGGTCACCAGGGGATAGCGGCCCTGGGCCGCTTCGGGAACGAAGGTGAAGATGCAGACATGGCGGCAGCCCGCGTCGCCCGCCAGTTCCACGAGACGGACGGGAGACGCATCCAGCGCCGTTAGCTGGTGCAGCGACAGCACGAAGGGGGTTTCTCTGCTTATGACCACCTCTCCCAGATGATTCGCCGCAGTATAAACATAAAAAGCGGTCATGAATGTCTTTTTTTGTGTCGGTGATTGCGCTACCTGTGGTGCTTGCGAGACCGGAGCTAAGGTCCGGCACGTGGGAGAGCACGATCCAGTGGAACGAGCCGGTGGGGATGAGCCGACGATGCAGGCGCTCAAGAGCGCCCAGACCCGCGCGCGGCTGATAGACGCAACCATACGGGTACTGGTGCGCAGCGGCTACTCGCGCACAACCACTCCTCAGGTGGCGAGCGAGGCCGGCCTTTCGCGCGGAGCGATGCTGCACCACTTCGACAACGGCGTCTCACTCATCAAGGCGACCATCATGCATCTGCATGAACGCCGTCTGCGCGCATTTCGGCGCGCCGCCGAACGCAGTGCGCAAGATCAGGGGGCCATGGTGCGCACGTACTGGAAGCAGATCCAGAAACCCGCCTTCATCGCCTTCCACGAACTGGCAGTGGCAGCGCGTACTAATTCCGACCTGGCCACCGTGCTGATGCCACTGCAAGTGGAATTCCGGCAGCGCTACAACCAGCTCGCGGTTCAGCTTTATCCCGAGTGGCAGGCAGCACCCGGCACGTTCGCGCTGGCCATGGCGGTCTCGCAGGCAACGATGGAAGGCATGGCGGTCAACCTGCTGACCGGCGCAATGGACGCCAGCCTGGTCGAGCCGGTACTGCAGTCACTGGAGAACCAGCTCCATGCGCTCAGGCCTGCCTTACCGGGGGATCAATGCGCATGAGCCAGGCCCCACCTTATGCCCCGCCGCAGCAACTCGTGAAAGACCGGGTAATTCCACGCGCAACGCTGCGGATGGGGCCAGAACGGGCTGACCGGCAGAAGATCATAATGCCCCCGACAGTGGCCGAGCGTGAGGTAGAGAATCGCGCCTTCGCCAACCGCTCGCTCGTAAAGCACGGGCACCTGCGCCTCGTCCCATTCCGCATCGCGGAACTCGTCGCATCGGCCTGTAAAGCTGGTGTGCATCAGCACCTCGATGTCAGCGGTGCGATGGGTGAGGTAGAGTTCGTCCTCCACCCGGAAGTCACGCAGTCCGCTCGTCATCTCGTGGTCGTCGCGGGTGACGGAGACCTTGAACGGTGCAATCGGCGGATGGCCCGCAAAGCGGGTGCCGAGCAGGCCCGTGAAGGCAGGCACCTCGTCGGGTGTGTCGACCACACCGTCCGCGCCGAAACGGAGGATCGCGTTGGTGCCATGCAGCGCCAGCCAGCGGCCGCCGCGGGTCAGGAACCCCTCCAGAGCGGCGACTTCCTCATCGCGCGTAGGCACGAGATCGCAGGTGTAGGTGATCAGCAGGTTCGCCGCTTCGAGGCTCGCCAAGTCGGCGTAGTCGGACGCGACCGAGGTGCGGATGCGCGGCGTTTCCGCCAGCAGCTTGAGCAGCTCGAGTCGCGCGTAGTCGATGTCGTGGAATTTCCCCGCGGCGATCAGGTGAACCTTCATTACGGCAAACTCCCCTCACGTGTGTGCGTGTATGCGCCCGAGCGTAAGACCCGCCGGCGAGGGCTCCAAGCGTTGAATTTTCGGCCGGGAAGCGGCCTCGTCATCGGAGGATACGAATGAGCGGCAAGGGCCAGGGCCCCCTCGCGGGCGTAAGGGTTCTCGATCTCACCAGCGTGCTGATGGGACCTTATGCGACTCAGATCTTCGCTGATCTGGGCGCGGACGTCATCAAAGTCGAGAGCCCTCAGGGCGACACCACCCGCTTCATTCCGCCGGGACCCGATGCTTCGCGCGGGGCGATGTTCCTCAATGTCAATCGCGGCAAGCGTTCGATCGTTCTCGACCTCAAGCAGCCAGAGGCGCGGTCCGCGCTGCTCAGGATGGCGCAAGGCGCGGACGTGTTCATCCACTCCATGCGCTCCAGCGCGATCGGGCGCTTGGGACTCGACTATGCGGCTCTGAAATCGGCAAACCCGAAAATCATCTACGCCAACCTCTATGGCTTCGCCCGGAGCGGCCCCTATCGCGATTATCCCGCCTACGACGACATCGTGCAAGCCGCGTCCGGCATCGTCGACTTGCAGGCGCGCCTGTCCGGTGGCCAGCCCACTTATGCCGCCACGGTCATCGCGGACAAGGTGGCCGGCCTCACCGGTGCTTATTCCGTGATCGCGGCGCTCTATGCGCGAGAGAGAAGCGGCGTCGGGCAAGAGATCGAAGTGCCGATGTTCGAGACGCTGGTGTCCTTTGCGATGGTCGAACATCTGTGCGGCTCGCTTTTCGTGCCGCCCGAAGGCCCGCCGGAGTACCCCCGCGCCACCTCGGAGGCCCGGCGCCCTTACCGTACTGCGGACG
Source organism: Novosphingobium panipatense (assembly GCF_900182875.1). Lineage (NCBI taxonomy): Bacteria > Pseudomonadati > Pseudomonadota > Alphaproteobacteria > Sphingomonadales > Sphingomonadaceae > Novosphingobium > Novosphingobium panipatense. The sequence goes on from NZ_FXUI01000006.1 coordinate 142,480, forward strand.
GCTACATCGGCGTGATGATCTACAACGACAAGCACTGGCGCGCCTTCTTCGAGGCGCTGGGCGATCCGGAGTGGTCGCAGGATCCGATGTTCGCCTCGATGCGCTCGCGCACGCAGAACATCGGCGCGGTGCTGGCGAAAGTGGCTGAAGTCATTGAAACACGGTCGACCGGAGACTGGGTCGAACTTTTCCGCAAGGCCCACATTCCCGCCACCCCGATCAAGAGCCTCACCGACCTGCTGCACGATCCGCATCTCGTCGAGACCGGCTTCTGGCAGGAGCGCGAGACGCCTGCGGGCATCCTGCGCTTCCCCGGCATTCCCACCACGTTCTCCGAAACACCGGGCGCGATCGGCGACGCCGGCCCGGCGCTCGGCGGTGAAAGCCTGGATGTGCTGCGCGAGGCGGGGTTTTCGGCCGAGGAGATTGCCGATCTGCAGGCCATCGGCGCAGTGCGGACCGCCGCATGAGCAGCCCCGAAGCACACTGGCGGGCGGCGCTTGCCGAAGGCCGACTGCTGCTCCAGCGGGCTCCTGACGGGCGCGTGGTGTTCCCGCCCCGCCTCGCCGCCCCGGGCACTGGAGACGTGCTCGAATGGTTCGAGGCGTCGGGACGCGGCACCGTCTATACCCTCTCATGGGTCAACCGGAAGCCGCCGGCGGAACCCTACAATGTCGCCCTGATAGATCTGGACGAAGGTGCGCGCCTGATGAGTCGGGTGGAGGGTGTGACACCCGCAACACTCGCAATCGGGATGCGGGTCGACGCCTTCGTGGATCAGGCGGAAGGCGCGCCACTGCTGCTGTTTCAGCCGGTGGAGGACTGACTGTGGGCGACACCTTCCCCCGCGGCGGGACAGCGATCGCCGGCCTCGCCACCTTTGGCATCGGTGAGATGCCGGGCTTCACTTCCATGGAGCTGACGGCGCAGGCTGCACTTCTTGCCGTCAGGGATGCCGGGCTGACATTGCCCGAAGTCGACGCGCTCTTCATCTGCCAGCCGGACGACTTCTTCTCAGGCCTGTCTTTCGCCGAATACCTCGGCCTGCAGCCACGTTATACCGACAACAACCGCACGGGCGGCTCTGCTTTCATGAGCCACATTGCGGTGGCGGCCATGATGCTTGACGCGGGCTACATCGACTGCGCGCTCATTGCCTACGGCTCGAACCAGCGCAGCAACGGCGGCAAGCTGGCGACGAGGATCAGCAGCAATCAGTGGGACGCGCCGTATGCGCCGCTGTTCCCCCTCACCTCCTATGCGCTGGCGACGGCGCGCCACATGCACGAATTCGGCACGACGCGGGAGGACCTCGCCGCCGTGGCCTTGTCCGCGCGGGCTTGGGCGAACACAAATCCGGAGGCCTTCGCCAAGGGGCCACTGACGCTGGAAGATTGCCTCTCCGCCCGCATGGTGAGCACGCCGATTTCAGTGCGCGACTGCTGCCTTGTCACCGATGGAGCGGCAGCGATCGTCCTGACCCGCACGACCCGCGCGCGGGATCTGGCGAAGCGCGTCGTGCCGGTGCTGGGAGCAGCGGCCGCGACCTGGTGGAACTCGATTGCGCAGGCTCCGGACGTGACCGTGACCGCCGCCAGCGAATCGGGCGCGCGGGCGATGGCGATGGCCGGCGTCGTACCCAGGGACATCCGCACGGCGCAGCTTTACGATGCCTTCACGATCAATACGATCCTTTTCCTCGAAGACCTCGGCTTCTGCCCCAAGGGCGAAGGCGGCCGTTTCGTAAGCAGCGGCGCCATCGCGCCGGGCGGCAGCCTTCCAGTAAACACCAACGGTGGCGGTCTCTCGTGTTGCCATCCGGGAATGTACGGCCTCTTCGCTGTGATCGAGGCGGCTCGGCAGATCCGGGGCGAAGCCGCGAACCAGCTGGCCGACGTCGATGTGGCTCTGGCCCACGGCAACGGAGGCACGCTTTCCAGCCAGGCGACGGTGGTGCTGGGCAGTCCGGCAACGCTATAGCGCGGTCCTCTCGGCTTGGCCGGACCGACGCTGCATCACTGCAGCGTCAGCACCCGGCGGTAGCCCCTGAGCGCTCGCCCCACAAAGAAGGCCGAAACCGCGCCCGCCACCGCGCACGTCAGTGAAAGCGAAAGCCCGACGCTGCGCTCGTCCGCGAAGACGTGATCAGTCAACAGCGCGACAATGGTCGGGGCGGCGCCAAGCCCCATCACGCTCGCCACGAAGACATAGACGGAGGAGGATATTCCACGCATGCGGTTGGGCGTCGCCATCTGAAGGCCGGAGGATGCGAGCGCCTGCGGTAGCGAATAGGTGAAGCTTGCAAGTGTCGCCACCACCATTGCAAACTCGTAGCTGGGGGCGAAGGCCAGGGCTAGCGAGATCGGCACCAGCGCCAGCGCAGCGAAGAAGGGCACGCGCATCAGTGCATCGATCCGCCCGCGCCTCTGCAGCCAGCCCGCTATCACCGGCCCTGCAAGGACGCCGATCGATCCGGTGATGAGTACGGCGACGCCGTATTGAACGCCTACGGTCGAAGCACTCGCTCCGAAGCGGCGCATCAGCAGTGCCGGCATCCAGGCCGGAAATGCATAGAGCACGATCACCAGCGAAGCCATCCCGGCATAGAAGTTGCCGTAGAAGTCCCGGCGATCCCGAAACGTTTGCCAGACCTGCGCAAGTGGCATGCGTTGACCACTGTCCTTGGCAGCCAGCTTCCGCGCCGGTTCGCGGATGCTCAGCATCATCAGCATGATCGCGAAGCCAGGCAAGCCGGCAACGAGAAACACAACCTGCCAAGGCTGCAGGGCGCCGAGGTACGGCACCGCGCTCAGGTCCCACCCGTCGGCCGCCTCGAGCAGCAGGCCGCCGAAAATGAGCGCCAGCCCCCCGCCGATGTACGGCCCCATCAGGAAAATGCTGAAGGCGCGTGGGATCATCCGGGTGGGGAAGCTATCGGCAATGATCGACCAGGCGGCCGGAGTAAGGCTCGCCTCCGCGCCGCCCACGGCTGCCCGCGCGAAGAACAGCTGCCAATAGCCGCGCGCCAAACCGCACAGGCTCGTGCCGAGGCTCCACAGGCCAACGCCCCCGATCAGGATGCGTCGCCGGCTTCCCGTATCCGCGAGCCTGCCGAACAGCGGACTGAAAAGGATGTAGGCGGTCGTGAAGGCCAGTCCCTGGAGCAGACTCAGACGGGTGTCAGAAAGCCCGAAGTCTGCCTTCAATGGCGCGACCAGCAGGTTCAGCACCTGCCTGTCGACGAAGCTGACGGTGTAGGCCAGCGTTAGCACGAAGATCAGATACCACGCCGCCGCACGGGGCGCGGGCTCGATCTCGGCCACCGATGTTGCGGCCTGCTCTTCGGGTTCGGCCAAAGCGATCGTCGCCCCACTCACGCGCCGATCCATTCTTCGATCATCGGCCGGATGGTTTCGCCCACGAGCTCCAGCACCGGGCCGTCTCCACAAACCATGTACGCCATCTGCCCGTATCCATGGTTGGGAGACGCGCCTGCGGCGACGATGCGCCAGCCCTCGGCCAGCAAGGTCTCCACCTCCGCGCCAACATCGTCCACCCACGCCCCAACATGCGCTGCCGAAACGGCCCGAAGAGCATCGTAGGCGCCTCCCGGTGCCGCCTGGATCAGTTCGACGTGAATCGGGCCCTGCCGTGAATAGGTGACGGTAAGATGGGCCTCCGACCAGCCCTTATCAGGCAGCCAAACCCTTAGGGGATCGAATTTACGAACAGGGCCCCACTTCAAAGCAAGACCATCCTGCAGATCGTTCATAGACCTGTAGATGTCATCGACAATAAATCCATGATGATGAAGTTTGTTGAAGAATCTCAATTTATCCTCACCCTATATTGTGAATGCATTATCTTTGTTATTTATTAAAAATTCTGATCTTACCTGCGCGTGGTGCGGAAATCGGGAGAATGACGAAATGACAGGCTTGATCGTGGAACGCCTTGGCGCTGTCTGCCTGCTGACGATCGACCGAGAGGAGGCGCGTAACGCACTCGACGCGGCGACATCCCGCGCTCTGGACGAGGCGATTACCAATGCTGAAATCGACTCGGCGGTGGGCGCCATCGTCGTGACCGGCACCGGCAGCCGCGCCTTCTGCGCAGGGATGGACCTCAAGGAAGCGCAGCGCATCGGCGCCGGCCACGGCCTCATACCCGGCCGTGGCTTCGGCGGTATCACCGAGCGCCGCCGCACCAAGCCGCTCATCGCCGCTATCAACGGAACCGCCGTCGCGGGCGGATTCGAAATCATGATGGCTTGCGACATGGTCTTCGCCGCCGAACACGCGATGATGGGGTTGAGCGAAGTGAAACGGGGCCTTTTCGCCTTCGCCGGTGGCATCCAGCGTCTTGCCGCTCAAGTCCCGCGTGCGACGGCGCTGGCGATGATCATGACAGGCGACCTGCTGCCCGCACGCCGCCTTTACGACCTCGGCATCATTACGGAAGTGGTCCCCGGCGAACGCCTGCTCGACCGCACACTGGAAGTGACGCAGGCGATGCTCGCCAACAGCTGGGAGGCGATCAACAACGGCCGCGAACTTTACGAACTGTCGAACGGCATGGACACCACGCAGGCGCTCGCCGTTGGTAATGCCTGGGGCAAGGCAACGCTCAGCCGCCCGGACAGCCGTGAAGGCATCGCCGCCTATGTGCAGAAGCGGGATGCTCAATTCGATCGAGGCTGACTGGGCCGGCGGTCGAGGCGATGAAATTACAATCACTGTTGACTGTTTTATCGCGAGGCAGTTAGGATCGCAAGCAACACATCGCCGGAATCAATCAGACATGTCTGTTTTTGATTCCGTTGCAGCCCATTCCGCCCGAGCGGAGTGAAAGGCAAGGGAGAGAAGGCCGATGCTTGATCTGGTCGCCGATCAAAGACCTGAAAACGATTTCGCGCGCATGGATTACGAGCGCGATCGCAAGGGCCCGCCTGAAGGTTTCCCGAAGCTCCCGGACATCCCCGGCACTCGCTATACCGACGCCGAGTTCCTGCGGCTCGAGAAGGAGATGATGTGGGACAAGGCGTGGCTCTACGCCGGACACACCGATCAGGTTTCAAAGCCGGGTTCATGGTTTCTCACCCGCAACTCAGGCGTGCCGATTATCGTTACCCGCAACCTCGCGGGCGAGGTGAAGGCCTTCTACAACACCTGCCAGCATCGCGGCGCCCCGTTGGTCACGGAAGATGCGGGGGAAGCGCGCGGCTTCGTCTGCGGCTATCACGGCTGGAGCTACACCCTCGACGGTAAGCTTACGGCGGTCCGCGATAAGCGGGACTTTGTCGAATTTGACATGTCCTGTCGCTCGCTGGTTCAGGTCCGTTGTGAACTCCTGGGATCGCTCATCTTCATCAATCGTGACTCCGATGCGCAGCCGCTGATGGAGCACATCGGCCCAATGGCCGCGCAGCTCGAACAGTTCGAGCTCGACAAGCTTCGCCTTGTCGACAGTCGTAGCTACGAAGTTGACTGCAATGTCAAAGTCTTGCTCGATGCTTTTCTGGAGGTTTATCACCTCAAGTCGATTCACATAAATACCGTGGACCGCTTCCTCGATCACCGGTCGATGATCGTTACCCTGTGGCCGGGCGGGCACAGCCGGATGGCCACGCCGAACCGCCGGCCAGACTGGGTGGATCCCGGAACGGTGGGCATGCCGGAGATTCCCTCGATCACGGAGTTTCCAGCCAAGAACAACGTCAGCTACCAGATCTACCCCAACTTCATCATGCCGCCCGCGCCCACCGGCATTCCCATCCTGCAGTTCTGGCCGATCGGCACCAGGCGCACCCGCGTCGTCTCGAGCTGGCTGGCACCCGACCATGACCCGGAAAACCCGCACCCGCTCTGGCCCACCCGTCTCAGCAACTGGGAGCGGATCCTTTACGAAGACCTGCAATACGCACCGCAGATCCAGGAATCGCTCGAAAGTCCGGGCTTCAAGGGCATGCCGCTCAACTATCAGGAGCGCCGGATCTACCACTGGCATGAGGAGCTCGACCGCCGCATCGGTCTCAACAGGGTTCCCGAACACGCGCGTGTGGAACAGGTGCTGGGCGATTGGGTGCAGCGCGACTGAGGCGCACCTGCGCCTGATTTCAACGCGTAGAACACAACAAAGCGGGAGAACACCCATGGCCGATCTGGCTGGAAAGATCGCCGTCGTCGTTGGCGCGGCCAACCGGGACAACATGGCGCAAGTCATTGCACGTCGGCTCGCCGCCGACGGCGCGATGGTGATCGTCGCCGGGCGCAAGCCCGACGAACTGGAGCGGCTTGCCGCGGAGATCGGCGGCCTTGCCGTCTCCGGCTGCGACCTTACCAGCGAGGACGATCTCGCCCGCCTCGGTGACACCGCCAGCAGCGCCTATGGCGGCATCGACATCGCCGTGAACGCGACCGGCTGGGGGCTGCTCAAGCCGTTCCTCGACACCACCAAGGCAGAAATCGAGCGGATCACCGCACTGCAGTTCACCGGCGCCATCCTGTTCTATCAGGCGATGCTCCGGGCGATGCGTGATGGAGGTTCGTTGATCCAGATTTCTTCGGCGACCGCCTCCATCATGCTGGAGGACCACGCGGCGTACATGGGTACGAAGGCGGGCGCCGACCATGTGATCCGCTGCGTCGCCAATGAATTCGGCCATCGCGGCATTCGGGCCAACTCGGTCGCGCCGGGCTTTACGGCCACGCCGATGACGGAGAAAGCCGCCCGAAACAATGCTATAATAAACACGTTTGCGAAGGAGTATCCGCTCGGACGGGTCGGAACCAGCGAAGACATCGCCGAGGCCGTGTCGTGGCTGGCAAGCGACGCGTGCTTCATGACCGGCCAGGTTCTGCAGGTGAACGGCGGTCTCACCCTGCGTCGCAACCCGACCAACGCCGAGATCGTCAGCGCGGTGAAGGCGGCAAAGGCCTCCACAGGGCAAGCAGCATGATCCGCGGTGTTCATCACCTCGCCATCTCGACCCCTGACCTCGAGCGGTTCGTGGATCACTACCAGCGTTGGTTCGGCTTCGAACGCGCAGGCAAGACGGGGGCATGGGAGGCGGGAAATACCCGCATCGATACGATGGTCGGCCTTGAGGACAGCAGTGCCCGCTACGAGATGATCCGGCTGGGCAATCTGCACATCGAAGTCTTCGAGTACACGAGCAACGATCCGCGAACCGTGCACCCGCGCATGTGCGATCACGGCATCACGCACCTGTGCCTCTACTGCGAGGATGTCTTCGCCGAGTATGACCGCCTCACCGCCCTCGGCATGAAGTTCAATTGTCCGCCCGGTGGCTCGGCGGCGACGCGCGCGACCTATGGCCGGGACTGCGACGGCAATGTAGTCGAACTGCTGCAGATCGTGGACCCGCAATGCGAGTTCCGGTTTGAAGCACTGGCGGTGACCTGAGAGATCCCCTCCAGACCGGGACGACGAAAGTGGATGAACGTCTTGCTCGCTACGAACCCTTATATCGACGATCCGGAGCTGGAACGCCGTCGTGCGTACGAATTCGAGCAGATCGCCTCCGATCGTTACCGCGTCCGCCCGGTACCGAGCGGGCTGCTGCGACTCTATGGCGGCATGGCGCTTTCCCAGTGCCTTGCTGCCGCGCGCCTGACTGTGGGGCAAGACAAGGTGGCGCACAGCCTCCACGCCTACTTTCTCCAGCCCGGTTTGACTGACCGGGCCGTCGAGTTCGCCGTCACGCGTGAGAGCGACGGGCGCTCCTTCTCCAATCGCACCGTGCGCATGACGCAGGACGGCGCGCCAATCCTCAACCTCATGGCGTCGTTCAAGACGCCCGAGCCTTCGCGTCGCCATGGTTTGCCGATGCCGGACGCTCCGCCTCCGGAAAGCCTCGCCAGCCTTGCCCAACTCGTAGCCGAGTACGGCGATCGCCTTCCGGAACGGCACCGTCCCTTCTGGGGACGCCGCCAGCAGGTGGATTGGCGGCCCATCGGCTTCTTTCCTTTCGACGAGCGCGAAGTTCGTTCCGCCACCCGCATGTTCTGGTTCCGCTTCCACGGTTCCGTCGATGGCCCCCTCCATGTCCAGCAACGCCTGCTGGCCTACGCCTCCGACCTCCACATCTTCCATACCGCGCTCGGGCCGCTGGGGATCGGATGGGCGAACGATTTCCTGCAGAGCAGCAGCCTTGACCACGCGATATGGTTTCATGACACGTTTCGCGTGGACGAGTGGATGCTCTACGTCCTCGACAGTCCCGCCGCCACCGACGCCCTGGCGCTGGGGCGGGGCACCATCTATCGCCGCGATGGTACGCTTGTCGCCACCGTCAGCCAGCAGGGTCTCGCACGGATGCTGGAAGAGAAACGCGAAGGAAAGCTGTGACCAAACCGTTCGTCCCCGCGAAACCGCACCGTACGTTCGAGGATCTCGTCCTGGGTGAGTTCCGCCGTTCCTCCCCGCGCACGGTAACTCAGGAAGAAATCCTCGAGTTCGCGCGCAAGTACGATCCCCAATGGTTCCACACCGACCCGGAAAGCGCCACACAGTCCGTCTTTGGCGAGGTGGTGGCGAGCGGGATTCATGTCCTGGCGCTGTGGCGCCAGATGGACCACGAGATCAACTGGGACATTGACTGGATCTGCGGCGTAGGCTGGGACGAACTGCGCCTGAAGCGGGCGGTCCGCGCTGGAGACACAATCCACGTCACCAGTGAGATCGTTGGTCTCGAACCGTCCAGGACGCGCGAGGATCGCGGTACGGCGATAACCCGCTATGCAGTCATGCTTAACGACGGAACGGAAGCGGTCACGTTCACCAGCATCAATCTCGTCTATACGCGCGGAGCGAGGGAGCAGATGGCTTGTAGCGCGCAATAGCGCGGGCCTTTGCCTCACCGGTTCATGAGGCATTGACTTTCGGTTCTTAAGGCGGATGATCCAAATATAAGATCAGTCCGGGAGAGAGCGTGGAGCGATGACGGGGAGCAAGGACCGGATCGAACTGTTCGTCGCCGTCAAGGGCCATGCTTTCTCCCGCGATGGACTGGAGACGATGCTGCGGGCCATCGGCTGCGAGCCGACATTCGTTGACCAGCCCGCCGCCGCGGTCCTGCTCAATCCCGAGAATTTGCGCCGGTACGATGCCGTACTCTTCTACGACATGCCGGGACTGGACTTCCGCGCACCTGCCGCCGAGCGACCGGGCTTCATCGAACCGCCAACCGTCTTCAAGGAGGGGTTCAAAGCGCTGATGGCTGAAGGCAAGGGCATGGTCATGCTGCACCACGCCATCGCGGGATGGCCGGCGTGGGGTGCTTATGCGAAGGCGATCGGAGGGCGGTTCCTTTACAGGGATGCAGTGATCGACGGCGTGAAGCAGCCGGATTCCGGTTATCTGAGGGACGTGACCTATGCGGCGCGGATCGCTGACGCGGACCATCCGGTGACGGCGGGACTGCCGCCGCACTTCGATCTTGTCGATGAACTCTATATCCAGCACGTGTTCGATGAACCAGGGCTCCACCCCCTGCTCTATCTTGCCGACGAAATCGACCGAAACCGCTTCCAGTCCGCTCGCCGGGCGGTTCAGAGGCTGGCCGATGGGGAAGGGCAAGCATGGCGACCTGCTGCGCTGAACCCGCTCCTTGCCTGGGCCAAGCCAGCGGGCAACTCCCCGCTGGTCTACATACAACCCGGCGACTCGCCACGCACGTACGAGAATCCGCATTACCGTCGGCTTGTTGGTAATGCTCTTCGATGGGTGGCGAGCGCCGAGGCGCGTGAGTGGGCGTGCGGCAGGTAGATCGTCGTATTGGCCGGCTGCCGCACACCATCACTCCGAAGCAAAATGCTGCGCAGCAAAAAAGGCATTTGCCTTAACTTGAGGCTCCGGTAAGTTAAGCGTGCCGCACCAAGATAAAAATCAGCGGCTCGAACCAAGCAGGCACGCAAAAACAAGCATGGTCGAGGGGATCCTGAAATGTTCGACGCACCGACGCCATTATCGTGCCTCGCCCTCTCGATAGGAGCACGCGGCTGTTCCTCCCCCAAGAGGCAGAGGAAGTTGCAGCCTGGAATGCGGCAGCGGTTCGCTACGGAAAAGAGCGACCAAACGGCATCCTCGTTCCCGCAGAGCGCTGTGCGGCAATGGCCCAAGGGGCTGCCCGACATCGTCACTGCACTTCGGCTCAGAACATCGCGCGCCATAGCCTGACCGGCGCGTGAAGCGCCTTCTTCCGACGGAGACAACCTTTGCCTCACACCGCCCCCCTCGCCTTGGCCACCGCAACTGTCGACCCAATGACGGTTGGCGGCACCCTCATGGTCGCGGCCGACCGTTTCGCGGATCGCCCTGCACTGATCTACGATGGCTCAGAGGCCACGTACACCCAACTTCTCGAGCAGGTAGTGGAACGGGCGCGGGGGCTGATCGGGCTCGGAGTCAGGCCCGGAGATCATGTCGGCATCCTTGCTCCCAACGGCTGGGACTACGTCGTGCTCTATTATGCGATTGAGATGGTGGGCGGCTGCGCGGTGCTGCTAAACGCCCGCTACCGGCCGGACGATCTCGGCTACGTCGTCCCCAAGGCGCGCATCAGCCTGCTGTTCGTGGGCGGCCACGCATGGCAGTTCTGCGACTACCGCCCCATGTTGACCGAGGTTTTTCCGGAGCTGGCGAGCTGGGCCGGCGGAGACTTGCACGTGGCGGCTGCACCCGCGCTGCGAATGGTGGTCGAGCTGGGAGATGACCGCCCGGGCCTCTGGCCTGCGGAAGATGTTCTGATGGCCGCCGCGCGGGACGTTCCCGTGGATGCGGTGACCGAGCGTGCTGTCGCAGTACGCGCCGAGGATGTCGGCCTCATCATCTTCAGTTCGGGCACTACCTCGCGCCCCAAGGCCTGCATGTTGACGCATCTGTCACTGAGCCGGATGGGCGAGGCCATGGCGCACAGCTTCCGGCTGACCGAGCATGACCGGGTTTGGGATCCCCTGCCGCTGTTCCACATGTCGACAATCCTGCCCATGGCGGGATGCCGGGCGACGGGCGCCTGCTTCATCGGCATGCGCCACTTCTCTGCCGACGAAGCGATGAAGCTGCTGATCGAGCGGCGACCGACCGTGCAATACGCCGGCTTTCCCACGATCATCTCCGCCCTCGTCACGCACCCGGCGTTTGAGCGCTACGACCAGTCGGCCCTGCGCATCAATCACGTGGTCGGCCCCGTCGATCTCATGCGCCGCTACGCGACGCTGTTCCCGGGCGCCACTTACGTGAACAGCTACGGCCTGACAGAGGCGACGGGCGTACCCTGCTACAGCGACGTGGACGACCCGGACGAAGTTCTCTTCACGACTTCGGGTCCGATCTGCGACGGGATGGAATTAGCGATCTTCGGGGAGGATGACGCGATCGTTCCAGAGGGGGAGCCGGGAGAAATCCGCCTTCGCGGGTTCGGGGTGTTCGCCGGCTACTTCGACGACGAGGACGCCACTGCCGCCGCTTTCGATGCGCAAGGCTGGCTGCGCACCGGAGACCTCGGCCGTATCGGTGCCAAGGGGCGCGTCGTTTATGAAGGGCGCCTCAAGGACATGCTGAAGATCGGGGGCGAGAACGTGGCGGCTGTGGAACTGGAGAGCTTCCTCGCCACGCACCCCGCCATCCGCATGGCGCAGGTGATCGGCGTCCCGGACGAGAGGCTGATGGAGGTGGCCGCCGCCTTTGTTGAGCTGAACCCGGGAGAAAGCATGAGTGAGGAGGACGTCGCCCGGCACTGCGCCGGTCGCATCGCCAGCTACAAGGTGCCCCGCTATGTTCGCTTCGTCGATAGCTGGCCGATGAGCGCCACCAAGGTCCAGAAGTTCGAACTGCTGCGCGGCTTCAGGCCCGAGCGCAAGATCGATCCCGCCCCCCTGTCCGGCGCCCGGCCATGACGGCGCTTGGTCAGATCCGTGCGGCTGAGGACCAGCCGGCGCATTCCGATACGCGCGCGGACGAACAGCAACCCGGTGGCACGGCCGCAGCCTGGTACCTGATCTTCGTCTTGACCCTGGCGTACACCTGCAGCTTCGTTGACAGACAGGTGCTGAATTTGCTGGTCGGCCCGATCAAGGCCGACTTCGGCCTTGACGACACTCGCCTCAGCTTGTTGCAGGGCCTTGCCTTCACATCCGCCTATATCATCATGAGCCCGGTCTTCGGCCGCATAGCGGATGTGGGCAGCCGCAAGGGCGTTCTCGTGTTCGGGATCGCCTTGTGGAGCATCGGCACCAGCGCCTGCGGCCTTGCCCGCAGCTACTGGCAGCTTTTCGCGGCGCGCTTCGGTGTCGGCGGGGCAGAGGCCTGCCTCACCCCGGCCGCCTGGTCGATCATCGCCGACGCTTTCCCCGCCCGCATGATCCCGCGCGCCTTCAGCGTGTACATGATGGGCCCTTATCTCGGTGGCGGCCTGGCGTTGATCTTCGGCGGGCTGCTGCTGCAGGGGGCGCAAGGAGGGAGCCTGTCTGCGCTGCCCCTGCTGGGTGCGATGAAGCCCTGGCAGCTGGTGTTCTTCCTCGCCGGCCTGCCGGGCATCCTGATCGCGCTCATGCTAATGTTCGTGAAGGAGCCCGCCCGCCGGGCGGCGGCAACGGCCAGTGGCGGCACTCACAGGATGTCCCCGGCCGAGATTCGGGCCATCTTCCGCAGGTGGCGCGGGTTCTACGGCAACTTCTACGTGGGGATGCCGCTGTTCATCATTCCGCTCTACGCCTTCCCTGCCTGGATGCCGACAGTGCTCATCCGAAAGTTCGGAGTTTCGGCCGGCCAGGTAGGCGTGCAGTACGGCATCGCCGTTCTCATCACCGGATCACTCAGCGTGCTCGCCAGCCCCTGGGTTGCCCGCGCTGTCGAGCGGATGGGACGGCGGGACAGCCTGCTGGTGGTCGCACTGGTCGCGGCGGTCGCGATGGTTCCGCTCAGCCTCGCCCTTATCTGGGCCAGCGACTACTGGACCGCGTTCGCCATCGCCACGGCCGCCAGTGTGCTCTACAGCCTGCCGCAAGCCCTTTCCTCATCCGCCCTGCAGATGGTCACCCCCAACCGGATGCGCGGCCTTGCGTCTTCGATCTACGTTTTCGTCGTCAGCGTAGCCGGTCTTGCCCTCGCGCCGACCTTCGTGGCCCTCATCACCGATCACGTCTTTGGAGACGAGCGCCGGGTCGGAGATTCGCTGGCTATCACCTGCGCCGTCGCCGCAGCCGGGGCGACGTTCTTCCTGGCTCGCGCCCTGCCCACCTACCGTCGCATGCTCGACGCGGGCTGACCAAACCGCCGGTTTTATCAGGTCGGGAAAGAGTGGAGCCCGGCGGTGGTTGTAGGGCGCGGTCAGCGCCACGGTCATTTGCGCCAAAGTGTCATCGACCAGGGCATCGAGGCTGATCCCCTGATCGAAGTCGGGAAAACCGCTGTCCCGGCGCATCAGCATGTTGAGAAACATGAGCTTGCACAGGCCCACCCGCAGGCGAAGCTCCACAGGCGGTATGTAGTTCACGCGCTCCGAGATCAGGCGGCGCACACGGCGCAAGGCCGGAACGGGTACTTCGGGATCATCGTAGGGATGGCGGATGCCTTCGGCTCGCGAACGGGTCAGGTATTGCGCCAGAAACGCCGAATAGGGATGACGGCCGTTTTCGTCGCTGATCGTCAGGTGTGGCAGGCACAAGATCTCGAGTAGAGTCCGCGCATCGCCCAGCATCCCGGCTTCCTGCGCCCGATCCAGCATGGCGCCGCGCAACGGCTCGAACATGTTGGTCCGGTACTCGAAAATCGCGTAGACCAGCGCCTCCTTGGTGCCGAAGTGATACTGGACGGCGGTGTTGTTGCCCTGTTCCGCAGCGACCGCGATCTCACGCAGCGCAACGCCGTCGATACCGTGATCGGCAAACAGCTTTTCCGCCGCCTCAATGATCTTGATGCGCGTCGCGATCGATGTGACGTGACGCCGCCTGCCCCGTTGCGGAGCGGTATCGGGGGTGAGGTCGTGCATACGATAGCCTTCCTGTCCCGCCAGGCCACCTTACGCAAGCCGTTACTCGCGGGGATCTGCGGCATCGCGCCCTCGCAGGGTCAACAGCACTCAGTCTCGGCCGTCTGAAGGTATGTCATGAACGAGGCCGGCCTCCGGAGTTGACAAGCGCCGCGCAGAAGAACGGCTGCGGGGCCAGCGTAACCTTCACCGCCTCTGGTCGAAGCGCCGTCCCAGCATGGCCCCTGCGATGTTGACCTTCTGGATATCGATAGCGCCGCCGGCGATGCCCCACCCCCAGCTGTCGCGCAGCCGTCGTTCCATCGGAAATTCCTTGGAATACCCGTAGGCACCCATCAACTGCATGGCATCGCCGGTGACTTCGCGTGCGATGGTGTTGGCGAAGCACTTGCCGGTGGAACTGTGCAGGACCGAAGGCAGGCCATCCTCGGCAAGAGAGGCGGCGCGCCAGATCAGCAGGCGGGCTGCTTCGACCTTCATCTGCATTTCCGCCAGCTTGAGCTGCACGGCCTGGAATTCGGCAATGGGCTTGCCGAACTGCTTGCGCTCCTGAACGTAGGCGCTGACGTCCTCCAGCGCGCCGGAGGCCTGTGCCAGCGACATCGTGGCGTTGCCGCAGCGTTCGAGGTCGAAAGCCTCCATCAGCTTCTTGAAACCGCCGCCCGCCTGTACGATCACATTGTCCAGCGGCACCTCGCAATCGTCGAAATTGAGGTCGGACGATGGAATGCCGCGGAAGCCCATCAGCTGCTCGTTAGGTCCGAAGGAGAGGCCGGGAGCGTCCTTCTCCACCAGAACCGCGCCGATGCCCTTTGCCCCCGGATCGTCCGACAGGCGGCAGTAGACCACGTAAGCGTCCGCATGCCCCCCTCCCGAGCACCAACGCTTGGTGCCGTTGATGACAAGCCGGTCGCCCTTCACGACGCCCCTGGTCTTAAGGTCGGTCAACGCGCTGCCTGCGTCCGGTTCGGACATGGAGACGGCGACCACCATGTCCCCCGAGCAGACGGCGGGTACGATCCGCTGCCTCAGCGCGTCCGACGCGAAGTGCTCGATGGCACGGACGGGGCCAACCGAGCTTTCGAAGATGGGAAAACCCACAGCCGAGGAGATCTTGCCGAACTCCTCCAGCACGATCAACGCCTCGATGTTGCCGAGGCCTAGGCCCCCATATTCGCTCGACACGTTGATGCCCAGGAAGCCCAGTTCCGCGTAGCGTTTCACAAGATCACGGCTCGGCGGCTTGTTGTCCCGCTCCAGCTCGGCAGCAATGGCAGGCAGTTCGGCTCTGGCGAATTCGCGCGCAGCATCCTGCAGCTGCAGCTGGTCTTCGGTCAGCTTGAAGTTCATCGTTCTTGTTCCGTCAGAGCAAATAGGGCTGTTCGATGAGGTTGGCGAGCGCCGCCATGAAGCGGCCGCCGTCAGCCCCGTCGATGGCGCGGTGGTCGCACGACAGCGAAAGGTGAAGCACGGGGACGATGCGGATCGCGCCGTCATCGTCGATGGGCTCGGGTCGCGCCGTGCCGACGGCAAGGATGGCGCCTTGTGGCGGGTTGATGATAGCGTCGAACTGTTCGACACCGAAGCCGCCGAGATTGGAGATCGAAAAGCTGCCGCCCGTGAACTCCTCCGGTCTCAGCTTGCCGCTGCGCGCCCGCTGGGCAAGGCCCTTCATCACCCGGCCAATCTCGGCGACGGAAAGGTCGTCAGCGCCGAACACGATCGGTGTGACGAGACCTTTGTCCGTCGCCACCGCCACGGAAACATCAGCTGACGCGTACTGGTGGATGTCCGTGCCGTGTACCTGAACGTTCACGGCCGGCACTTCCATCAGAGCCAAAGCCGCGGCCCGCACAATGTAGTCGTTGACGCTGGGCTTATCCGTGCCTTGCGAGGCACGCAGCGCCAGCAGCCGGTCAGCACGAACACGGCGACGCACATAGAAGTGGGGGATCTGCTGCTTGGCTTCGGTCAGCCGCCGCGCTATCGTGCGGCGCATCGCGGACATAGGCGTGACGTTGACGTTCCCGCTCTCAAGGCGCTGCGACGGTGACGCCGTGAGAGTTCCCGAAGATGCGACCGGGACGGGGGAAGGCTGCACGGCGTTCCGGCTCACGAGCGCCAGCACATCGTCCCGACGTACCTTGCCTCGTGGTCCACTGCCCTGGACGGCGGCTAGATCCAGGCCATGCAGAGCGCAGAGACGACGGGCGACCGGCGTCGACAGGATCGGGCTGTCCGGCGTTGCTGAATAGACACCCACAAGCTGCGGTGCCGCCTGAGGGCGCGCGGCCTGATGCACATCCTGCACCGAGACACGGCCGTTGCGGCCCGACCCCTGAAGCGCTGCCGGGTCAAGGCCAAGGCGCCCCGCTTCCGCCAGCGCAGCGGGGCTGATGGCCAGGCCCTCCGGAGCCGCAGGAGCGGCAGCCGCAACCGGCATTTCCGGAGGGGCTGCGCTGGCTGACGGCGCATCGTCGCCACCGTCCGGATCGAAGCCGCTCTCGGAAGGCGTGAAACTGGCGATCACCGCATCGATCTCCGCAGCGCTGGCTTCGCCTCCGTCGCTGAGAACCGCCAGTAAGGCGCCCACCGGGTACGTCGAACCCGGTTCGGCCAGTATCCGCACGAAGCGGCCATCCTTCTCGGCCTCGACTTCGTTGGTGATCTTGTCGGTTTCTATGAGGGTAAGAACGGCGCCGCGTTCAAATGGCACGTTCTCCGTGACCATCCATTCGGCAATCGTGCCCTCGGCCATTTCGATGCCCCACTTGGGCATCGTGAAAGGGGTGAGCTTTGCCATGCCTGCCCCTCTTCAGCGGAAGGCGAGGACACGGCGCACGGCATCCTCGATCTTCTGTGGAGAGGGAACCCAGGCACGCTCGAGAGTGCGAGCGAAGGGGATGGGGCTGTGCGGTGCAGTCACCATCGCCGGCGGAGCCTTGAGGCTGGTGAACGCGCGCTCGCTCACCACCGCCGCGATGTCGGCAGCAAGGCTGCAACGCGGCGGGCTTTCATCCACGACGACGAGACGGCCGGTCTGCTCGACTGAATCCAGGATCGCGTCCTCGTCAAGCGGGCTCGTCGTGCGCAGGTCCAGCAGGTCCATGCCGATCCCGTCCGCCGCCAGCTTGTCCGCAGCCTTCTCCGAGAAGTTCACCATGCGCCCGCAGGCGACTACGGTGACATCGCCACCTTCCCGCACCATCCGCGCCTCTCCGAAGCGCTGGCGATAGTCGCCCTCGGGCACTTCGCCCTTCACGCCGTACAAGGTTTTGTGTTCGAAGAACATGACGGGATCGTCGCCACGCAACGCTTCCGTCAGGAGGCCCTTGGCGTCGGCCGGCGTCGTGGGAAGCACTACCTTGAGGCCGGGCATGGCGGTGAGCATCGCATAGACGGACTGGCTGTGCTGGGCCGCCGTCTGCATCCCTGCTCCGTAGACGAGACGAACGACGGCCGGGCACCTGGTCTTGCCGCCGAACATGTACCGGAACTTTGCCATCTGGTTCCAGATCTGATCCAGACTGACCCCGACGAAGTCGGCAAACATGAGTTCAGCCACCGGTCGCTTGCCCGAAAGCGCCGCACCCGCCGCCGCTCCGATGATGGCGCTCTCCGAGATGGGCGTGTCGATGACACGATCGGGCCCGAACTTCTTCCACAGACCCGGACTGGTGCCCCAAATCCCGCCGATCGCTTCAGGACCGCCCGCCGTCCCGTTGCCGCCGACGACATCCTCGCCAAGGAGGATGATGTCGGCATCCCGTTCCATCTCGGCGTGCAGCGTGGAGACGATCGCCTCACGGATGTTCATGATGGCCATGCCCGCTCCCTCAATAGTATTCGACGTAGACGTCGTCTGCGACCGTGGCCGCATCCGGCTGCTCGTCCTCCCGAGCTACCGCTACTGCCTCGTCGATGAGGGCCATGACTTCGGCATCCACCGCATCGAGGTCCTCATGCGTCAGGAGCGCAGCTCCGGTCACACGCGCACGGAAGGCCTTGAGGCAGTCGCGCTCCGCCCGGATTCGCTCCAGTTCTCCCTCCCCCCTGTAGCGCTGCGGGTCACCTTCGAAATGGCCGTAGTAACGCTCGGTGTCGAGCTCGATGGCTGCGGGGCCATTGCCGGCCCGGACATATTCGAGGAGTTCTGCAAAAGCCGAGTAAGTATCGAAGAAATCGCAACCATTTGCCCGCCAAGCTTTCATCCCGAAGCCTTCCGCGCGGCTCGCGATGTCCTTGCTCGTTCCGACAGCGTATTCGACGCCGGTGTGCTCCGAATAATGATTGTTCTCGAACACGAAGATCGCCGGGACCTTGGTCACGACGGCAAGGTTCATCGCTTCAAACGTGGTTCCCTGGTTGCAAGCGCCGTCGCCGGAGAAGGCAATCCCGACCCGGCCCTTGCCGTCGATGCGGGCGGCGATCGCGGCACCAACGGCCTGAGGGGCACCGCCCCCGACGATGCCGTTCGCGCCCAGCATGCCCACGTCCAGGTCCGCGATATGCATCGATCCCGCCCGGCCCTTGCAGAGCCCCCCAGCCCGGCCGTAGATCTCCTTCATCATGCCCTTCACATCGCAACCCTTGGCGATGCAGTGACCATGGCCACGGTGAGTGGACACGATCTTGTCCTCCACCGTCAGCTGATCACAGATACCGACGGCGACGGCCTCCTGACCGGCATAGAGGTGCGTGAACCCGCCGATCTCGCCCGTCTTGATCTCGTCGTGCAGTCGCTCTTCGAATGCGCGAATCGTTTTCATCCGCCGGTAGGCGCCGAGCAGTTCGTCGCGGTTCAGTTGCAAGGTCGCTCTCCCGTGATCGTTTTACAGGTCGCCCGGCTGCTTGCCGTCGCCGTAGATGTAGTCGTCCAGAACCTTGTGGAAGTGCCGGATGCGCAGTTCCTGGTCCCCGATCCAGAGGCCGGGGAAATAGTCGGACTGCATACCTTTCTGTACAAGAGGCAGATTAAATGCATCCTGATCAAGCACTTGGCCGATGGTCTTGTCGCCGTGCCTGAATCTTTGGTGACGTACCCGCTCCGGCCACTCCTCGCCCTGCGGGACCAGCTCGAACATCCAGATGTCGTAGTACATCCTGTTCGGATCGGTGGCGTGCGGACGCTGGCGGAACAGCATGACATCGTCCGCATGCACGTTCACCGACACATTCGGAAAAATCGTGTAATGATAGTCATCTGTCAGCTGTTCATCATTCAGTTCCGAGTAGTCTTTCCCCTGCGCAGGTCCGTGTTCGCGCTTGAACAACTGAACATCGCGGCGAATGTCCGAAACACGGCCTTCGTACTCGGCGGGATCCATGCCGGCGTTCACCATGATCTCGTGGATCGCCGGCGGGATCTGGCTTGGCATGGCGACGCGCGGGGAGATCGCCGCGAAGGGGATCAGGTATCGGTTGTGCTTATCGTAGCAGTCGATCTGAACGTTAACGTCATCAAGGTACCACTTCAGCTGCGGATGGATGCCCTGGACATGATAGGTCTCGCTGAAGGCGTCGACCGAAGCCTTCCAGTTGCAATCCCATTCAACGGTGATGTCGCGCTTCCACGCCATCCGCTCGGGGTGATAGGGCTCAAGGTGCTGCTTCAGAGGGTCGATGAAGTCCTCGAACGGTTCGACGCCGGGATCCAGCGAGTACCAGACAAAGCTGTTCCATTCGACACAGGGCAGCGCCGTCAGCGCCATTCCCGGGGGCCCGCCCTGGGGGAAGGTGCACAGGTCCGGGATGTGGTCCAGCCTGCCGTCTAGGCCGTAAGTCCAGTGATGGTACATGCACTGGAACTTCTCCGCGTTGCCCAGTCCTTCCGGGCGCAGGCGGTTACCGCGATGAAGGCACAGGTTCGGAAAAGCACGGATCGATCCGTCAGCCTGCCGCACGATCAGCACCGATTCCTTGCCGATGTCAGTGCAGATGTAGTCGCCCGGTTCCTTGATGTCGTCGCTCCGGCCGCCAAGCAGCCAGACCTTCGTCCAGACCCGCTCCCACTCCAGCTTCATGAACTCGGGGGAGTAGTACCGTGCCGCCGGAATGAGATCGGTGCCCAGCGCGGGATCCGGCGCACGCTCTACCGGGGTGCCGTTGCCAACGGACTCGGGATCGACGCGGAACACGTCGACGACGCGCTTGACGTCCATCGACGCCCGGTCCCAGCCCATGACATGCGGTTTCATCAGAAGTGCGTCCTGTTGGTGAAACCCCCGTCCACGACGAGGTGCGAGCCGTTGCACCAGCTGGCTGCATCACTGGCGAGGAAGGCGATGGCCTTCGCCACCTCTTCCGGCCTGCCGAGGCGCCCCATGGGCTGCTGGCGCAACTGAGAGTTGTAGAACTTCTCCATCGTGCCCTTGATCATGTCCCAGTTGCCGCCCTCGAATTCGATGGGCCCGGGGGAGACGACGTTGACGCGGATTCCGTTCTTGCCGTGCCACAGCGCCAGTTGCTTGCCCCAGGTTACAAGGCTGGCTTTCATCGCGTTGTAGGGCTGCGGACCGCCCATCGCTTCCAGGACGGAGGTGGTGGCGATGAGGACGATCGAGCCGCGTTGCTGCTCGGTCATCCGTTCCACCACGCCTTCGACGGCACGGACCGCGCCCATCACGTCCGTCTCGAACGCGTTGTACCAGTACTTTTCGCTGCCCATGCCGCTGCCGGCGGAGGTGAAGGGAACCAGTATGTCAACGCCGTCAAGTTCGTCGATGGCCCACTGGATCCACGCTTTGTAGTCCTCGGCGGACTTGGCGTTGATCGGTTTGCCAACGATACGGGTTCCATACTTGGACAGTTCCGCAACCGCGTCCTTGACGCTGTCCTCGCTGCGCGCGGTGAGCGCGATATCGCATCCTTCCCGCGCCAGAACTTCAGCAACCGAATAGCCGATGCCGCGCGCTGCGCCGACCAGTATCGCCTTCTTGCCCGCCAGTCCCAGATCCATTCCCGTATTCCTTGCTACACGCCGCTGCCGACTTGTGGGCGGCCTTAGGTCTTGAAGGGACTGTACGCCTCAACTTCCCGAAGATGCAACAAAAAAGACAAGCACGACTGCCTTTTTTCTTCGGAGGTTTGAAGCCGCTTGCCCGCTCCGCCGCAGCCGAGCCCTCCCGCAGCCCGGCCCCGGCGGACAAACGCGGTAAACCGCCGCTCGGGTGTCATTACGTCTTCTCAAGCTTCGAGACAGACTCAAGTTCTGCCATCAACTCCTGACGCAGTCTGAATTTCTGAATCTTTGACGTCGACATAGGCCATGCGGTGACAAAGCGCACGTGACGCGGAATCTTGAAGCTGGCGATCCGGCCGCGGCAATGATGGATGAGATCCTGCTCGGTGGCGCTTTCACCCTCATTCAGTTCGACAAAGGCCGCAGGCACTTCGCAGTAACGATCGTCCGGCAAGCTCACGACCTGCGCAAGCTTTACCGCCGTATGGGTCTGCAGCATGGCCTCTATTTCGGCGGCGGCCACGTTTTCGCCACCGACCTTGAGCATATCCTTGGTTCGCCCGTGGAACATGACATTGCCGTCGATGTCGATGGAGCCGATGTCGCCAGAGAAGAACCAGCCGTCACGGATGGCTTCGGCCGTCTTGTCCGGAGCGTTGTAATAGCCCTTGAGAATATTGGGCCCACCCAGCACGATCTCACCCTGCTGGCCCGGCGCGCAGTCCTCACCGGTTTCAGGATCGACGATGCGGATCTGCCATTCGTCGAGCGGGACACCGCAGCGACCGGTGCGGACTTCATAGCTGTCCGAGAGTCGGCTGGTCGACACGGTGCCCGCGCCCTCCGTCAGCCCATAGGTACCGACCTGAATGGTGTGCGGCATGGCCTCGGCCACGGCGAGCTTGATCCACTCAGGCTGAACCGCAAAGTTGGAATTCATCACACGCAGTCTGGAAAGGTCAGTGTCCTTGAAGGTCGGATGCGTGATGAGATCCTGCATGATCGTAACGAAGCTAGGATAGGCGATCGTCGCCCCCTCGCGGCCGAGCATCTCCAGCCCAACGCCGGCATCGAAGCGCGGGATCGTCATGTAGACCCCGCCAAGATCAAGTATCATAGTCATCGGCAGGATGCCCGCGATGTGGAAAATCGGCAGCGGCGACCACACCTTGTCCTCGCCAGTACACTGGTACCGTACACCCAGGTTCCGGCTGTTCGCCACCTGGGCACGGTGGCTGATCATCGCGCCCTTCGGGTTTGCAGTGGTGCCGGACGTATAGAGGATCATCGCCGTATCCTGCGGCGACACCGCATCGATCCGTGCGTCCACATCTTCGTTCGCGACGCTGAGACCAGCGGCCAGCGCCGCTTTGGCCGGGACGAGATAAGGCGCGCAGCGATCGTCCAGGCAGACGATGCTGCGCAGGCGGGGAGCCTCGGGCAAGGAGAGTGCCCAGGGGTCCGACGCCTGCTTCAGCGAGGGCAGTGCCGCTTCGAGGCGTGCACTGAAATCAAGATCATCCGCGACCTTGCCGATAGTGATGATCGTCACGAGATCGGCATCGGCTGCAACGAAGCCGAGTTCGTTCGCCTGATAGCGCGCGTTGACGGGTACGGCCACCGCGCCTGTCATAGTGATACCGTAGAACGCGGTTATGAAATCCACGCAGGTCGGAAGCAGCAGACCGACGTTGTCTCCGGGCTTTACCCCCATGGCAATAAGCGACCGAGCCCAATTCCTCGCAATTTCGTTCAACCCGTCATAGCTCAATCGCCGATCAGGCAGCACGATAGCATCGCGCTCCTTGAACCTGGCGGCCGAGGAACGCACCATCTCTCCCATCGTCAGGATTGGCTCTTTGCCCATTCCCGCTCTCCCATGCCCTGTGTTCTCTTCCGCCCTCAGTGCCGGAGCACCCTGAGCCTGCGAACTGTATTTGAGGGCAGCTTACCAAGCGAAAGAATAATTACAATCAGTCATGTCTGTTTTTTGTTTTAAAAGGTGCAATCTACCCGAACACCAGGTTTCCGGTGCTTCCGGGTAGGCCGGGTGCCGCGCCGACGGCGCAAAGGGCCGGGCCCTCGCGTTCGACGGCAGGCGTTCAGCCGACTCGGCAGTCTCTCAACGAGGATCGTCTGGGACGCCGCGCCCGTTTGGGCAATCCGATCTCTCCTGATGCCTCGCCTCGCGGTGAACGATTTCGACTAAGGTGTTCGCCCAAGCTTGCGACGGAAAGCACGAACAGCGCAATACCGGATGCAAGCACGAGCAGGCGATCTGGACGGGGCCGGCCGTAATGGCGGCATTGCGCTCGAACGCGTGGTCTTGCGCGATCAACAAGGCCGAGATTGTACTGGCGGCTGAACTTAGGGCAACCAGCGCGTGCGTGCTCAGCCCCGCATGATGCCCCCCGGCACTCGCGTTCGAAACTCAGCAAATCCGAGGCATGCGGCAATCGCGTACCAGTCTCCTGCCGTGAGTTCCGGCACGCTCATTGCCCGAAGGGATAGGTCTCGGGCACACCGCGGTGATGCTCCGGGCCGAGTGGCGTCACTGCCTCAGTCTCGTCGAACCACACGTAGGCATCGAGCTGCTCAGGCAGGATCGCTTCGCTGTAGTGGCTCCAGCGCTCTGTTTCTGGACGATAAATCACGCCGATGAACCGCTCCAGCCGCGGCTCCATCAGTGCGCGACGCAGCGCTTCGTGCTTGCCCGGCCCAAGATCGAGCAGGAAGTGCGCGACGCCGCTGTCGTGGCAAAGTCGCTCATAGCTGTCGCGCCGTGACGGATTGACGCGCTTCACTTCCATGTCGCCATCCCAATCGGTGGCGGCCGCGACCGTCCCGGTGTGGGTACCAAATCCGATCAGGCCCGCTTGGTCGCCGAACGTCTCGCGGCAGAGCTGGCCGATATTCAGTTCGTCGCGGGTTTGCCCCATGTCTGTCGCGCGCGCATCGCCGATGTGGCTGTTGTGCGCCCAGACAATCGCTTTGGCGTTTGGTCCCATAGCGTCAAGCAGATGCTGAAGGGTCTCGAACATGTGCGTATCGCGCAGATTCCAGCTCTCCGCGCCGCCGTAATACATGATTCGGTAATAGCGCTCGGCCGACGCGATCAGCCGGGCGTTCTGCGCCGCGTCGAGGAAGGCCTCACCGTCGCGCTCTGCATATTCGAGCCGCTTCTGAAGCAGCGCCTGGCATTGCTCGATCACCGCTTGCTCGCACTCGGCATAGCCTCGGTTCAGCGCGGAGCGGCCGTAAGTGGCGGGGTTCTTTTGCCACGGGGTCAGACAGCCGTAGCGCTCACGGGCGACCTTTGCCGCTTCCGGATCGACCCGGTCGAGATAGTCGAGCACGGCACCAATCGACGCCGACATGTTGTAGATGTCGAGCCCGTAGAAGCCGACGCGGCGGCTCATTTCGGCGACGCCCGCGTTGTGCTCGCGCATCCAGTGGATCAGTGCCTGAACATCGGTGTTGCGCCACATCCAGGTCGGAAAGCGCTCGAACGGCTTCTCGGCGCCCGCGCGCGGCTCGCGGTGGCGGACATAGCGGTCCACCGTCGCCGCATCGGGCCAGTCCGCTTCAACCGCCACGATGGTAAAGCCATGATGCGCGACGAGATGGCGGGTGATCGCCGCGCGCGCCCGGTAGAACTCGCTCGTCCCGTGACTCGCCTCACCAAGCAGCACGACGCGCCGATCGGCGTAGCGGTCGAACAGGCGACCGAAGGCAGGATCGTCGAAGTCGGGCAGAGGCTCCGCCGCCTCGCCGATCATCTCCGGCAACGTGAGCTTGCGCGATGCGCCGGGACGGTGGTCGCTCGCCGCGCGGCGGCCGTCTTCGGGCCAACCCTGCGCGCCTATCAGCGGCACGAATTTGACCGCACCGAGGCTCTCCTGCTCAAAGCGATCTTTCGCCACGCGCGTCACCTTGCAAAGCGTCTGAACGTCCGGCCCTCCGACCGGCATGACAAGCCGCCCGCCGATCTTAAGCTGCCGCTGAAGCGCGTCCGGCACTTCCAATCCGCCGGCCGCGACGAGAATCGCGTCGAACGGTGCCTCTTCCGGCAGCCCGAGCGTTCCGTCCCCCTCGCGCACATCGACATTGTCGTAGCCGAGATCGGACATCCGCGCACACGCAGATCGCGCCAACTCTCGGTGCCGCTCAATTGCGACGACACGACCGGCCACCTGCCCCAGCACCGCTGCCGCGTAACCGGACCCGGCGCCGACCTCAAGCACATGGCTTCCCGGTTCGATCTCGGCAGCCTCGACCATGGCAGCAACGATATAGGGTTGGGAGATGGTCTGCCCCGCCTCGATCGGCAGCGGGCCATCCTCATACGCGAACTCTGCGAGGCCGTCGGGCACAAACCGCTCTCGCGGCACCGTGCGCATTGCATCGAGCAACGCGGCGTCGCGTACGCCGCGTCGGGCGATCTGGACGTCGACCATCCGTCGTCGCGTCTCCTGATAGTCGGTCACGACGCTAACTCTTCGACTTGTGCTCCGGCTTGTCCTTGCGCTTGGTGTGAGCAAGCTCCTCGAGCTGCTTCTCGCTCATGGATTTCTCCATGCTCTTGGACGCGCCCTTGAGCTTCGCCTTGGGTTGATCGCCACGCTTCGCGCTGAGCGCGGCGCCGGCGGCCTTCTGTTGCGCGGCGGATTTGGCAGGCATCTTGGCTTCTCCTCTCCTTAAAGGCAACGCGTCAGTGGCAAGGCGGTGCCCGGGGCTGATCCAGGTAGATCAATTCGCGAAAGCTTCGGAGATCCGTCCAGGCGTCCGGACAACGGATTTGCCGGGTGCTGCCTAGAAGCGATCGACGCCGCGCAAAGTGCCACCTTGGATCCGGGAACGAGCAGGTATGACCGACATGATCGCCCTGCCGCGCCGGGCAAGCTGGACTTCGACCTCCCGGCCCACTGTTCCGCAAAATCAGCCATGGGTCGCCTCCTCCGGTGGAACCCTCGCCGGCACGCCGAGCGCGCTCAGTTCGAAGAGGGTCTGCTCGGCGCTGCGGTGATGAACGAAAGTGCCGCCAGCGCCCTGCCAGAGATGGGCGTGCTTCAGTTGATCGTCGACCAGGATGTCGCCGGACTGGCAGTGGTTGCGCTTGTCGACCGCCATTACCGTCAGGATGCGGGTGCCCGGAAAATGCTCGGCCGCCCAGCGCACCTTCTGCGGGGCGGCCCATTGGCCTCGCGGCAGGCCAGTCAAAATGATGGGATCGAGGTGCCGCACCGCCTCGAACAGGACCATCGCGTCATCCATCAGCGGCAGAGTACCGTAGAAGTCAGGATGGCGGGCGATCTCCCGCCAAAAGGCCGGGAGGCCACGCCGTTTCTCGAACACACGCGGCGGCATGCCGAGCAGCTCGGTTGCGCCGTGATCGAAGTCGGCCAGTACGCCGTCGCAGTCGAGATAGAGCTGCATCGGCTAGAACCTTGCCGGCTCGATTTCGACCTGGATCGGCACAGGCAATGGCTCCCAACCCCGGTCAGCGATCACGTCATTGCTTTGAACAGCCTTGCGGCCGCGGCTTCGGTCAAGCGACCAGGTGATGTGGTAGGTGCTGCCATCGGGCCGGTCCGTGCTGCCCCCGATTGAGACGATCAACGCCTGCAGGCCTTCGCCGTCGTCGACGCTCCCGACGATTTCGGCAGCCTTCTGCAGGGGCAGCGGCTCTTTGGACGAAGCATGTGCCTTGAGCGTGACATGATCGGCGATTACGTCAGGCCAGTTCGGCGGAAATTGGTCGAGCAACTGCGCCCGCTCATCGGGCTTCAGTTTCCATCCTATCACAGGCATCATTCAGACCTTCAAGCAAGGAGACAATGGCCGCAAGTCGTCTCCTTTGTTCTGTCACTGCACGGTGGGAAGAGCCTTCCGGCAATCGCTGGCGCATTCGCGGCACATCTCAGCGCAGAGCCGGCAATGCTCGTGCTCGTGGCGTCCGCATTCTTCCGCGCACAGTTCGCATGCCCTGGCGCAAGTCTCGAGCATCAGCCGCAACATCTCGACATTTTGCGCGGTGCGCCGGATCGCTAGCCGACCCGTCGCCGCACACACATCTGCGCAATCGAGGCATGAGCGGATGCACTGTGCCATGTCCATCTTCTCGGCAACGCAAGCGTCGGCACAGGAGGTGCACATCTCCGCGCATAACATTGCGTGACGCGCCGCAGTCGCGAGCGCTTCGTTGAAGTCGTCGCCCACATCGGGATGAAGAGAGATCATTTTGTGAATGGACATGGCAATCTCCTAGATGAGCGGCTTTGCCGCCGCAGGCTCCTTGAGCTGCCCTGGCCGCCCGAACGGCGCGTTCTTTCCGAACTCCTCCACCTGGTCTGGCGACAGGGTGGGCGGAAGCAGCGGGGTCCAGACCAGCCGGGGGGCGCCACAGTTGACGCGGATCTTCTTCACGCCGAGCAGCTGCGCCAAGCCGCCGGTGAAGTTCTGAATCGCGCCTTGGCCCACAATCCGATGTTGCTGCTCCGGAAGAGGAGATTCTACCGCTTTGCAGGCTGCATCGCTCATGGCCAGGATACTCCTTGGACGCTCTGCGAAGAAGCGGCTCTCGAGCGGCTCAGTTCCCTCGGAAGGAGCTCAGACAGATTGATTGCAGCCGAACCGTGCCCCTTACGTGATCATTGACGCTACTGGATCACATGGATCAGTAGGACGCTCGTCTGGCGACCTTGCCCCGTAATTGTCACCGGCCGGAAGTGGACTTCCGGCCATGAAGCAAGTTCGGCCGGTGTCATGACCCTGGAGATGTGTGAAGTCGGGCCTTGTTGAAGTCCGTCCGCCACGCCTTGATCTTGCTCCTGGCGTCGTCTGAAGACAAGAACCAGTGCGTGTTCAGGCATTCATCGCGCGGCCGTCCGTTGAAGCTTTCACATAAGCATTGTCCGTCGACTTCCGAGCCAATCCACGACATCAACCACCTGTTCGCCTTTGACCCCCTGAGCAATGCGGATCGCCAGGCACTGGCGCGTATATGCATCGACGTCAGGGCGCGGAATCGCTTGCTGTCGAACAGGGCACCGGACACAGAGTCCATCGTCCAGATCTTATCCCTGCGCGAAGGCAGCGGCCGCTCCACCGGCCATTGAGTGGTTTTCGTCTTTACAAGCTGGCTGAACGATCGGCTACTTCGACACTCCAGCCGAAAACCTGCCAATCGGCTCCCGATCCGCCTTCTATCATTCTGCGATGCCGGTCAGGCTACCATCGAATGTCAGATATCGACAGAAGCTGCCGTTCGACTGTCCGCTTCTCTAATCTGCATGAAATCTTTGACAAGCGTAAGCCTGCGGGAACGTGCAACCATTGCTGGTGTGAGAACCCTTAGGTCATGCCCCAGGAGGACGACCGGCTTCTAAGAATTTAGCTCACCCGGTCGAGGTCCAAAACGCTGTCGAGGTGATTTGCATCAATCATCAGACGCCGCGGGAACAGCATTGCGCCTGCAAACATTATGAACTGTCCGCTTGTGACCCACGGGCCGGCTTGCAGCCTTTTCAGGGTTCATCACCTTTCGGGAGAAATTCATGCCAGCACCATCGTGCGCAATAGCGATACTATCGAAAAGCCGATCAAAAATGAGGAGCAGGTCCACTGTGATCTGATCGACACGTTGCGCTGATCGCCGAGACGACGTCGAAGGACTTATGTTCACGCGGTCCGCAGCGTTCACGCCAAGGCACCGGTTATTGCCTGCCCTCGGCAGACGAGTGAAGCGCCCGCGATCCATCTGCGCGCCCTTCTGGAGGGAGAATGCTCGTGAAGATCACTGCCGCCGTGATGGAGAAGGCAGACGGACTCGTAACCCGCCGCTTGATCGCGCTCGAAGAGGTCGAACTCGAGGGACCGCGCGAGGACGAGGTGCTGGTGCGCGTCACCAGCTGCGGGGTATGCGGCACCGACCGCGGCTGCCTGCACGGGCAGGAGCCATATCCCACACCCGGCGTGCTCGGCCACGAGGGCGCTGGCACCATCGAGGCGGTTGGCAGGCTGGTCGACAATGTTCGCGTCGGCGATCGCGTGATGATGGGCTTTCCTTTCTGCGGAACCTGCAGGAGCTGTCGGCGCGGCCAGCAGCGCTATTGCATACATGGCGGGGCGCTGATGTTCTCCGGCCACCGACTCGATGGCTCCTCGCCAATGCAGAAAGCGGACGGCACGCCGCTCGCCGGACGGTTCTTCCAGCAATCTTCCTGGGCTACCCATACCGTCGCGCTCGCGCGTCAGGTGGTGAAGGTGCCGGACGGCATCGACGCCGACCTGATGGGGCCGCTCGGTTGTTCGATCACGACCGGCGCGGGAACGGTGTTCAACGAGTTGAAGCCTCGGCCGGACAGCTCCATCGCGGTGTTCGGCGCAGGCAATGTCGGGCTGGCGGCGATCATGGCGGCGAAGCTCTCCCCGGCGACCCGCATCATCGCCATCGACACCGAACAGAGCCGGCTCGCTCTGGCGCGTGAACTCGGCGCGACCGACGTGATCGAACATGGGCGCGACACGGTACAAGCCGTGCGGGATCTCACCGACGGCGCGCTCGACTACGCAATCGAGGCGACCGACGGCTCCAACCTCGTGTCCGAGGCGGTTGAGAGCCTGGGCCAGCTCGGTGTCTGCGCGATGGTCGGCGGCGCGAAGGCGAGCGCGTCGGTGTCGTTCAACCACACCGGCGTTCTTACCACCGGAAAGACGATCAAGGGCGTGCTGGGCGGCGGCGGCACTACGCCCGACTTCCACTTGGCGCTCATGCGTCTTCACGCAGACGGCCGTTTCCCGCTCGAGCGGCTCGTCCGCCGCTATCCCTTCGCCGAGATCAACCAGGCGATCGACGACAGCGATGCGGGCACCACGATCAAGCCCATCCTGATGATGTGAGAGGATCCATGAGGAAAAACCCCATTTTGCTCGGAATTGGCGCCGTGACGGCGGTCGCCGCATTGGCAGGTACCGCCGCGCTCGCGCAGCGTTCCGGATCGGCCCTCACGCAGGTGGCTCAGTTCGACCATCAGGTCACCGGAGTTGCCGTGACGCCGGACGGACGGCGCTTCGTCAACTTCCCTCGCTGGACTGACGATGCGCCGATATCTGTGGCGGAGGTGATGAAGGACGGCTCGCTGCGGCCCTATCCCGATGCCAAGTGGAACGAATGGCGCAACGCGCGGGCGAACGAATTGTCAGTCGCTGACCATTTCGTCTGCGTCCAGTCCGTCGTCGCCGATGGCCGCGGGAATCTCTGGGCGCTGGATCCCGGCGCGCCGGGAAACGAGAAGATCCTGCCGGGCGCGCCGAAGCTTGTGAAGATCGATCTGAAGACCAATGCCGTCGCCAAGATCATCCCCGTGCCTGAGGATGTCGCGCTACAGGGTACCTATCTCAACGACATCCGCTTCTCGCCCGATGGGAAGCTCGGTTACATCACCGACAGCGGCACGCGCGGCGCGATCATCGTCGTCGATCTGGAAAGCGGCAAGAGCTGGCGGACGCTTGATGGTCATCCCTCGACGCAGGTCGACAAGACTGTCAACGTTGTGCTGGATGGCAAGCCGCTGCGCCGCCCCGATGGCCGACAGCCGATGTTCGCATCCGACGGCATCGCCATTTCGCAGGACGGTAAGACGCTCTTCTACCAGGCGCTGACCGGAAAGACGCTGTACTCGATCAATACCGACCTGCTGCGGCCGGACGTGCCGGAGAACCAGCGCGCCGCAGCCGTGAAGACAGTCGCGCAGACGCATGTCGCGGATGGCTTGTGGATGAGCAGGACGGGCGTGCTCTATCTCACCTCGCCCACGGATTACTCGATCAAGCGGCTGAACGGCGCGGCGATCGAGACCGTGCTGACTGATCGTCGCCTGCGCTGGCCCGACACCTTCAGCGAAGGGCCGGATGGCCGGATGTATGTCACCGCCAGCCACATTCAGGATACGCAATGGTTCACGCCAGGCGCGCCGCCCTCGATCAAGACACAGCTCTTCTCCTTCCCGCCCGTTCGCTGACCGGCACGACAAGGATCATCCCATGACCGACCCTATCCATCGCCCCTTCGCCGTCATCACCGGCGGCTCCAACGGCATCGGGCTCGAGCTTGCCCGACAATTCGCCGATCACGGCTACGACCTCCTTATTGCTGCCCAGGACGAGCAGCACCTGCGCGACGCGGCGCTGACGCTGAGTGCCGGTGGCGTGCAGGTGGACACCTATGCCGCCGACCTCGGCCAGGCGGAGGGCGTGGACGGGCTCTACCGCGCCATCGCGGGGCGACCGGTCGATGCTTTGTGCGTCAACGCCGGGATTGGTCTTGGCGGACCTTTCGTCGAGACCGATCTCGCGACCGAACTGCAGATGATCGATCTTAATGTCCGCGGCGCGGTGCAGCTGACCAAGCTGGTGCTCAAGGACATGGTCGCGCGCAACAGCGGCAAGATCCTCTTCACCTCTTCGATTTCCGCGACCATGCCCGACCCCTTTGAAGCGGTCTATGGCGGCACCAAGGTCTTCCTGCGCTGGTTCGGCGAAGCGCTGCGTAACGAACTGAAGGACACCGGCGTGACCGTCACCGTGCTGATGCCGAGCATGACCGAGACCAACTTCTTCCACCGAGCCGACATGGACGACACCCGCGCCGGTCAGGCGAACAAGGACGATCCGGCCGTCGTCGCCAAGGCGGGGTTCGATGCCTTGATGGCCGGCGACGACAAGGTCGTGCCCACGTTCAAGAACAAGGTGATGGGAGCAATCGCCGACGCGCTGCCCGACAAGGTGGCCGCGCAGGTTCATCGCGGCCTGTCAGAGCCGGGTTCCGGCCAATGACCTATCTGCGCTACAGTCCCGGCGTCGAGCAGCCGGAGGCCGACGAGCAAGCCACGATCGACAATATCATTCAGGCCATGACCCGGCAGAGCGAGACGGTCGAAACGCGCGAGCAGCATGCGGTCCGCGCCAGCCACGCCAAGAGCACGGCCTGCGTGACCGGCGAATTGGTCATCCCCGATGATCTGCCGGAAGAGCTTGCCCAGGGGCTGTTCGCCAGGTCCGGCACTTATCCGGTCGCGGTCCGCTTCGCGCAAGGCCCCGGTGAGACGCTCGGCGACCGCGTTTCGACCCATCGCGGCATGGCGATCAAGGTCTTCGGCGTGGAGGGGGAGAAGCTGCCGGGGCATCATGCGCCCACGCAGGACTTCGTGCTGGCGACCGGGCCGACCTTCCCGTCCGGCACGGCCAAGGGCTTTTTAAGGGACGGAAGCCTGATCGGCAAGTCGGCGGGCTTGCCGGAAAGGGCCAAGAGCGCAGTCTCCAGCCTGGCCCGCAACCTCAACAAGGTGCTGAACACCGTCGGCAAGCCGAGCGCCGTGGCCGACTTCTTCGGTCATCCGTTCAGCCATCCGCTCGGCGACAGCTATTTCAGCCAGGCGCCGATGCGCTGGGGCGATTACATCGCCAAGGTCGCGGCCTTTCCCTCGTCGGTCTACCAGGACCAGCTTCGCGACTGGCAGCTCGATCCCCATGCAGACGAGGACGGCTTCCGACACGCGGCCGTCGCCTTCTTCGACCAGCACGACGTGCTGTTCGACCTCAAGGTGCAGCTCCGGGCCAATGCCGAAACCCAACCCATCGAGGATGCCTCCGTCGAATGGCCGGCGCAGGACAGCCAGTACCGCACCGTCGCCACGCTCCGCCTGCCGCGCCAGCGGGCCTATTCGCCCGAGCGAGTGCGCTATTTCGACGAGGTGATGACCTTCCGGCCGGCGCACAGCCTCGCTGCGCATCGTCCACTCGGATCGGTGATGCGGGCGCGGCTCCAGGTCTATCAGGCGCTCAGCGCATTTCGGCATCGCGAGAACGGTGTCGCCGAAGCCAACCCCGTCAGCATTGAGGAGATACCGGCATGAACCCTGCCGTCACGCTCGACCGCACCTCCGGCCGCCGGGTCGCCGCCGAGCCCATCGCCTCGCTCACGCTGCGGCTCACGGTCAACGGCGAGGAGCGGGTGCTTCAGGTGGAGCCCTGGACCACATTGCTCGACCTTCTGCGCGACAAGCTCGACCTGACCGGCACGAAAAAGGGTTGCGATCATGGCCAATGCGGCGCCTGCACCGTACTAATAGACGGCAGGCGGATTAACGCCTGCCTGAAGCTCGCAGTGACGCTGGAGGGCCAGGAGGTCACGACGATCGAGGGGCTGGGGCAGCCGGGGAACCTCCATCCGCTCCAAGCGGCGTTCATCGAACACGATGCGTTCCAGTGCGGCTATTGCACGCCGGGACAGATCTGCTCGGCACAGGGACTGATCAATGAGGGGCATGCCCGTAACCGCGCCGACGTGCGTGAACAGATGAGCGGCAATATCTGCCGTTGCGGCGCTTATACCAACATCGCCGACGCCGTGCTTGAGGTGCTCGAACAGGGGAAGCAGCCATGATCCGCTTCGACTATGCCCGGCCGGCAGATGTAAGCGAGGCGGTTCGCGCCGGCAGCGGCGAGCACGCCGCCTTTCTTGCCGGGGGCACGAACCTTGTCGATCTGATGAAGGAAAACGTGGCGCGGCCGCTGCAGGTCGTCGACATCAATCGCCTCCCGCTCACGGACATCGAGGCCCGGGAGGACGGCGGCCTTCGGCTTGGCGCACTCGTGACCAATGCCGCCACTGCCTATGACCTGCGTGTCCAGCAACGCTACCCGCTGCTCGCCTCGGCGATCCTCGCCGGCGCCTCACCGCAACTGCGCAATGCCGCGACCAACGGTGGCAACCTCAACCAGCGGACCCGCTGTTACTATTTCTATGACGTCGACACGCCGTGTAACAAGCGGAATCCAGGTGAGGGCTGCGGCGCGATCGGTGGGGTCAATCGCATCCACGCGATCCTCGGCGCGAGCGACCAGTGCATCGCGACGCATCCGTCGGATATGTGCGTGGCGCTCGCGGCCCTCGAGGCGCATGTGCAAGTGACAGGGCCGGACGGCGATCGCGCGATCGCCTTTTCCGACTACCACCGGCTACCCGGCGACGAGCCCTGGCGCGACAACACGCTGCGCTCCGGCGAGCTCGTCACCGCGATCGATCTGCCGGCGGAGAATTTCTCCACGCACTACACCTATCTCAAGCTCCGGGACCGTCTTTCCTACGCCTTCGCACTGGTCTCGGTCGCAGTCGCCCTGCGCCTGGGCGAGGACGGGCGGATCGAGGCGGCTCGCATCGCTTTAGGCGGCGTGGCGCACAAGCCGTGGCGCGTGCCGGCTGCTGAAAGCCTGCTGCAGGGCGAACAGCCGGGCGAGCGCGTCTTCCAGGCCGCGACCCATGCCATCACCGAAGGCGCCATCGGCCAAGGCCAGAACAGTTTCAAGATCGAGCTCGCCCGTCGGGCTGTCGTGCGGGCGCTTGGACAGGCTGCCGCCGGCACGCCGCAGTCCCAGACCGACAAGCGCATCGCCTGAGGAGCCATACCATGACCGCAACCACGAAGATCGGCATCGGCACGTCCCTTTCCCGCGTCGACGGCGCCGAGAAGGTGACGGGCAAGGCGAAATATGCTGCCGAGTACAATGTCCCTGGCCTGCTTTACGGCGTGACGGTGTCTGCTCGGATCGCCAAGGGGCGCATCACGCACCTCGAAGAGAACGCCGCGCGCGCCGTGCCGGGCGTGGTCGACATCGTCAGCCACCTGAACCGGCCGAAGCAGGCGTGGCTCGACCACAGCTGGAAAGACGAGCTCGGCATTCCCGGCGAACCGTTCAAGGCATTTCACGACGATCGTATCCTGTTCGCAGGGCAACCAATCGCCGTTGTCATCGCCGAGACGTTCGAGGCCGCCCGCTTCGCCGCCAGCTTGGTTGAGGTGGCTTACGAGGAGGAGCCGCACAACATCGATTTCACCGCCTCGCTGGCCGAGAAATTCACGCCGTCCTATTTCAAGCGCCGCAACACCTACCATCCGCCAAAGAAGCGCGGCGATCCCGACACTGCCTTTGCCAATGCCACCCTCAAGCTTGAGGCCGAGTATCATCTCGCCACCGAGCACCACAACCCGATGGAAATGCATGCCTCCACCGTCGAGTGGCACGGCGACGGCAGCATCACCGTCTATGACAAGATCCAAGGCTCGCAGGGCGACCAGGCCTATCTCGCCAGCGCGTTCGGGCTCGGCAAGAAGAACGTCCGCGTGGTCAACGCCTACGTGGGCGGCGGCTTCGGATCGGGTCTCAGGCCGCAGTGGCAGGTGCAGGTCGCGGTGATGGCCGCGATCCACCTCGAGCGCTCGGTGCGTGTGGTGATGACCCGTGCGCAGATGTTCACTCACGTACACCGCCCGGAATGCACCTATTCGATCAGGCTGGGCGCCGAGCACACCGGCAAGCTCAGCGCGATGATCAACGATGCCACGACCTCCACGTCACGCTTCGAGAACAACATGGAGGACATCGTCGTCTGGGGCATGATGAATTACGATTGCCCCAACGCCTCGGGCGAGTACACGATCGCCCCGCGCGATACCTACACGTCCGCAGACATGCGCGCGCCGGGCGCCGCCACCGGCATGACCCTGTTCGAAATCGCCATCGACGAGATGGCGTACAAGGCCAAGGTCGATCCGCTCGAATTCCGCCTCATCAACTATTCGGAGGTGGACTCGATGAACGAGACGCCGTTCACCTCCAAGGCTCTGCGCGAAGCGTATCGGGAAGGCGCCGAGCGCTTCGGCTGGGAAAAACGTTCCCCCCAGCCGCGCTCCATGCGGGAAGGACGCGAGCTGATCGGCTGGGGTGTCGCGACCGGCATGTGGGACGCGCAATTCTCCAAGACGGCGGCCCGCGCGGTGCTCACCGCGGACGGCAGGCTGGAAGTAGCATCAGCCACATCCGACATCGGCACGGGCACCTACACGGTGATGACGCTGGTCGCCGCTGACACGCTCGGGCTTGCGCCCGAACAGATCACGGCCCGACTTGGCGACAGCGATCTGCCAACCGCTCCCGTGGAGGGCGGATCCTGGGCAGCAGCGTCGACCGGCGCGGCGGTGCAGCTCGCCTGCCAATCAGTCGCGAAGCGGCTGCTGAAGGCGGCCGAGAAGATGGAGGACAAGCCGCTCCACGGCGCCAAATCGATCGACGATCTCGTGTTCGCCGATGGTGCCATGGCACTGAAGAGCGATCCTTCACGCCGCGTAGCGATCACCGAGGTTATGACCGCAGCCGGGCTCGACCGGATCGAGGTAGAGGAAACCGCCTCCCCCGGAATCGGCGGCATGATCTCCATGGCACAAAAATCGCGCAACACTCACAGCGCGATCTTCTGCGAGGTGCGGGTCGACGAAGAGCTCAACCAGGTCCGCGTCACTCGCGTGGTTAGCGCGGTTGCAGCCGGCCGTATCATCAACCCCAAGACGGCGCGCAGCCAGATCCTGGGCGGCGTGGTAATGGGGATCGGGATGGCGTTGCACGAGGAGACCTTCGCGGACAAAGCGCTGGGCCGCTGGATGAACCACAACTATGCCGAATATCACGTGCCTGCGCACGCCGATATCGAGGATATCGACGTCATCTTCGTCGACGAGCCTGATCCCGAGGTTACGCCGCTGGGTGTGAAGGGCCTGGGCGAGATCGGCATCGTCGGCACTGCCGCCGCCGTCGCCAACGCAATCTATCATGCGACGGGCAAGCGTGTCCGGCAGCTGCCTGTCACCATCGACAAACTGTTGCCTCCCTGATGCTACCCCCAATCACAAGTGAGGCCCTAATCACCCGCCCTCCAAAATGCCTGCAGATGACCGTCAAGGCGCTCTCGGGAGCAGCCATTTTTCCGCAAACGGCGCGGCGCCGGCTGTGCCCTTGCCGGGGCCGAAGTGGTGGAGCCGAACGTCCAGCACCGTCAGCCGCGCGTCCACGAGCGGTAGGTCGTCCAGCCCCCAACACTCGGCAAGATCCGCTAGGAGGTGAACGCTTGTTCCGGCTTTATGAGGCATGGCGCGGCCGGGCTGTCATGTGCATGGCGCAGATGCGCCAGTGCCGTCTCCGCCGCGATCATACCGTGATAATGCGGTTCTACGAACAGCGACAGGCCCGACAGCTCAGAGTGGGAGAACAGAACTGGCATCGCCGAGGCGCGCGCCAAGCCGCGCAGGATCGCCGGAAAATGGGGCGTCGGCCGAACCATGGCATGCCTCCACCGCCGCACGTCTAGCCGCTTGATACCACAAGCGCAACGACAACTTCCTCGCATCAGCCCAACTCGCCAGCATTTGCATCTGACTCCGACATTGATAACGCTGTTGCCGCGAGCTTCTTCTCGTCGCTCAAGGCGCGAGGACCGCACCCACACATCCCCCCTAAAAAATTAGCGGCGACTCAGAACGGCCACAGTCCACACCGTGCGGTTTTCAACGAGGCACCGGATGGGACGCGCCACAAAGAACTTTGGCAGCACCCTTCAAGCGCTGCAAGGCCGACGGTCTTCGCCCCTCCCACAGGTCTTCTATATCTCTTTCCGCTGGGCCTGCCACTTCGAAGAAGCGTTGTATCTCCGACAAGAGAATGGAAAGACGGCCTGTCACTTGTTGAGTGGTGTAGGGGTGAAACAAACTATCCGGCGAACATGGGCCGCCGTTTCGGATCGCGTCTAGTATCGCAGCGACGTCCCATTGAAGGGAATGCACCCGAAGTTTGCGGCAGTTGAAGCCGGGGTCGAGGTAGTCCGCGAGCGCATCGTTAACACCGGAAAACACCATACAGCCGTTAGCAAGCGCTTCCAGAGGCGGGAGCCCGAAACCTTCAGTCGCGCCCACGTCAATCCAATGCTCAAGTGAGTCGTAGAGATAAACCTTGGAACGCTGAAACCAGGCTGTCAGGTCATCAACCCAGCCGTCGATCACGGTGACACGGCAACGGTCCTGAAGAGCCGGAACCAATTGCTCAAGAAGATAACGGGACGACTTACGAACCTGAACCAGAACATCGATATCCCGCGCCGATGCTGTGGAAACTTTTTTAACTTCGACTATGTTCGGAACATGGGCAATGTAGGAGTTCGGGGCGTAACGCCCCCAATACGCCATTGTGTGTCGACTTACGCAAAGGATGGGAACGTAGGACGGAAGCCGCATACGCCAGCCCGTGCTGTGCGCAAAGTAGATGACGTCCTTGCCATTCAGCGCCGCCAAGAGTTGCGGTACGTCCGGCCCCCAGTGAATGACGTAGATTGGTTCACTCCCATTGGAACGGACGAAATCCTGAGAGTTGATCTTGCCGCGGCGATCGACGCTGTACTGTACGGCTGTAACGGCACGGGAATGGCCACATGCTTCCATGAAGCGCATTTGAGCAGAATTGCCACCGATGTCCATGCGGTTGTTCGGAAATAGGAATACCAAAGGTCGCTTCATCAGCTAATCTCGGGACTACGCTTTGACGCGGCAAGATCTTCGGCCAGTTGCCGTAGCTGGAGGGCATTGAATAGACTTTTCCGGCGCTTGCCGTCGACCGGCTCGAGCTCTCGTCTAGAGGGAAGGCCAGTACGTTTGCGCATACTTTCGTGCAGGCTCGACATCAGGAGCCTGATCGCTTCCGGATGAGGAGCAATCAGTTTGAAGACTTCCAAGACACGGTGACGCCTTAGGGCCTCCAGCGCCAGAACCTGGCGCCGTGCTCCTTCAAGATTGCGCAACCTTCTTGCAAATAGATTGTCCAAGGCTGTACCACTTGTACAATAATCCCGGGTAGCTTGAGCGAGGCCTTCAAGATCCGAGGCGGCTAGTCGATACGAGGTCGAAAAATCATGGCGTCGGTAGTAGTAACTTGCTTCTGGAGTGAAATGTAGCCGGGCACCAGCCAGCATCGCCCGCATGACAAGATCGAAGTCTTCACCGATACGAAGGCGTGGGTCATAGGCTATGCATTTCCGACGCAGAAAATCGACCTCAAAGAGAGGCTTGAAATAGCCCAAAGAGACATTCTTTCCCCCGATCATGCCGCCCCGGGCGAATTCCTCCACCGTGATATAGCGAGCCTTACGCCACTCCCTTCCAGACGCGAACAGACGGACCTGAAGGCCTTGATCATCACTGAACATGATCATGTTGGAAGAGCAGATTTCTGCACCGCTTCGCTGCTGAGAAGCCAGTAACCTCTCCAGATGATCGGCTTGCAGCAAATCGTCGCTATCAAGTATCGCCACGAAGCGGCCCCGCGCCTCAGCGAGGCTGACATTGCGGACGGCGGCCAGTCCTCGCCGGGGTCCAGGGAGCACCCGCACCCTGCTGTCTGCGATGGCGTGCTCTTGGGCTATTCTGGCTGTCCCGTCCGTCGATCCGTCGTCGACAATCAGAATTTCGATATCCTCCACTGTCTGCCTGCGTGCAGAAAGCAAGGCTGAGTGAATGAAGGAGGCGGTGTTTTGGGCCACCATCAGGACGGAGACGAGCGGTTGCGGCCGCTGGTTCGTAGACACACACATGCAGATATCAGGTCCATCGAAGATGCGCATGCACCCTTAGCTGCTTGAGGTAAGCCGACGAAACTCAATGATCTCCATTCTGGAGGTAAAACTTGCCGCGCCTCTTCCAGGTCCTTGAGCCTGGTTTTTCCACAGCGGCCGCAGTTCTACGGAGTCTCCACTTGAGCTCTCGGCGGGAATGCGCTGCAATACAGGGAATTTGCCGGATGCATGCGCTTGCGAAATAAGTCCGGCAGTGAAGGGATTGAGAGATGCAGCACGAGGAAGCAGCCAATCTGCCTTACCTGCGCAAGGTCGTAGGCGCTTCGATGGCGGGAACGGTGGTGGAATGGTACGAGTTTTTCCTGTACGGAACGGCAGCCACGCTTATATTCGGCAAGCTGTTTTTCCCCGCCACCGGCAATGAACTGGATGGGGTGATCGCTGCCTTTGCGACGTACGCGGTCGGTTTCATCGCGCGGCCGTTGGGCGGGATTATTTTTGGCCACATCGGTGACAAGGTGGGCCGCAAGTCTCTGCTGCAGTTCAGCCTTGTGCTCATCGGCGCATCCACGTTCCTCATGGGCTGTCTTCCGGATTTTCGTTCCATTGGATATTGGGCTCCGGTTCTTCTGGTACTGCTGCGGTTTATCCAAGGTTTTGCATTGGGTGGCGAGTGGGGGGGCGCGGTGTTGCTCGTGGCCGAACATAGCCCCAATAGAAGCCGGGCGTTCTGGGGGAGCTTCCCTCAAGCGGGTGTCCCGCTGGGCAATCTGCTGGCGACCGTCGTCCTGCTTATCCTCTCCGCCATTCTGTCGGAGACTGAATTCCTGGCGTGGGGCTGGCGAATCGGCTTCTGGCTCTCTGCAGTGATCGTAGGCATCGGGTACTACATACGCACTCAAATCGCGGACTCGCCCATTTTCGAGGCAGCTAAAGCTGAGGCGGAGCAGCGGGCCGACGACAGTTACGGCCTCGTCGAGGTGTTCCGTCGCTATCCGCGCAGCGTGTTTACCGCAATGGGCCTGAGGGTGGGCGAAAACATCCTGTATTACATGGTGGTCACGTTCTCGATCACATACCTCGCCCACATCGGTGTGGACACCACTCGTATTCTGACACTGCTGTTCTGCGCCCATATTCTGCAGGCAGCGCTTATTCCGCTGTTTGGAGCGGCAGCTGATAGGGTGGGGCGAAAGCCGGTCTATATCCTGGGTGCAGCGCTGGCGATGGTCTGGCCTTTTGCGGCGTTTCCCATGTTCGGAAGTGCGCATACGGAGGTCGTACTTGGGGGAATTTTGATCGGGATGTTCGTACATGCCCTGATGTATGCGTCACAGCCGGCAATCATGGCTGAAATGTTCCCCACCAGAATGCGCTATTCGGGTGTTTCGCTTGGCTATCAGGTCACGGCAATCGTTGCGGGATCTTGGGCGCCTCTGATTGGAACGAGCTTGCTGCGCGAGTACAACGACTGGCGGCCGATTGCATATTACGTGATGATAGGGGGTGCAATAAGCCTGATTTCCGCCTTGGCCATGAGAGAGACGAAGGGCGTTTCCCTGATTGCCATCGACCGTGAGGATGAGCGCCGGTTGGGTTCATCCTCTTGAGAGGCGCTGCCCAACTACAGGAAAGCCCGCAAACCCCAATCCGGTGAACAGCATGATGGTTGTTGGGACAAGCGCCGCAGGACGAACGAGTTCCACCGGAGACTTGCTCAACTGAAGGGCAAGATAGGAAAGCCAAAAGCAAGTCGGCAAGGACGGCGTCAGGACGAAGCGCCGCAGCAGACCGATGATTCCCACGCCCCAACTCATCACAAGAACCGCCAGGCCCAGATATCCGGTTTCAACGATGGTCTGTATGTAGCTGTTGTGGAACGAGAAGGCGGTGCCTTCCTGGCGGATTTGAAAGTACCGCCAGAACCCGACGGCATCAGGATTTTCGGGTATCCAGAAACCGAAATATCCGGTTCCAAGCCATGGGCTGTCCTCGATGATGAAGGCAGCGCGATACCACAGATAGCCCCTCCCCGTCAGGCCTGCATCCTTGGCGGAGAGCTCTTGTACAAGGGTCAGGAGAGGCTGGAAAAAAGCCGCGCCGAGGATCAGCACAATGAGCATGGCGATGGTGAGCCCTGCCTTCAAGCCTGGCGTTCGCCTGCGTAAGGCCAGAAGGGGCAGAAGCAGCGCCACTGCGAGCGCAAGGGAAGCCACAGCCCCGGCAGAGTGCGCCCGGACTGTCGCGACGAGGCAGGCGCTCGCTATGGAGAGGGAGACAAGAGCTAGTCCTCTGGCCCGCTTTTCAAGGCAGGCAACTGCCATGATAAGGGCCAGTAGCACGCCCGTGGCAGCGCTATTCGAGAAGTAGTTTTTTGCCTCCCCGCCGATTCCAACCAGCGCCGGTATGCCTTCGATGCCATCAAGCTGTGTGTTGCCCACCATAAGTGAAAGCACTGTGTAGCCACTGTAGACAATAAAGAGGGCCACCAGCACCGCTCTGGGTCGATCCGCTTGAGAAAAGACCAGCCCGGTAAACGCTGTCAGTATCATCTGTACCGCGGCGCGGGAGGTGACTTCCGGATGGATTGCCCAGATAGTGGAAAGCAGCGCGAACAATGGATATGCAAGCTGCGGTCGGCACCGCTGGAACACGTCCCTGCATTGATCAAGGCGCAGGCCGAGGTAGAGACACATCAGTGCGACCCCGATAGTTGCTCCCGCAGTCCCGGCGTTAGCGGGGATACGCGCCATCAGGATCAACGCGACGAAGCCCCCGTCCTGCACATCGCGACGCTGGAACAATGCGCCCAGGCGACTGGAGCCGGGCGACGTCGTGCCCATGGCAGCCGAATTCATCCCCGTTCCTCCTTCAAGGACACCGGTTCCGCCGAAGAACATATGCCTTCTGAAAGCCACAATGTGTCATGGTCCATCGTTCCGAGTGGCTTTCCAACCCAAGGATGGATGAGCCAGGCCGCCGCAATGAAACCGCCGATCACATCAATTCCCACAGCTGCTGCACTGCAGAGGTCAGTCAGGTCCAGTTTGATCGAACTCAAGATCGCGGCCTGCGTAACAGGCAGGCCGCCTTTTTCCGCCACCAGAGATGCACCCACCGCTATGGTAGCCGTGAACATCGACAGCGACCAGCCACCCGACATTGCCCGTTGATGGACGGCAGTCATAAGTGGCAACGCAAGAGCGAAAGGAGCGGCCCGGGTGCGACACAAAGCACCTGAAGACGGGCAAACGCCACCAGCAAGGCTGCTACTGCACGCAGAGCCTGTATGTTGAGCGGCATGCAACGGCCTCTAGATCGAAGATCGGATTGAACCTGCTCCGAATACACGTCAGGCTCTCGGAGGTCGATGCCTGCGCACTCCTGACAACCTCTGATATGGAGCAATGTTTCGCAGCGATTGCT
Organism: Novosphingobium panipatense; assembly: GCF_900182875.1. Classification (NCBI taxonomy): domain Bacteria; kingdom Pseudomonadati; phylum Pseudomonadota; class Alphaproteobacteria; order Sphingomonadales; family Sphingomonadaceae; genus Novosphingobium; species Novosphingobium panipatense. The sequence continues at coordinate 185,329 of NZ_FXUI01000006.1, forward strand.
GCCGCCGCACAACCGCGCCGCCACCGCTCGTCTCGGCGGCAACGATCTATGCGGTTATTCGTTTTCCACCTGAGGGCGGCTCTGTTCTGGCCGCCGTATGTTGAACGAAAGGCTTGTTGTTTGTCGCGCTTGCTTGATGAGGGTCTGAACCGCTTCCTTGCCAGGTTGCTCCTGCGTTCGGAACTGTCGGTGGCGGAGCGCGACGCCATCCTTCGTCTGCGCGGGCGGGTCGCGGAAGTGCCGCGCGGGCGCGAACTGGTCCTGCCGGAGCGGCCGGTGGAGCAGGCAATCCTTGTGATCGAGGGTCTGATTGCCCGCTTTGACCAGATGAATGACGGCCGCCGGCAAATAACCGCGCTCCACATCGCGGGCGATGTGTCAGATCTTCATTCCGTACCGGTCCCGGTTCCCGCGTGGGGTATAGAAGCTGCAGCCAATTCCACTATCGCCCTGATAAGCCATGACGATATACGTGCGGCCGCCGTGAAGTTTCCAGCGCTGGCATTCGCCTTCTGGCGCGATACGGTTGTTGATGCCTCCATTCTCGCCAAGTGGACCGCCAATTTGGGCCGGGCTGACGCCGCCACGCGTCTAGCTCATCTTCTGTGCGAGATCGGAACGCGAATGGAAGTTGCCGGCGTAGGCGGACGGGATGATTTCTCCCTCGGTCTAACCCAGGCGCAACTCGCTGACACGCTTGGGCTTACCACGGTGCATGTGAACCGTACGGTCATGGCGCTGAAAGGTCTTGTCGGCCTTTCGTTTGCCGGCGGCAGGGTCCAGGTCGACAATTGGCCCGCACTGGCTCATATTGGTGCTTACGATGATGGCTATCTTATGCTCGACAAGGATGCCGCTGCGCAGGAGTGGGCTTCCATCAGCTGACGGGCCGATCCTCCACGGCCAAGGTCACGGAAAAGAGTAGCTGCCGATCCTCCCTGCTGACTTCGACGCGCCAGCATGAGTTGCGCTCGATGACGTCCGCCTTCTCCAGCAGGACCTGCCCCAGGAAGCGAACCGCCATCACCCTGGCTTCTTGAACGTTGCCCAGTTCAGTGCCCGTGAGATCGGGAGCAGCCTCGCCATTGTAGATATCGAAATAGTAGGTTGGCATAGCTGCCCTCCATACCTGCCCGATTAGGGGAACCAGAAATCACCGATGATTCAATGCGTCACGCGCGCTTGAGGTTCCGCCGAACGTCTGACGCATGATCTGGGTTCCGAACGTCTGCACCTCCCTGTTGCGCGAGGGAAATGGTTCTCCATGAATTTTCCGGCTTCCACTTCGGTCCCTGACGAGCCACAGCGGCGCCGATGAGCGCGCCCGCTATGCCTGCCCGCGCTGCCCCCAGGCGGCAGCTGTCTCTTGCGCCGCGCGCCAAGGACCTGCCACTGCTGCTCGTCTACGGGTTCGCCTTCGGATTGCTCAACTGGGCGGCTCATCTTTGGGGCGGCCCCGGGTTCTTTTCGCTTTGGTATCCCGCAGCCGGTCTGCGCTTGGCAGTACTGTGGCACTGCGGCTTACGCCTCACCCCGTGGCTGATCGTCACCGAACTGGTTACAGACTGTGTCACCGGTGCCATCCCCCTGACGGGGTCAGCGACCCTGTCAAGCGTCATAGGTGCAGCGCGTCCCGGAGTGACATGCGGCGTGGCCCTTGCGGCCACTGGCGCCCTCCTGCGCGGAAAGGCCGGTGTTCTGACACAACCCCCCATGCCGCTGGGGCTTGCCGCCATTGCCGCTCCCATATTCAACGCGCTGGCGGTGCCGCCACTCGAATTTCTCTTCTGGAAAACATCGTCGTATCGCAGCGGGGTCGATGTTGTCATCTCTCTCACGGGGCTGGCGGTGGGCGACGTCCTGGGCATCCTGATCCTCGCGCCGCCGATCCTCTGGCTTGCAGGAGCGATCGACGGTGGCACGCTCACGAAGCCCAGGCTACCCCGCGGCCGTCTGCTGGCCGATGCCCTGCCGCTGGTCGCCAGCCTTCTTCTTACCGCCGCACTCGCGCGCGCGGGGCTTGGAGTTCAGGCTGCGCCTTCCCTTCTCGGAGGGGCATGGATCGGTCTGCGTCACGGCCGGGCAGCGGCATGGCTTGCCATTTCGGCACAGGCCTTCGTGTTTCTCACCTACTCCGCTTCCGCCGGTTCCATGACTGCAGCGGATCGTCTCGAATTGCACATCGGACTTGCAGCCGTGGTGCTGGTCACATGGCTGGCGGGCAGCTTCGCCGACACACAGACCGCCTCGCAGGCCCTGCTGGACAGGCGCAACCGCCTTCTTTTCCAAGCTGAACGCCTGAAAACCCTGCGGGCAATGTCCGTGGCCGTGATCCATGAGGTCAGCCAGCCCCTTTCAACGCTTGCCATCGAGGCGGCACACCTGCGAAAGCTGACGGAGGGGCAGGATACAGATCTCGCAGAAAGCGCGGCACTGATCGATCGGAAGGCACAGGCTTTGTCCGAAATGGTGCGCCGGCTTCGTCGGTTCGGAGGGCGGGACGTCGACGAGCCATCCCTTGTTCCCCTGGCGATGCTGGTAAAGACTGCCTGCCAGATCGTGGCCGCGGAAGCCGGCAGTCAGGGCCGAACAGTTGACCTTGCTGCTCTTCCGCCTGATCTTGTTGTACAGGTTCAGGAAATCGAACTCATCCAGGCGCTCGTAAATCTCCTGCGCAATGCCCTTGCCGCAAGCCCGCAGGGAACCGCCAGCGTGGCGGCTGCAACAGCAGGCGAGTTCGTCAAGATCATCATCGCAAATCCGCGTCCTGTCAGACGAACGCAAGGTGCTGGCATGGGCGTCGGCCTCATCATCGCTCGAACCATCGTCGAGGCGCACGGAGGGACCATCGTGAGGGACGATGACGCAGCAGAGACCCGCTTCGTTCTGTCCCTGCCACTTTCCGGAGTGCTGCCATGACCACCGAGAAGCCTGTCGTAGGCGTTCTTGACGACGACGGGGACCTCGCGGCGACCGTCGCGCGGCTGCTGCGACGCCATGGCCTTGAAGCCCGCCCGTTCGATAGCCCGGCAGCCTTGCTGAACGATCTGGCGTCATGCTCCTTCGGATGCGTCATCAGTGACATCCAGATGGGGGAGATGGATGGTTTCGCGTTTGCCGATGCATTACGCAGCAGGGATCCAGGTGTTGCTCTGGTCTTCATGACGGCTTGGCCGACCACGGCTCACGCCGTAGATGCCGTTCGGCGGCACGGCGGGCTAGACTACCTGGAGAAACCGATCGACGAGCAGCGGCTGCTCGCAGCCGTCGAGGAAGGCGTGGCGTGGTCCGTGCGGGAACGGCGTATCGCCAGCGTCACCGCCTCCTTCACCCGACGAGAACGACATGTGTTCGACCTGCTCGTCCGTGGTCACTCGAACAAGGAGATCGCCGAGAGGCTGGCGATTTCGGCCCGCACTGTGGAGGATCACAGGGCCTCGATCGTAACCAAAACTCGCACGAACGGATTGGCACAGCTTGTCGCCCTCAGCCGGGGTGAGCCATAGTGACCGTCAATACCGGGAATTACCCGGATGGACTAGCTCGTCCCTCAGCACCATAAAGCGCGAAAATTTGCGCCGCTTCACGAGTTTCCGGAGCCATGGCTCCATCGATCTTCACCAGGCGACCCGAAGGGCTGTCCGCATTTCTGGACATGTCCTGAGACCTGCCGGCGGGAGCTACGTTCTCCCGCCGGCTCCTTTTTCATCCCGGTTCGCCTGGCCCCGAAGCATCGTTCACGGCGCCCGCCTGAGCGCAAACGTGCTAACCTAGCTTGAGGCGCGGAACTTGAGCCCCTGCTCGTCGCCTAATGATCGTCGTCCTTGCACAAAGGATTGCTCAAGGAGAGGAACATGCGAAAATTCAAGATCATCATGGCGATATCGGCATTGACCCTGCCATTAGCGGCTCAGGCGCAGGTTGGGACAGGAACTGCCGGATCGGGAACCACGTCGGGCTCGACCACCGGGACCGATACAACCACTCGCGGCTCCCGTACAGGCGGTCAGAACGACGGCACGGCGGCGCAGCGTGGCAGTACTGAGCGCTCCACCACCAGCACGCGCTCGCGCAATCAGAACACAACAACGTCTCCTCGCCGGACCGGTCCGCAAACCGGCAGCAGCACCACGACCACCGGCCGGCCGGGCTCCGACAGCACTGGCATGAGCACGGGGGCTGAGGGCGGTATCGGAAGCGGCACCACTGGCGCAGGCACGGACACCGGGACCTGGGGCACGGGCGATGCGCCCCCGGGAACGGCAGGTTCGACCGGCTCTTCCTCGACCTCCGGCGGCACCAGCGGCGGCGGAACGGGCATGAGCGGGTCGGGCACCGGGTCCGGGACGGGCATGTCCGACGGTACAACCCCCTGACGTGCTACTATGGCCGGCCCTCCAGGAGCGCCGGCCATAGATAAACGCAACAATCGAGGGGGCGCGCGTAGTCCGGTTCCTCACTTGCCAACCTCCACTTGAGGTCCGCGTCAGGTCGATGCCGAGAACTGCTCTGGTCCGCGCGTCGCTTCGATTGTGTCCTCGGCGGAGAGTGTCTTCCTGAAAAGCGACTTTACCAGTCTCTCTTCAAGTATTCTTCCGGCCACGTAGAGAGCGGCGAAGATACCGGCAAAGACATAGCCCGGCTTCGGCGATGGCCCCTTGCTTTCGCTCTTGTCCTTGGCATCCTTTTTCTTCTCGGGCTCGGGCGCACCAAGAGCCTTGTCTATCCAGTGCATTGGGACATCGGCCGACTTCTTGGCGTCCTCGTCCTTCGACTTCGCAGCTTCTTTCGCCGCGCTGGCCGAGGACTTTTCCCATTGTCCGAGCATGACGCTGAGTTGCGCAAAGCCGAGGAACAGCAGCGGTGCAAGGAAGCAATACAAGAGGGCGCGACTTACAAGATGATAGCGGAGCACCAGTCCGCCCGTCCCCCGTTCGATTTCCAGAACGCCGCCGTCGAAGATCGACATCTTGTCCTGCGCGACCGGATCCTTCTTGCGAAATGTCAGTGTACCGTGACCACGCTCATGACTGGTGCCGGTCTGACGAAACAACGGGGCGAGCCTGTCGAGAGCCTCCTCGCTCGTTTGACCGGGAGAAAGCGTCAGGCTTCCCTTGATGTGCCAGATCCACTCGAAAAGACGCGAGTTCATAAGATCTCCTGTCCGACGCAGCTTGCCGGAGGCAATGCTGCCTCGGGTCGCCCGGGCGAAGTCGCCCGGGCTTGGGGAATGTGGCGGTTCAGGCCGCCTCTATCACTCGGCCGGCACCGGCATCGCTCGACCAAAGCGCTCCTTGAGAGTCTTCCAGCCTTCGGTGAAGGGGAATGTCATCTGCTCGGAGATGGACATGCGCCGACCGCCTTCCATACCGAGCAACTCCGCCTCACCATCGACGCACGTACCGAACATGCGATCGATGAAGATGTAAGTTCCGGAATAGTTGCTCCGGCTCGCCTCGAAGTCTTGGGAATGATGCACGCTGTGGTGTTCCGTCGTGTTGAACACATAGCGCCACCAGCGCGGCGTGTTGAAGCGCACGTTGATGTGCTGATACGTTCCGACCGCCATGCCGATTGCGCCTGCAAGAAGAGCCGCGCGGGGCAGGAAGTCGAAGAAGCCACCGATGCCGAGCCCAATCAGGAAAAGTTCGACCGGATTACCAACAGCGCCCTTGTTGATGTTCAACTGCGTGATGTAGTGGTGAACCGAATGCGTGAGCCACAGCGGGTACCAGTTGTGCATCCCGCGATGCATCCAGTACTGACCGAAATCGAAGATGAACGAGATCAGGAAAGCCTGCAGCAGTAAGGGCATGCTCAGGAACCAGGTGAACTTGTCCAGATCGAAGTAACCCTGGATCGCCTCGATCATGGCGCCGTCGCCGATGTAATGCTCGACGGCGCGAAGGATCGTGTAGCCCAGCCCGACATAGAAGAGGTCCGTAGTCAGCTCCTTCCAGGTCAGACGCCAGCTCTCATGGCGCGGAAAGAACCACTCAAGCGCCAGCAGGAAGACCTTGAAGGCGATGCCGATCCCGATCGCCGTCGAAGCCTTGGCGATGGAATCCGGCGCGTAGTACCAGAACGCAATCAGCGCAAAGAGCACCGTCGGCTGAAACCAGGTGAAGATGAACTGCTTAACCGGACCGCCTTCGACGCGCGGTATGTTCTCCCACCCCACCGTTACGGGTGATTGAGACCCGATTATCCTGTTACCGACCCGCACTCCGTTCATACGACTGCCCTCGTAATATCTGACCCGTAGTCTAAGTGATACGCATGTTCTGCGACGCGATGGGACTTCAACGTGGCGCCTTCGGCCACTTGCGGCCGCATCCATAAGGCGTTCGGCGCCCCCCGCGACATCCGCTGTTCCTGCGGAGTTCCGCGTACTGTCGTGTAATGGGAAGCATCGTCCGCTTGCCGGAGACCCCGTCCGGCTGCGCCTATGGCTGTTCGCGAGATCGCGATCGACGCGATACGAAGCGCAGCGACGGCGCCAGCGAGCATCATCGTGGCAAAATCACGTCGCCAGCGGGGACGGCCGCTTTTGACGGCCCTTGCAAAGGAGGGAAATGTTGGCCTGGCAGGCCAAGCCGGTCCATGGAACCGGGAAGACGGCACGGCCGCCGTCAAAGTAGCCTTTCGGCGGCACCGCCGTTCGGACAGGAACGACGGCACCGCGAGGCATGTAGCCGCAGCTAGCTTAGCGCGCGAGCGCCAACTGTACCGTCGAAGAGCGTGTCGCGTCGGCCCGCCGGGTTTCGATCTGGCTTCGGATGTCGGCAAGCACAGCGGTGCGACAATCCTGCGCCTTGCGTTCGGCGGCAAGGTGCAGGCTCGCCACCCGATCGCCACAGACTGAGCGCGCCGCCCGGTCCATGCGAATGGCAAGCCGCTGCTGTCCCTCCGCTGTTGCAAGATCAAGCCCCTTTAATTGCAGGACGGCCTTGTCCTGCGCGAACGGGTTATCGCCGGTGGCTGCAGTGGCGGACGTGGCAAAAGCCAGCGACGCCAGTGCAAGGACGCCAATCTTCATCATCGTCTCCTAAGCGCAAGTAGAGCCGCCACTCTAAGGTGACTGCCACTCATATAGCGCTTACGTGGAGAATTGACAATCGATCACGTCATGAGAAAATCCTCTATCGTACTAGTATTACCAGGGATGCTAGCTCCGTAATACTTCCCAACATGCCGACGGGAAGTTTCACTGCGCTAGTCACCGAATTTACGGCAACTTCAGCCGACGTCGTGACGTCGATACTCCGGGCTCCCGGCATCGACCATGCGCGCACAGTCTCGACCGGGAGAAGAACCTTCCAATGCCGCCCGCCCTGCACCTGCACGAGATGCCCGTTGATGAACACCGGCAGGTCCGCATCAGCACGGCGCCCGGAAACGAGGAGGCAGTCGGTCGGTGCGCAAGACACCAGCCGTGCGTTCTGGCGAGGCGCAGCGACTGCCCCCGTCGCGGAAAAGGCTACGACCGCGCTCGCTGCAACGAGGACGCGTGCGGAGCCGTTCCAGCGCCTCGAGCCACAGCGCATTACCGCCCCCTCGCGCCGTTTGCGCTGACGCTGCGGATTGCTTCTGCGCGAACTTCCAAGCCCGCACGGAGCACCTGCAGCATCATCGTTGCAAGCCGCCTGGCTAAGCCGTGGCGCCCGGACGATGTGTTGGGAAAAACAGTCCTGACACTCATTGCGGCCCTCACCTTGCGTCTTGATGAGGAGACTGAACCCTGGAGGGTCATCAAGGCAGAGGCAAAATGTCGATGCCGCCCATAGCTGCGGTCTATGATCTGGGCTGTGCCCGGATGCGACGGAAGACTTCATCGATGAACAGCTGGGTTGCCGTATTCCGCTCGGGCTCCGCACGAGCCAGAAGAAAGATGTCGTAGGACGGCTCAAAGTCGGTGTGCAGCAGCGGCCAGAGAGCGCCACGCTCGATCTCGGCGCTTACGACCGGCGTGGGCAGGAAACCCATGCCGACACCGCACAGGATAAGCCGCCGCGCCTCGTTCATGTCTCCGGCCAAGCCGGCCACGCGAGTGCCGAGTCGGTATCTTCGACGCAACTGCGTCACGGCTTCTATTTCATCGTCGCCCATGAGAACGAAAGGCTCGTCGGCCAGTTCTTTGGGCTGCGTGATGCGATACCCGAACAGCGGGTGGCTGCGCGCGCAGTAGAGCTGCTGACGTTCCACGAAAAGAGGCTCGTAGACGAGACTTCCGCGCACGCTGTTGTCATAGCCGATCCCGACTTCGACCTCGCCCGCTTCGAGCGCCTCCAGCACCTGGCGCCATGCGGACACGCGAATTTCGATCTGAATGTCCGGATTGCGCCGATGAAAGCTCGCTATCGCCTCGTCGAACTCGGGGGAAACTATCGCGGAGACGATCTGGATGCGGACCAGTCCCTCCACCCGCTTGATGGCCTGGGCCACCTGATGAGGCATCAGGCGCGCGGATTCGAGCATATCCTCGCACAGAGCCATCATGGCCTTGCCGGCGGCCGTCATCTCGACACCGCTCGCCGAGCGATGGAGCAGGGTGGCCCCGACATGGTCCTCAAGCCGCTTGAGCGCGGCGCTGATGCTTGGCTGCTGCTTGTTGAGCTGCCGCGCAGCCGCGCCGATGCCCCCTGCCCGCACGATATCGACGAACGTGCGCATCAGGTTCCAGTCCACCCGGCTTGCGAATTTCCGGTCGGTCGGCGGTGTGCGGTCGCTCATTCGTCTTCTGTCCATCGGCTTCGCCGGCGTGATAGAACAGAGTGCTGCCGCATAGCGAGAGAGTATCACCTCATTGCGATGCGGCGATGCACCTGCTTTTCGAGTCAGGGGTTTGGCTGCCCTGCCTTCTTCAGTTCGCCCTGCGGCCACCAGGTAAGCCTGTGGGCATCATGCGCCGTAGTCCACACGCCAGCTGGCGTGTATCGCAGGGCGCCGCTGCCTGCGGCCTTGCCGAAGCGCCCCTCTACTGCAGAGGTCCGGGCATCGATGACGGCGAATTCCTGGTCGTCCGTGGTTCGTAACCAGACCTTGCCATCACCGGTATCGATGTCCCCCCACTTCAGGTTCGCACCGACCTTCACGCGTCCCATGATCGCGAGCGTTTTCGGATCCACCCGGGCCACGGTGCCGTCACCCTGCTCCTGGACCCAGACCGCTCCCTCGCCAGCGGCAAGGAAGCCGGGCTGCGCACCCAGCGCCACGCGGCCAACGACGCGGTTGCTTCCGGGGTCAATACGCTGGAGCGACTGCCTCTCAGAACTCACCGCCCACAACGCTCCCTGGCCGAAGGCAAGGTACCAGGTGCCCGGATCCACCGCGACCTTGGCGATCACCTTGTTGGTTGCCGGGTCGATACGCGAGACCACGCCCTTGTCATCGCTGGCCACCCAGACCGAACCGGCCCCCGCCACTACGTTGAGCTCACCTTGCGGGTTGGCGATCCCGGTAGGAACAGCGGCGATGACTTTCGCGGAGCGGGTATCGACGCGCTTGACGGCCCCTTCCTTGCAGTCCGCCACCCAGAGAGACCCATCCGCAAGCGCCATGACGCCACAAGGCCGCGCCATCGGCACTTCCGCCAGCTTGCCATCGCGAGACCACCGCTCGACCCGACCTTGGTTCGTGGACCAGACGGTTTCGCCGTCTACCGCGAGAAAGTCGGCATATCCGGGCACATCGATGACCTGCTCGGCGTGAGCGGCGACAGCTCCCGTCGCTGCTGAACCGGCCAAGGCTGCAATCACCATCCACTTGCGCATGATTTCCCCCTTTGCGAGATGTCGAGCTGCTCCTCAGGCCGCACGTGCCATGAAGGCCCGCCAGCCACCCAGGCTGGTGATGTCCTCCGCCCCGTTCACAGCGCGCGGTTCGGCCACGAAGCCTTTCACGCTGCTGCCGTCTGCCAGAGTGACCGTACCGATTGCCAGGGGCGCCGGTACTTCGGCGACGAAGCTGCCGAATTCCGCCACGCCCAGTTCATAGACCTCGACCGCGATAGCGGCGCCGTCCTCACTGTGGACGAGCGCCGGCTTCGCCGGCACGCTGTCCGCCATCGCGTAGAGGCGGTAAGTCGGCGCTGTTTCGAAGGCACCGACGAATTCGGCGTCGCGCGAGGTCAGCTGCCAGTGAAGCGGCATGTCCTTGAGATGGGCGCCGACGACGGCGAGCTTAACGGTCTGCATCTTTCCCTCCAGGTCGAGTGGCGGCGGCGCGGGTAGATCCGCAACCCCAAGGTAAGCGTCGGCTGCGTCCAGCAGCGCGCGGTCGGTATCCGCTGGTCCGATCAAGGTGATCCCGAAGCCGGTGCCGTTGCTGCGAACGCCCGCAGGAACGGCAAGAGCCGCCATGTCCAGCAGATTGACGAAATTGGTGTAGAGCCCGAGATTGCTGTTCAGCGCCACAGGAGCCGCCAGCATCTCGGCGACCCGGTACGTCGTACCGGTCGTGGGGAATGCGAGAATGTCGACGGAGTGCCACATCAGGTCCGCATGGCGTTTCAGTTCGGCCATGCGGTAAATGCCGTTGAAGAGATCCACTGCGCTCATGTCGGCACCCGGTTCGACGACGGCCCGGACCGTGGGATCAACCGCGAGAGGGTTGGTCGCAAGGATTTCGGCCATGGCTGCTGTCCGCTCGGCCACCCACGGCCCGCCGTAGAGCAGTTGAGCGGCTTCCAGCAGCGGCGCCAGATCGATCTCGACGATCTCTCCCAGCGTCGCGAGATTTCGTAGAGCTTCGTCGTAGAGAAACTCGGATTCCGGATCGCCGAACCACACCCGCTGATCCCGCCGGGGCACGCCGATGCGTTTCGCCGTGACGGGACGGTCCGCCAGGGCCTTGGAATAGGGGTCCGCGACATCGAAGGCTGCCACCACCTGATCCACCAGACGAGCATCGGCGGTGTCGTCGGTGAACACAGTGATGCAGTCGATGGTGCGGCATGCCGGGACGAGGCCCCGCGTGCTCCAGCGTCCCTTCGTGGGCTTGAACCCCACAAGATGGTTGAATGCCGCCGGCACCCGGCCGGAGCCCGCCGTGTCCGTTCCGAGCGCGAAAGCCACGAGACCCGCCGCCACCGCGACCGAGGAGCCCGAGCTTGATCCCCCGCTGACGTACGCCAAGTTCGACGTATTGCGGGGAATGCCGTAGGGGCTGCGCGAGCCGTTCAGCCCGGTGGCAAACTGGTCGAGGTTGGTCTTGCCGACACACACGGCGCCTGCCGCGAGCAGGCGTTCGATCACCCCGGCGTCGGCTTCGGGCTCATAGGCGAACGCGGGACAGGCCGCCGTTGTCTCGAACCCGGCCACGTCGATGTTGTCCTTCACTGCGAAGGGAACACCCGCCAGCGGCAAGCTCTCCCCGGCTGCGAGGCGCGCATCGACCGCGCGAGCCGCTGCGAGAAGCGTATCCCTGTCCGCGCGGCTGATCCAGATCTGAGGCTGGACGGCGTCGTACGCCTCGATCCGGGCGAGCGTCTCCGCGGCGACGGCCACGGCCGTCGTGTCACCCGCGTTCACCGCAGCGGCGATGCCCTTCGCGCTCAGGCGCATGGGGGATGCAACGGCCGCACTCATGCGTTCCGCCTCAGGGCCAGCATGGGGGCGCCGGGGTGTAAAGCCTGGCCTTCCCTGATGTAGAGCGCCTCAACGGTGCCCGCCCCCGGGCTTTCCACCGAACATTCCATTTTCATTGCCTCTATGACGGCGATCCTGTCGCCGGCTTCTACAAGGTCTCCGGCGCCGACCAGCAGCCGGGTCACGCTTCCACCGTATGGCGCTTCCACCAGGTCGGAGCCCTCCGGCAGGAGGATTGCGTCGTCGGCAGGAATGTCGGCCTGCCCCGCGGCCTCCGCCTGGTCGAACTCGCCCCGGCGCTGCCAGTCGGCGCGCTCCTCGTCGAACGCCGTTTGTCGGCGCGCCTCGAACTCGGCAATTCCCTGCGCATTTTCAGCAAGGAACGCGCGGTAGTCCGCGAGCCGGAACTCCGAAGGCTCGATACGCAGCGCTTGCCGACCCGCCGGAAACTCCCTTCGCCAGTCCGCCAGTTCATCCGCACTGACCGGATAGAAGCGGATCTGGTCGAAGAAGCGCAACAGCCAGGGCTTGCCCTCGGTGAAGGCCTCGGTCTGCCGATAGGTGTTCCAAACCTGCACGGTACGCCCGAACAACTGGTAACCGCCCGGCCCTTCCATGCCGTAGATGCACATGTAAGCCCCGCCGATGCCCACCACGTTAGGCGGCGTCCAGGTTCTTGCGGGGTTGTACTTGGTGGTGACCAGACGATGGCGCGGATCTACCGGTGTCGCCACCGGGGCGCCCAGATAGACGTCGCCAAGCCCCATGACGAGGTAGTTGGCCTCGAAAATCAGGTTTTCGACAGCGGCCTGGTCGGGCATGCCGTTGATGCGGCGAATGAACTCGATGTTGTCGGGGCACCAGGGCGCGTCGTCGCGCACCGTCGCCATGTACTTCTCGATCGTCTCGATCGTCGCGGGATCCCGCCAGCTGAGAGGCAGGTGGACGATACGCGAGGGGATCGTGAAATCCTCCAGATCCCCCAGCCGCTCCTCGGCGGCGATCAGCACGGCGAGGGCCGCCTCCTGGTCCATCGCCACACCGTCGAAGTGCAACTGGAGCGACCGGATGCCGGGTACGATATCGACGATCCCCGACAAGTTCTGTCGCTCGAGTTCGGTCATCAGCGCGTGAACGCGGATGCGAAGCTCGATATCGAGGACGATCGGGCCATACTCGACCAGGATGTTGCGATCGCCCTGCTGCCGGTAGACCGTGCGGGGACGACCGGGCGTTTCCGCGATCTCAGCCAGCACCGGCGACAACGTCTTCAGCGCCCGTTCCGGCGTGGGCAGCGGTAGTGTGCCGTCCGCCACGAGACGGCGCTGCATTGCGTCGGCCGTTGCCGCGTCCGCGATGGTCACGGGCGCGAAGCGCAAGGTATCCCCGGGCGCGAGTTGGCCGATCTTCCAGCGATCCGCCGCAATCACCACGAAGGGGCATACAAAGCCGCCAAGTGACGGCCCGTCCGGACCGAGGATGATCGGCATGTCGCCTGTGAAGTCGACGGCCCCGATGGCATACGGATTGTCATGGATGTTCGACGGGTGAAGCCCTGCCTCACCGCCGTCGGTGCGCGCCCATCGCGGCTTGGGGCCGACGAGACGCACGCCGGTGCGGTTGGAATTGTAATGGACCTTCCATTCCGCCCCCAAGAATGTCTCCACGTCGTCGGGAGTGAAGAAGTCGGGCGCGCCGTGCGGGCCGTAGAGCACGCGCAGTGTCCAGTCGTTACTGACCGGAGGCAGCGCGACCGGGGGCAGCTCCGAACCCACCGGCTGACTGCCGAGATGCACCGTATCCCCTGCAAGCAGCCGCCGCGCTGCGTGTCCGCCGAACTGACCCAGCTCGAAGGTGCTGCAACTGTCCAGATACGGTGCGATATCGAGACCGCCGGCGAAGAGGATATAGCCCCGCATCCCGCCTCGGGACGCACGCCCGAGGGCCAGCGTCTGACCCGAACCGATGTCAAAGGGCGCGCCGCGTTCGACGGGAACGCCGTCAAGCGTCGCCTCAAAGTCGGCGCCCATCAGGCACACCCGAGCCGGGGCGATGAATGCCAGTGTGGGCCCGGTGACGGTGACCTCAAGACCCGCCAGCCCTTCCGGGTTGCCGAGCAGGCGATTGCCTAATCGGAAAGACTGGTCATCCATCGGCCCGGACGGAGGGACTCCGACGGCCCAGAGCTTCTGGCGCCCAGGCCAGTCCTGCACGGTCGTCGAAGTGCCGCCGCTCACTACACGGAAGGCCCGGGGCTCGTACAAAATCGTGTCCAGCACGCGTGTGGACACCTCACCGCTTACGAAGGCGGGCGAACGCACCACCTCGCGCAGCCAGCGCAGGTTGGTCTCCATCCCGTCGGCACGACTGGCGTCAAGTGCGCGCTGCGCCGCCTCCACCGCTTCGGCCCGGGTAGGGGCATGAACGATCAGCTTGGCCAGCATCGGATCGTACCAGGCGCTGACGGTGGTACCGGCCGTGCACCAGGTTTCCACACGAATGTCGGCCGGAAACTCGAGGCAGGTCAGTGTTCCCGAGGTGGGACGGTAATCCAGCGACGGGTCTTCGGCATAGAGCCGCATCTGGACCGAATGGCCCTGCGGTTCGGGCGTACCGACATCGAGGAAGCCATAGTCTCCCGCCGCTCCACGCACCATCCATTCGACCAAGTCGATGCCCATCACCGCTTCGGTGACGCCGTGCTCCACCTGGAGGCGCGTGTTCATCTCAAGGAAGAAGAATTCCTCGCGGTCGGCGTCGTAGAGGTACTCGACCGTGCCGGCGGAACGATACTGCGCCGCTTCACCCAGGCGGATGGCAGAGGCAATCAGCTCGGCGCGGACGCTGGCGGGCAGCGACGGTGCAGGTGCCTCCTCGACCACTTTCTGGTTCCGTCGCTGCAACGAGCAGTCCCGCTCTCCCAGCGCCATGACCCGGCCCTGCCCGTCGCCGAACAGTTGCACCTCGATATGGCGGGCCCTGCGGATGTAGCGTTCAAGGAAGACGCTGGCATCGCCGAAGTTGCTGAGGCCCTGGCGCGCCACCGCTTCGAAGGCATCGCGCAGCGCCACCTCGTCCTCGCAGACCCGCATGCCGATGCCGCCGCCACCTGCAGTGGCCTTCAGCATGACCGGGTATCCCACTTCCACCGCTGCGCGAACCGCTGCTTCCTCGTCGCTGAGAAGGCCGGTGCCCGGCGCGAGGGGAACGTCATGGGCCGCCGCCAGCGCTCTGGCGCTGTGCTTCAGCCCGAATGTGCGGATGTTCTGCGTCGTGGGTCCGATAAAGACGATGCCGGCTTCGGCGCAGGCTTCGGCGAACTCCACGTTTTCTGCCAGGAACCCGTAGCCCGGGTGGATTGCTCCTGCGCCGGTCCGGCGTGCAGCATCGAGGATCGCCGCGATGTTGAGATAGCTGTCGGACGCCTTGGCCCCGCCGATGCATACCGCCTCATCGGCAAGCGTCACATGGCTCGATCCTTCATCGGCCTCCGAATAGACGGCGACAGAGCGCAGCCCCATGGTGCGCAACGTGCGGATGATACGGGTGGCGATCGCGCCGCGGTTCGCGATGAGGACGGTGTCGAAGCTCATGCGGCAACGATCATGCGCACGGGGGTCGGGTTGAAGCCGTTGCATGGATTGTTCACCTGCGGGCAGTTGGAAACGACAACGATCACGTCCATCTCGGCGCGAAGATCGACCGTGAGGCCCGGCGCGGAAATCCCGTCCACGATGCCAAGCGAGCCATCCGGCTCGACCGGCACGTTCATGAAGAAGTTGATGTTGGAGACGATGTCGCGCTTGCCGCGTCCTTCCATGAGATTGGCCTCCAGGAAGTTCTCGACGCAGGCGTGCTCGGCCTTGGTGTGATGGCCGTAGCGCAAGGTGTTGGACTCGCACGAGCAGGCGCCACCAATCGTGTCGTGGTACTCCACGGACGTGGCGGCGATCGTCATCATCGGACGCCCTTCGTTTGACAGCAGTGTGGTGCCTTCCCGAAGAAACAGATTGCCCTGAGCCGCCACGGTGTCTTGCGCGCTATAGCGCTCCGCGTCGTCCGCCGCCGCATAGAGCAGGAAGTCGACGGCCTGGTTACCTTCCAGGTCGACGATGCGCAGCGTCTGCCCTGCGTCGATGTGATGCAGCCAGGGCGCGCGCGCGGGGACGACAGCATCGTGGATCACGGTGCCGGTGAGACCGGAAAGGTGGGAATCGGTGCTCATAGCCTTGGCCCTTTCAGCGGCGGAAATAGTCTTCGACGTTCTTGAAGGCGCGCAGGCCCTCTGGCGTGGCGGTGCGAACGGGATCATCCTCGCGCGTCACCGGTCCACGCCAGGCGGTGACGCGCAGGGGCGTGACCGAATAGCTCTCCCGCGGATCGAGGACGTGAGGTACGTTGGCAAGGACGACGATCACGTCCATCTCGGCGCGCAGCAGAACCGTACGACCAGCCTCGAATGGGCCGACTTCAACCGCTATGGCGCCGTCCGCCGCGATCCGTGTGCCCTTGAACAGGTTTATGCAGGGGTGGACGTCGCGCCGCCCCAGACCATGCTTCGCCGCGCCGAGGAGGAAGCGGTCACGCCCGTTCGGAAAGGCGCCGCTGTTGCGACCCTCACCATACTTGGCGGTGTTGGTTCCGGCGTTCGATGTCCCGCAGAACGTGTCGTGCGTACCCGCATCGTCCTGCAGGATACTGAACAGCACTCGCCCCATGTCCGAAAGCAGCAGCTTGCCTTGTCCAAGGTACGCGTTCCATTGCACCTTTACCGTGTCGGCGACGTTGAGCCGCTCTGCAGGCGCTTCGGCATTGAACACCAGAAGCGATGCGCAGGCGTCACCCTTCAGATCGACCAGGCGCAGGCGGGTGCCACGCGACAGCCGACGTGTGGCGTATCCACCGGCGGCCACGGTTTCCTCCCAGAGTAGGTCCTGCTCAGTCACATCACGCGGCAGATCGTCGGCATGGGGAGGCAGCACCGGCATGGCTTCGACCACGGTGCCTTCCATTGCGCGCGCATGATCACGCGCGGCAAGCGGGTTCGCTAGAATTGCGGTCATGAATTGGCTCCGATGGAGGGAAAGGGAGTGACGCCCTGGTCGTGCAGCGGCGGTAGCAGCGATGTCGTGGTCACGAGTTCCAGCTGCTGCACACCGCGCACACGACGGATGGCATCGCAAAGTTCCTTCAGCCGTATAGCCGGGCCCTGAACGAGAAGAACTTCGAGTGACTGGTCATCTTCGAGCACGACATGCTGAGAAGAGATGACTTCCTTCAAGTAGTTCGCCTGGGTCTGCGACAGCTGGTGGCGCACGCGCCCCCTTTCGCCCCTGTAGACGAGCGTGATCGTGCCGGCGAGCATCTCATCCGGGCGGATGAGGGATTCATGTTCGGCCAGCGCGTGCCGGATCAGCTCGGCGATCAGCTGCGAGCGCGACGGGAGGCCGCGTTCCGCAACCATCAGGTCCAACTGTCTGAAAAGGCCGGCGGGGAGGCTCATGCTCAGCCGTGCCAGGCCTGCGGATTCGGAGCTCATGGAAACCTCTTCTCAGTTATTACCTATTGCGTCAATAGTAATACTTGGAGGGGTGGGCTCGGTTCGGTTGCGCAGCGGAAGGTCGTAGATCGCCGTAGCGCCGAAGCGGTGCGGCGCGTGCGGATCGTGCCGGCGCTTGTCGAGGGCGAGGACGCGCGTCCCCAGCGTGAAGGCCTCCCGGATGTCGTGCGTCACCATCACGATGGTCAGCGCATACTCCTGCCACAGACCGCGTATGAGCGCGTGCATGTCAGCCCGGATGCCGGGATCGAGCGCGCCGAACGGCTCGTCCAGCAGCAGGATGCGCGGCCGCTTCACGAGAGCCTGCGCGATCGCCAGTCGTTGCTGCATTCCGCCTGACATCTGGGCGGGGTAGAGATGGAGGCTGTGCCCCAGCCCCACTGCCTCGAGCATGGCGGTTGCCTCTTCCTCGGCCTTGCGCCGCGACCGGCCGAACAGACGCGCGGTGAACGGTGATTGCGCGCATTCGAGGCCCAGCATGGTGTTGCGCAGCGCAGAGAGGTGAGGGAACACGGAATAGCGTTGGAACACCACCCCGCGGTCGGGTCCGCACTCCGGCTTCAACGGAACACCATCGAGCAGGATGCTGCCTCGGGTGGGGGCTTCCTGGCCCAGGATCAGGCGCAGGAAACTGCTCTTGCCCGCTCCCGAGGGGCCGACCACCGACACGAAGGAGCCTGCGGCTATGTCGAGGTCGAGTTTTTCGATGATGATCCGGTCGCCATATTCGACCCAGACGTCGCGGAAGCTGAGGAGCGTGCTCAATGGCGTTCTCCATGTGCCCAGGGGAACAGTCGCCGGCTCAGCACGGTGAGCGCGACATCCATGAGGATCGCAAGAAGTGCGATCCATGCGACATAAGGGATGATGACATCCATCGAGAGATAGCGTCGCACGAGAAAGATGCGGTAGCCGAGCCCTACATCCGAGGCGATCGCTTCGGCCGAGATCAGGAACACCCATGCCGGTCCCAGCGCCAGGCGAATGGCGTGGATCAGGCGCGGCATGGCCTGCGGCAGTGCAACGCGGATGATGACCTGCCAGCTGCTGGCGCCAAGCGTCTGCGCCTTGATGATCTGCTCACGCGGCAGCGAAGCGACATGAGCCGCTATGTCCCGGATCATCACCGGAGCAACGCCGATGACGATAAGGGCAACCTTGGCGGTCTCGCCCAGGCCCAGGGCGATGAAGAGGATGGGCAGCAAGGCGATCGGCGGAATAACGGCGATGCCCGTGACGAGCGGCCCGAGTGTCGCGCGCACCGGCGGCAGGGCGCCAAGAGCGATCCCGACGACTAGTGTGCAGAGCGTGGAAATGCCCAGCCCGATGCCAAGCCGCTGCAGGCTGGCGAGCGTGTCCGCCCAGAAGACCAGCTGGCCGGAGAGAGGATCCGGCTGAAACAGCAGGACGGACATACTCTCCACCATGCTGCCGGGCAGCGGCAGGATCTTGTCTAGAGGATTGGCCGCGTGGCGATTGGCTGCCATCACGAGGTAGACCAGGGCCAGGACCACGATCGGTGCGGCGCCAAGGAGCAGCCGGTCCCCTCGCCGAACTTGACGATTTACCCAACGCATTGTCATGTATCCCCTATCGGATGGGAGCCGCAGTAGCGGAGTCAGAGCTTGCCTTCGGCTGCCATCTTCATGAAGCTTTCGTCGAAGCGCAGTGTGACGCGCGCAGGGTCGCCAAGCGTTTTGCCGCCCGGGAACGCGATGCCCACTGCGTCTGCGGTTGCGGCCCCCTTGAACAGGCCCTTCGAAAAGCTGAAGTCCCGGACGCGCGTCATCGTGGTCACCAGCGCGGGGGAAGCGGTGGCCGTCACGGCTGCCTTTGGATCCGCGTAGAGGTGCGTGGTGCTCAGCTGCCGGTCGAAAGCCTCCGGTGTAGCGCCCGCAAGCTTTGCCATCGCCGCCCGCGCCTGCCGGCCCTGTTCGTCCTGTCGCGTCATCAGGGCCGTAGTCTCGTACCATATGCCCGCAAGCGCCTTGCCCAGCTTCGGGTTGGTCTTGAGAGTGGCGGTGTCGACGCAAAGAAGATCCAGGATCTCACCGGGGATATCGGCGGAACTGAAGACCTGCTTGGCCCCTGGCTGGCCCTTTATGGCGGTAAGCTGCGGATTCCAAGCAACGGCGACCTTCACGTCCGGGCTCGCGAATGCTCCCACGATGTCCGCATCTGCGGTGTTTACCGTCTTCACGTCATTGGGCGCGAGGTGAACCGTATCCAGCGCCCGCGCCAGCAGGTAGTGCGACACCGAAAGCTCGACGAGGTTGACTGGCTGTCCCTTGATGGACGCAAGGTCGCCCGCCCCCTTCATCACGATGCCGTCGTTGCCGTTGGAGTAATCGCCGACGATGATCGCACTGGTGTCCTTGCCGCCGGCTGCGGGAATGGTCAGCGCGTCCATGTTGGCGACCGTCACGCCGTCCAGCTTGCCTGCGGTGAACTGATTCACTGACTCGACATAGTCATTGACCTGAACGATGTTGATCTTGAGGCCGTACTTGTCGCCCCACTTCTTCACGATACCCGCCTGCTGAGCGTAGGGCCAGGGCATCCAGCCCGCGTAGATCGACCAACCGATGTTGAACTCGGTGCGCGGCTGCGGCGCTTGTGCGGTCTGCGAGCAGGCGGTCGTGAGCAGCGCCCCCGCAACCACTGCTACCCCGGCCATCCGACGGATAGGTGCGATCATGAATCATTCCCCTTTCGCACTGCAGCATTGCTGCGAAAGGAAGCCTTGTCCATCACAAAAATATTACTCGATCCAAATTTTGTAATACCATGCGATGCATCGGGCCGCGCAGTTCAGTAGGCGGGCGATTCTCTCGCCGGTTACCGCGCCCCGCCCGCCTGCTTGCGCGACCGCACACGACCACGTGTTCCGGGGGCGGCATGGTCGTGCAAAGGAGGCAGGAGCGCGGTCGTCGTGACCAGCTTGAGCTGGTGCACGCCTCGAATGGCTCTGAGGGCGTCGCACAGCGCCTTCAATCGCCCTGCGGGCCCTTGGACGAGCAGCACTTCCAGAGACTGATCATCCTCGAGGAAGACGTGCTGGGAGGAAATCACTTCCTTCAGATAATCAGCCTGGCTTTCCGCAAGCTGTTGGCGCACGCGCCCGCGATCACCACGATAGACAAGGGTGATGGTGCCCGCGAGCATCTCCTCCGGCCGGGTGAGCGCCTCATGTTCAGCCAGCGCATGGCGGATCAGCTCGGCCATGAGCTGCGATCGGGAAGGCAGGCCCCGCTCCTCAACCATCATATCCAATTGCCGGAACAATTCGGCAGGAAGGCTCATGCTGAGACGCGCCAGACTGGCGGAATCCGCGCTCACGCTGTGTTCCCTCTGGCCACGGTCACACTCCTCACGTCCGGCATCTCCATTCACCGGCAGGCAATCGCCGGGTGACCTGTCCGGATGACGCTGGGAGGAGAGGGGTACAGAAGTCAAGGCCGTGGACGCTTCCATGCCCGGCGATCATGCGCCGCCCCACGCCAACACGACGCCGAAGCCCTCCTGGCGCCGCTCCAGCTTCGCCCGCAAACCTTGTCGTCAACGACGAATCAGCAGGCCTACTGACATCGCCGGCGCCTGCGTGCCGTATCCGCGGGTGTTACCAATGGATCCGCTGAATGGCCGTTTTCCGCAACTTCCGCTTACAAGCCAGCAAAACGAAAGAGCTCACGATTAATACGCTTGACGAGAAACGTAATATCCATAGCGTGTACATAGTCGCCTGGCAGAGCGACGACATCGGGAGGGCATCTGCAAACAACAGGCTGGCGCGCCAGCCTGAATGGGGGTTTCGATGGAACAACTGCCACTCTCCTGTACAGCCATTCCCGAGACCGGGCGGACGGGCGAGCATGACCGCACCGTCAGCCGTGTGAAGCAGACCGTGTTCGACCTGCTGCCGCCCGCTTACCTGGTGCTGATCACCTGCTTCTGGGCCTTCGCGCCGGCGTGGTTGACCGGCGCCGCATGGACTCTCCCGGTGACCTCGCTGGTGATCACACTCAGCGTGCTGGGGCTGGAGTGGGTGAACGAACGGCATGCCGGCTGGCGCCTGAACACCCGCGAATTTCTGACTGACATGTTTTACGTAGCGCTGGGGGCTACGGCGATCGCCTGGGCTAACGCCGAACTGGCAGAAGGCCCGCTGAAGGCGCTGAAGGAGACGCTTGGCCTGACGACACCCTGGGCGATGCAACTGCCCTTCCTGGTCCAGGTCGCCATGGTGGTCCTGGTCATCGAGTTTGGCCAGTACTGGATGCACCGGCTGATGCACAACGTCACACCGCTTTGGCTGACCCATGCGCCGCATCACCACCTGACGCAGCTCAATGCCGCGAAGGGCTATGTCGGAAACCCTATCGAGTTGTTCCTGATCAGCCTCAGCGTACTGGCCCTGTTCGATCTACCCGCGACTGCAATATTCTGCGGCATCAACATTCTTGGCGCGATCTCCACCTTCGCACATGCCAATGTTCGTGCCGACCCGCCGCCGTTCTATTCGTTCTTCTTCACGACGATACGGCATCACAGCCTTCATCACTCCACCGACTACGAAAGCACCCGCTGCAATTACGCCAATTCGCTGATCCTCTTGGACCGCCTGTTCGACACATACCGCGAGGGTGAAGCGAGCGTCGTGGGCCAGGACGATCTCAGGCGCCTTTCCATCCGGGAGCAGTTCGTGTTTCCATTCCAGCCCGTCATCGCCTGGATCAGGGCGAGGCGCGTCGAAAAGGTGCCCATGGTGCGCTGAACCGGCACGATCAGCCTCATAGCACTCAACCAGAACTCAACCCCGCCCAGAAGTCGGGACGAGAGGCGAACCGGCGCAACATCCGCGAAGATGGCCGGGGCGTCATGCCAGGAAAGCGGTAGCCGCGAGCATTGGCGCAGGCAGGCCAAGGCAACCGGAACCTCAATCAAGGACAGGGAAGCACATGAGACATCGCGCGAAATTGAGGGCGGCGCTGCTGTCAGCGACGGTATTCGCAGGCACCGTCAACGCGCTGCCGGCAGTGGCACAGGACGGCGCCGACGCCATCGCTGCGGAGGGCGACGCCATCGTGGTCACGGGCACACGCCGCGCCACGACCATCATGGACACGCCCATCAACATCTCCGCGATCGGCGCCGACGAGCTCGCGCGGCAGCGGATTGACGATGTTCGTGATCTGGCCGACTTTACACCCGGCCTGACCATCTCGGACACGGGACCCGGATCGACCGGGTCCATCGTACTACGCGGTCTCAATGCATCCGACACCGGTTCGGACGGAGCGAACTACGACGACTCGCTGGGCATCTACCTTGGCGAAGTGCCACTCTACTACGATTTCAAGCTGCTTGACATCGCACGCGTGGAAACGCTGCTTGGCCCGCAAGGGACGCTCTACGGTCTCGGCACGCTGGCCGGAGCCATCCGCTACATCCCGAACCGACCGAATGTGGACGCCTTCGAAGCGGACGCACATGGCCGCCTTTACGCCAAGAGCCATTCGGACAACTTCGGCTACCAGGCCGACGGCATGATCAACATTCCCATCGTACGCGATCATGTCGCCTTCCGCTCCGCAACGGGCTACTACTACGATCCGGGATTCATCGATTACCCCCTGCTCTTGCAGACGCCGGGCGTTTCGCTGCCCCAACCGGGCGGCCTCGATGGCCCGACCCCGTCGGAATATGCCGCGAATCTGCGGCGCCGTGAGGATCTCAACTTCGAGAGGACGTTCACCACCCGCAACCAGCTGATGGCGCAGACGAGCGAGGATCTGAAGGTCATCTTCACCTACGCTTTCCAGCGCACGAAGACGGACGGTGCGCAGTCCAACAGCTATGGCGTGCTCGGAACCGGCCGCTACCAGAACGCCAGCCGCTACGAGGAGCCGGTCAACCGTCGCGCGCACCTGGCGAGCATGGAGATCAACGCGAACATCGCTGACATCGTCGATCTCGTCTCCACGAGCGCATACACCGATGTCCGCAGCCGGTCGCAGAGCGACAACACCGACCTGCTCCTCGACCTCGACTACGACTACGAGCTTTTCCCCGCCTTCTCGAGCTGGAACGAAAGCGATACCCGGCGCAAGCAGTTCAACCAGGAGGTGCGGCTCGTATCGCGGCATGGCGGCCCGTTCAGCTGGGTGCTCGGCGGCTTCTACAATGAGCAGAAGTACAAGAGCGATTATGCCGAACACACGCCCGGCCTTTCGGCGGAACTCGGCGTTCCAGATAATCCGGATGACCTTGAATACGTCAGCTACACCCGCTCCAAGATCACGGAAAAGGCGCTCTTCGGCGAAGGCACCCTGAAGGTCACGCCCGAATGGCAGGTCACGGGCGGAGCGCGCTACTTCAAGTATACCTCCAACATCGAAGGCGCCCTGGTGCTGCCGCTGCTCGGCGATCCTCTCAGCCCGTACGATGTGGAACCGGGCGGTGGCAGAGCCAAGCAGGATGGATGGGTCTGGAAGTTCAACACCTCCTACAACTTCACTCCCGACCTGATGGTATATGGTACCTACAGCAAGGGCTATCGCATCGGCGGCCCCAACAGAGTCGCGCCTTGTCCGGAACCACTTGGAGACACGCAGAACGCCTGTGCCCTGCCGAACGAACTGATGTATGGGCCGGATAAGACCCGCAACGCTGAAATCGGCGTTCGCATGCAGCTATTCGAGCGCAGGGTCTCGTTCAATTTCAACGTCTTCCACATCAAATGGGACGGGATCCAGGTGGATTCCGCCACCATCAATGGTGCGACCGGCATCACCGTGAACGGAGGATCGGCGAAATCGCAGGGCTTCGAAACGTCCTTCCAGCTGCGTCCGATACCGGAGCTGACCATCCAGGGGAGCTACTCCTACACGGATGCGAAGCTCACCGAAGACGTACCCGGCATCATCACCATCCGAACGACGCCGAACAATTACGATGGGCGTCCCAAGTTCACGCAGCTCGATGCCCTTGACGGTGACCGGCTGCCAGGATCGGCGAAGAACTCGGGCAGTCTGGGCGCGACGTACACCGTCCCGATGGGCGAAGGCAGCCTGAGCGCGAACTGGACGGCGACATATCGCGGAAACGTGTTGTCCCGTATCGGTTGGGATCGGGGCTACGGGGACAAGATCCCAAGCTACGTGCTGCACCGCGCAACGCTGGCTTATGAGACGGACCGGTACACGGTCAGCCTTTTCGCCAACAACATCTTTGACAAGTACGCGGTCGTCTCCATCGGGCAGGATCGCTCGCGCATCGGCGTGAACGATGGAGTGGCGGTACGGTTCTACCGTCAGACGGTGGTCAATCCACGCACCGTCGGCGTGGAGGCACGCATCAAGTACTGAAGGCAGCGCCGCCGCCCGGGTGGGCGGCGGCGCTTGCTAACCGCTTATGCCTTGACCCGCCAGCCACGAACGCGCCGGCTCCAGGGCGGCTTCGTAAGCGCGCCATTTCTCCAGGCCATCCCTGTTCATCGGCCGCCGCACCTGCGCCGCGCTGGGTGTGGCAACGGCCGTGCGGTTCTCATGAAACGAGAGGCATGCCTCATTCCAGTCGAGGCCGCAGTGGGCCAGCAGCCTGCGGGTTTCCCTCTCCTGATCGGCGACAAGACTCTCGTAGGACAACTGAAGCACCCGCCCGGGCCAGAGACGTTCCCACATGACCATCAACCGATCGAAGCGCGCGAAGTAGCGGGCAGTGTCCATCAGGTCGTAAGAGTAGGCGTAGTAGGCCGACTGGCTGGCGAACAGGTTTTTGTAGTTGCTCCAGATCGTGTCCATCGGATTGCGGCGCAGGCAGACTATCCGCGCTTCAGGCAGAGCCTGGGCGATGTAGCCGATGTAGAGGAAGTTTGCCGGTAGCTTGTCCGTGAAGCGCGGCCTGGTGTGCCGGCGATGGGCATCCGCGCGCACCAGGTACGCCTCGCCAAGACTGCGGTGATCGATGGCGCGGCTTGCTGCGACCGTGGCGGCATCGAGAACCCGGCGCGAAGAGGCGCCGTCGCTGTGGCGGGCGGCCAGTTCCTTGACCGCAAGAGGCATCGCCTGCAACTCACCGGCGGCCTCGACCTCCGGATGGGAGGACAGGATGCGGTCGACCAGGGTCGTCCCTGTCCGCGGCATTCCCACGATGAAGATCGCGTTCGCACCGTCGGCTCCATCAGCGGCGACCGGGGGTGATCGACTGCCGGCGAACGCCGCTTCGATGGCGTCGAAGATCGCCTCATCCTGCGCGAAGTCATAGCCTAGGGCCGATTTCTGCGCTGCATTCGCCACAGACAGGTGCCGGAAGGAGGCTGCCGTATCTCCTACATCCTCCAGTTCCTTAGCCAGCGCATAACGAATGCGCAGGGCGTTGTCCGGGGCGACCGCCGCATCGAGGGCCGAGCCCAGCCTCGCCACGTGATTGCGGTCAGCCGATTGGCGAGACAGGATGGCGAGCGCGTAATGCGCGCGCCCGTTAATCGGATCCTTGGTCAAAATGGTTTCGTAGTGGCTGCGCGCCTCGTCCACCCTTCCGGTAAATCCGCAGGCAGCGGCCAGGTTGTAGCGAAAGCTCACGTTGTGCGGATCACCCGACACCGCCGCCCGAAAGGCAGTCAGTGACGCTTCATGGTCGCCGATCCGCGCCAGGACGCAGCCAATCGTGTCACAGGTCAGCGGATCCGTCGGCAGGTTGGCCAGGGCACGGTGCGCCGCCGCAGCGGCTTCACCGTCCCGGCGCGCTAGCGAAAGCAGTTTCGCAAGCTGGGCAAGATGCTCTGATTCACCGCCCCGATCGACGGCCGCTTGCACCAGCGGAATGGCTCTGGTGATATGGCCTGCCTCCGCCGCAGCCATGCCGAGCAGGAAGAAGCCCTCCGCCTGATCGGGGCTGGCCTCCACCAGACGTCCCGCCGCTTTGATAGCGGCCTGAAGATCGCCTTGGACAAGCGCGGCGCGCGCATCCTGTACAGGCATCAGCGGAAAGGGTGCACCAAGGGCGCCACAGCAGCTACCATCGTTCCGTCATCACTCCAGAGGCTTGGCCAAAGAAGATCACAGGCATAGCCATGTGTCCAGCCTGTCAGCCCGCGCAGAAGGCGCCGCCGGGCAGCACAGGTGCAGCGGGGCAGCGTTGTCATGACCAAAGGCGCATCTCTTATCCGCCGGCATGGCACACTGTGGAGCCAAACCCTGTCCCGTAAGTTGGCTAAGTCATGAATGTCGATCTGCTTCCTCATATGTTCGCGCTCGCGGCGGCCTATGGGCTTGCGCTTCCGATTGGATGGAATCGCGAGAAGGAAGAACGAAGTGCGGGGATCCGGACCTTCCCGCTTGTCGCCCTGGCCAGTTGCGGCCTTATTCAGGCGACGGAGCGGCTGACGGCCGACGATCCGGAAGCGATGGCGCGCATCATCGAAGGCCTCATAACCGGCATGGGCTTCATCGGTGGTGGCGCGATCCTCCGGCTCAAGGATTCTGTCAGGGGGACGGCAACGGCGGCCAGCCTCTGGGTCACAGGCGCGATCGGCGTCGCTGCGGGCGTGGGATCGTTCGACGTGGCGCTGGTTCTCAGCGCGACGACGGTGATGACCTTGTGGCTCCTGACGCCCTTGAAGAAACTGACGAACGCCGATCCGAAGGACGAATGACCGCCGCTCCCGAGACCTCGACGAGAGCGACTGTCGGGGCGCGTGGTCGCCAGAGCGTCGGCGTCGCCGTGCCGGCTACGCCGCCACCGGCCCCGCTGCCTGCTTCGCCTCGAAAATGAGCGACCGCGACGGTTTGCCCCACAGGAAGCCTTGAGCTTCATTGCACCCTTCGCTGCGCAGGAGCCGCAGTTGGTCCTCGCTTTCCAGACCCTCTGCAAGAACGGGAACCTTGAGGCTCCGACCGAGAGCCAGCACTGCCTTGATGATGGCGCGTGCCTGGTGGCTCGTGTCGGATTCCATGAGGAACGACCTGTCGATCTTGATCTTGTCGAAGGGGAAGGAGTTCAAGGTATCAAGCGAGGAATACCCCGTCCCGAAGTCGTCGATAGCGATCGAGACGCCAAGGTTCTTGATCTGGCGCAGTACATGCAGGGCGCGGGGCTTATCCGAGATAAACGCCGTTTCGGTGATCTCGAGTTCCAGCCGGCTCGCGGGCAGGCCCGAATTCTCGAGTGAACTTTCAACGATGTCGAGCAGATCGGCCTGCATCAACTGGATCGGCGAGAGGTTGATGGCGACGCGGCATTGCTCGGGCCAGCGTGCTGCTTCCATGCATGCGGTCCTCAGCACCCATTCGCCGATGCGAACGATTTCTCCGCTTTCTTCAGCAATTGGAATGAAGTCTGCGGGAGAGATCCAGCCGTTGCGCGGGTGGTGCCAGCGCAGCAGGGCTTCGTAGCCGACCACCGCCTCGGTCCGAACATCCTTCTGTACCTGAAACGCCAGGCTCAACTCGTTGCGATTGATGGCGTCCCGCAGATCGTTCGCAATGATCCGTCGGGTGCGGGCAAGTTCGTCCATGCCCTGCTCATAATAGCAGACTTGTCTGCCGACCCTTTCCTTGGCGCGGTACATCGCGAGGTCGGCATTGTTGACGATCTGCTCCCGCGTCTCTCCATCCATTGGGTAGATGGCGACGCCGAGGCTGGCTCCGGGAAAGATGGTGGCGTCATCGAATTCCAGTGGTTCAGCCAGCGCCTTTTCCAGCCGCGCAACGAATTCGGAAAGCTCGCTCTCCTCAGTGTAGAACTTCAAGGCTGCGAATTCGTCGCCTCCGAAGCGGGCGACAAGCTCACCGGACTCCAGGGAATGGCTCATGCGCGTCGCCAGGGACGTCAGCACGGCATCACCCATCGCGTGGCCGTGAAGGTCATTGATTTCCTTGAAGCGGTCCAGATCGATGCCGATCACCGCCACCTGCGCGTTGTTCCGCATGGCGCGCGTCAGTTCCTGGTCGAGCCGCTCTGTGTAGCTGATCCGGTTGGGCAGGCCGGTAAGGGCATCATGAAGAGCCATGTGCGCGATGCGCTGCTCGGCTTCGCGGCGCTCCGTTATGTCGTCCAGGGTCGTGACCCAGCCGCCGCCGGGCATCGGACTGTGGGCGATCGCCAGAGTGCAGCCATCAGCCATCATCGCGATCAGCATGCCTCCGTCTGGTTCCGCGATGCACGCCCGATGACGCTCCAGAGCCTCGTCGACGGCGTCGTCCGACGGCTCCTGTGCCGTGCTGCGCTGCACGCCGCGACGAACCCACTCATCGAAGGAGAGCCCGAGCAGGTCCTCCTCCGTCGCGAAATCGAAGGTCGATGCGGCCCTTGCGTTGGCAAGGATAAGGCGCTCGTCCGCGTCGAACATGCACAGGCCCTGATGCATGTTCGACAGCGCTGCGTTCAGCTTGCGGGACATCGCCTCGAGCGACTCCTGATGCTCTTTCATCCGCGTCATGTCGCGCGTGATCTTGGCAAACCCCTGTAACCCGCCCTGCTCGTCGAATATGGCCTCGACAGTGACGTGAGCCCAGAATCGGGTGCCGTCCTTGCGGTGACGCCACCCCTCGACGTTGAACTTGCCTTCCCGCCGCGCCATTTCGATCGCCTTGGCCGGCACGCCGGCTTCGCGCTCCTCCGCTGAGTAGAAGCAGGCGACATCAAGGCCGATCGCTTCATCGCGCGAGTAGCCTTTCAGACGGGCGGCACCGGCATTCCAGGTGACCACCTTCCCGTCCTGGCTCAACATGTAGATGGCACAGTCGCTGATGCCTTCAACGAGCGCCTTGAACTCGCGCTCGCTGGCGTCGATGACGGCGCGCGTGCGTTGGCTCATCCACGCCGTGACGAGACAGAGCGTCATGATGCTGAAGGCCAGACTGGCGACCGTGACGCCAAGTTGAGTCGAAGAAAGGATCGCCGTTGCCGAGGCGTCGACCTGCTGCGGGACGACGCTCATGCCGGCCATTCCGGTGAAGTGCGTCAGCAAAATAGCCGTGACGATCAGAACGGCGCCCGCAATGGCGCTGCGTGTCGTCCGCCCGTCGACAATGAGGTAAAGGGCCGGCACGATCGGCAGCACCGCGAAGAGCATCGACGCGAGGACGAACGTGCGAGACCAGATCAGGTGCACGTTAAACTCGACGGCCAGCATTCCCATATAGTGCATGCAGACCAGGCCGATGCCGAAGACGGCTGCGGCGACAAGACGGTGCTTGAGAGCGCTTTTCCGGAGCGCCAGCGAAAAGCCCAACATGGTCGAGAGGATGGCAGTGGCCAGCGAAAGAAGCGTCGGCGCCGCCTGATAGCCAAGGGTGTAGCCGGGGTCATACCCCATCATGGCGGTGAAATGCGTTGCCCAGATACCAAAGCCGCTTGAGAAACCCGCCGCGACCAGCCAGCGGTGGCGTTCGCCTCCTTCGGCATCGCGTGCGCGACGGAGCATGGCGACTACGGTCATTGCAGCGGCGATACAGATGAACGCCGCCAACAGGACCAGCCAGTGATCATGCTCGTTCCGGACGCAGCGATAGAGCTCAAACACGTGCCATACTCCCTGAGGATGGCACGTGTTTAGCTGCAATCATTTAACAGGTTCTAACTCGCTCATGCTCCGGCACCCCCGGAACGACAGCCGCTTCGGCACCGATCAGGGCCCGACCGGATGGAGCGGACGGCCCTCCCTCTCGAAAGCCGTCAGGTTCGCCATCGTCGTGCTTGCGATGGCGCTTAACGCTTCCACGGTAAAGAACGCCTGATGCCCGGTAATCAGGACGTTAGGGAACGTCAGTAGACGCGCGAAGACATCGTCGTGCAGGATCCGGTCGGAATGATTCTCAAAGAAGAGGTCGCCCTCCTCCTCGTAGACATCAAGCCCGAGATACCCGACCCTCCCGAACTTGAGCCCGTCGATCAGGGCGCGGGTGTCGACCAGGGCACCGCGCCCCGTGTTGATGAGCATGACGCCCTTC
Source organism: Novosphingobium panipatense (assembly GCF_900182875.1). Lineage (NCBI taxonomy): Bacteria > Pseudomonadati > Pseudomonadota > Alphaproteobacteria > Sphingomonadales > Sphingomonadaceae > Novosphingobium > Novosphingobium panipatense. Next base: position 215,430 of record NZ_FXUI01000006.1, read on the forward strand.
TTCATCTGCTCCAGGGCGGCTTCGTCGATCAGGTGATACGTTGCGGCGGTAAGAGGGCAATGGAGGGAGATGATGTCCGACTCGCGGAAAAGCTGTTCCAGCGGACAGGGCTCCGCGCCGATCATCGCCAGTTCGGGTGGGGGCGCCGGGTCGTGGGCAAGGATACGACAGCCGAACCCCGAGAGGATGCCGGCGACGGCGACCCCGATCTTTCCGGTCCCCACGATCCCCACGGTACGCCCCTTGAGGTCGAAGCCCAGCAGGCCGTCGAGCGCGAAGTTGCCCTCGCGCACACGGACATACGCCTTGTGGATCTTGCGGCTGAGTGCGAGTATCAGCCCGACGGTATGTTCGGCCACCGAGACCGGCGAATAGGCGGGGACCCTGCCTACAACCATGCCGAATTCTGCCGCGGCGTTCAGATCCACGTTGTTGTACCCGGCGCTGCGCAGCGCGATCATCCGGGTATTGCCGCCGGCAAGCTCCTGCAGGACAGGGCGGTCCAGCACGTCGTTGACGAACGCACATATGGCCGGTGCATCACGGGCCAGCATCGCGCTTTGGGCGGTGAGCCGCGCCTCTATGTAACGCAGGGTGTGCGGCGTACCCGCCCGTACGTTGGCTTCGTCCAGGAACTGACGATCGTAACCCTTCGTGCTGAATACCGCGACATCCATAGTTCACTCCCTGCTCGGGCATGTCCGCGATCGCCACGCGCTATAGCGCCCAAGTTTCGGCTGCACCATCAGAGCCGCTCTTCCCGCTGCCGGGGCAGCTGGGCAGTCGGCATCAGAAGGGCGAACGTACGGTGAGCACACGATACCGTGCCTCGACGAGGCTGAAGGCACCGAACAGCCCCAGACCGATACCCATCAGGGCCAGCAGCAACGCTCCTCCCGGCTGGCTGCCCAGCCTGTCGAGCGCCTCACCGAGGCCACCTGCACGGCTTCCATCATGTGTTAGGGCCGCCGAGATGATCAGCCACCCCGTGATCGCAAAGACCACGGCGCGAGCGGCATAGCCGGCCCGTCCCAGCCACTGCACATAATCTGGCGCGGGCACGTCGCCACCCAGATCGTCGAATTCCGCCTTGTAGGCCTTCAGTCCCTGAGCGAGTGCCACGCCAAACAGGCCGATGCCCACCGCAATCAGGAGAGCGACGCCCCCCGGCTGCTCCATCAGCCACGCCGACCAGCTCTGCGCGCTTTCATCCCCGGGGCTGCCTTCGCGGGCGGGTGCCTGCCCCAGCGCTATCCGTGCTGCGGAAAATGCGAGCACGGCGTGAGCGATCGCACTCAGAGCATAACCGGCACGCTCCACCCGGCCCTTCAGGCTTTCGCTCCTGCGTTCAGGGTCGAGAGCGGCCTCCGTGAACCGCCAGATCGCGTAACCGGCGAAGCCGGCCGCGCACACCGCCAGAAGGAAACGGCCGAACGGCGCGTCCGCGATCGTCCCGAGCGCGCCCTGGTTGTCAGTGGGGTTCCCGCCCTTCCACGCCGCATTCACCGCCAGCGCACCGATCAGGATGTAAACGATGCCCCGGGCGGCGAAGCCGAGCCGTGCCAGAAGCGTCAATCGATCACTTGCGATCATGCCATTTCCTTCCAGTGCCCCAACCCGCGTATTTCGCGAGTGTTCCTGTTGCTTGCTCAACCTCCGGTGAGTGAAGCCTGCGTATTCCGACGGCGGTCCTGCCATCCTGTATCGCGCCCGTTCTGCCGGCCGCCTGTGCGATTTCGGGAACGCCGCGCGCGCCTTCGCAATCTTCAGGGGCAACTTGAGGAGTTCTGCATGGAAGACGAACGAATTTGGGACTTCGAGCGGAGTCTCTGGCTGGGAGGCGAAACTCACTATCGCGACCTCGTTGACGAGAGCTGCGTCATGGTCCTGCCGCAGCCCCCCTATGTATTTTCCGGCAGCGGAGCGAAGGAGCGGTTGAGCGACACGCCACGCTGGCAGAAAGTCGCCTTCTCTGACCAGACGGTAAGCCGACCGCAGGACGGCCTGATCGTCATCGGGTACACTGCGCGCGCGCAGCATAGCGACCGCGGAGACTACGTTGCGCACTGCACCTCCACACTGAGGCGGCTGGCGCACGAGGAGTGGAGGGTCGTTCAGCATCAACAGACCCTGACCCCCACCGCCCGGTAAGCGCTTTCCGAGCCACGATGGCGAATGGGCCCCCTCGCGTGCCGCACACAAGTCGAACGGCACGATCGTGGTTCCGGGGGGGGTGCGGCACATCGAAGTGGAACCATCCCGGCGGTGTGCCCTTGTTAAGGGTACAAGGAGAATTCAAAATGATTGGCAAGATTATCGGAGCTGTCGCTGGAAGCCACGCCGCCAAACACGTGCGCGGCATCGACGGACCAGGCGGCGCGCTGCTGGGAATGGCGGCACCGGCGCTGCTGCGTCGGCTTGGCCCGGCGACCCTGATCGCAGCAGCCGCTGGCGGCTATGCCTACAAGACGTACAAGGATCGCAAGGAGGCCGAAAGGCTGAGAGCGTCTGCAGCACGCAGGCCCTCCGAACCGACCCGCACGCAAGCCTGACGAAGGAGCGCCCTTCGGGAGAAGGTGCAACCAGGTATCCCGATGTCCTCCAGCCAGGACTTCGCATGACCCCGTCGGCGGCAAGGTCTCCGGCGGGGTTCGCGTGAGGCAGCACTCCGCATGCTTCGGTGCCGGTTCCATGACAGCCGAGTCACACTGGACTCTGCACGCGCGCGCACCTATCTACCGCCTGGTATGAAATGCTCCGCTTCCACTGCGGCACCCCCTTCCGTCCGGGGCCGTCCCCGCGAGTTCGATCCTGACGAGGCTCTTGCAGCCGCGCTGCGGGTCTTCTGGGCGCGCGGCTACGAAGGCGCGTCCATGGCGGAGCTGACGGAGGCCATGGGCATCACGAAGCCCAGCCTCTATGCCTGCTTCGGCAACAAGGAGGCTCTCTTCAAGAAAGCGCTCGACCTCTACGAGCGGGACAAGCTGGCCTACATCGGCAAGGCCCTTGAGGCTCCGACCGCCCGCGGCGTGGCCGAACGCCTGCTCAACGGGGCGGTGGCGACACACTGCGGGGACAGCGATCCCCACGGTTGCCTCGGCGTCATCAGCACCGTCGTCTGCGCGGCCGAAGCCGACTCGATCCGCGCAGACGTGATCAAGCGCCGTGCGTCCTCCGAGGCCGCCGTCGTGAAGCGCTTCGAGCAGGCGCGGCGGGATGGCGATCTTCCCGACAGCGTCTGTCCCACAAAGTTGGCAAGCTGCCTCACCACGCTCCTGCAGGGACTCGCGGTCAAGGCACAGGGCGGTGCGCAACCGGAAGAGCTGCAAGGCAGCATCGACACATTCCTCGCCATGTGGCCGGGGCGCTGAACGGCACCTGATCCCGGCCATCCTGCCGGGCGCTGCCCTTCGACCGTGTAATTTACCAGGCGGTACAGAAAACCCGCTTGACGCCTCGTGCGGCCGAATATATACCGGTCAGTACAGAACATCTTCCACCTGTCCGGCTTTCATCGGCCGCCGCCGCTCTACGGCTGCGAACCCGCCCGGGTCGTGGCGTGATGCACACATCCGGCTCCTGCCGCCGATAGGACATTCCTGTGTCCGGTACGCGCCAGAGCCCTGACCATTCGCCTTTCGGCTACCCCGAGCCGGAAGGCCGCCCCGGCGCGCGCCCTTCCCCCTTCCCGGGTCGCGCGCCGGGGCATGCCTAACGCAAAGGACGCAGGAGCAACGTACATGGCCTTCATCGACTTCTCCGATGCCGCGCTCCAGGTGCTGCCGAATCCGGTCGATTACCCCTTGTCTTCGCTCACCGAGATGGAGCAGCGGATCGTCGCCCTGGCGCGCGCAGATGGCCTGCAATCGCTGAAGCCGGTGCGCAAGCGTGGCTGGCTCGCCCGCCTCATCCTGGGGCCGACGCCGCCGTCCCCGATGCTGGCGAACGAGCAGATGGAGGCGCTGCGCCGGCTCGCCGTACGCGCCTGGCATCACGGCTACACCCTCTCCGCCTCCGCGCTGGCAGAGGCTCGCGAGGCCGGCTACTCCGATGCCAAGATAGGCGCCGTCATCGACGCGATCGGGCGCAGCCGCGAACCCTTTCGGAGCATCGCCGCCTGAGCGTCAGGATCGGAGCCACAGCCGTTGCCCCGATAGATTGTACCTCTTTCGCGCCTGAGGGCTGCGTCTCAGGCGACACCGGCCTTCCGTAGAGTCCGGCCTGTCGCGCCTGTCATCCAGGCGCGGGACCACGCCTTGCCGCCACGATGGAACTGCGCCAAGAGCGCCGAGTTGAGTCCGGACAGCCCCGGCCGCTCACGGCTCGTAGAGGGCCGCCACGGTTACCGGCCCGCCGCTCCGCTCCCGCAGCTGCGCATGAGGACAGGTTTTGCACCCAAGGCTTCTAACTCACTGGATGGCATTCTTTGCCGCGCTGTTCCTCGCCGTGTCTCCGGCCCGGGCACAGCTCGTCCCCGAGCCGGCAGCCTCGGCCTCAGCAGTCCCCGTCGACCCCTTTGGCCGTGGAACCCCGCGTTCGACCATTACGGGTCTGATCAACGCGCTGGCGCAGCAGGATTACGACCGCGCGGCCTTCTACTTCGACCTGCCGGTCGAGACCAATCCGCACGCGCAACGAAGCGCTGCCGAGTTCGCCCGGCGGTTGCAGGCGCTGCTTGATTCAGGCGGATCACTGACGCCCTTCAGCGGATTGTCGAACGACACGCCGGGCAGCCTCGACGATGATCTGCCGCTCAATCGGGAGCGGGTCGGGACGATCACGGTCAACGGCAAGCCCAATCCTGTGCTTCTCGGCAGGAAGGAAGTGGACGGGCACACTGTATGGCGTGTTCCGGTCGAGACCATGCGCGTGCTCGCAGTTGCGAAAGTGCCCCAGCCCGGCACCCAGGCCACGGAGGGGGCGGAAGCAATAGCCGTTGCGGGTGCCCCGGTTCAGGACTGGATGGTGTTGGCCGGTCTTGCCGTCCTGAGCTTCGGCGGCCTCTGGATACTGTCGGCCGTCATCCTCGCGGGGGGGCGGCGCTTCGTCCCCAAGGCCGACAGCAACGGCTGGTATCGGTTCCTGTCCGCCGCCCTGCCTCCACTGAACCTGATCATCGCCGTGGCAGCGTTCTATATCTGGGCGGAGAAACTTCCCGTGGCGATCGTCGCGCGGCAGACCCTGCTGCGCTACATCGGCATCTTCGCCGTGGTCGGCTTCGTATGGCTCGGCTTGCGACTGGTTGACGCGATTTCCGACATCGCCATCGCTCGCATGCGCCGACAGGCGCGCCGGCAGGTAGTTTCCGTCGTCACGCTGATCCGACGCGGGGCCAAGATCCTGCTGCTTGCCTTCTCGGCCATTGGCATCCTGGACACCTTCGGCATCGATGTCACGACAGGTATCGCCGCGCTGGGTATCGGTGGTATCGCGCTGGCTCTTGGCGCTCAGAAGACCGTGGAAAACCTCGTCGGCAGCGTCACCGTCATCGCCGACCGGCCGGCACAGGTGGGCGACTTCGTCCGCGTGGGCGACGTCGTCGGCACGGTGGAGGACGTCGGGATACGCTCCACCCGTATCCGGACCAACGACCGCACGATCGTCACCATACCCAACGGCGACTTCTCGGCCCGACAGATCGAGAATTTTTCAAGCCGCGACCGCTTCCTGTTCAATCCGGTCATTCACCTCGACCTGGGCTTGCCATCGGCGAAGCTGAAGGAGGCGATTACCATCGTTCAGACCGTCCTCGCGGAAAATGACCATATTGCCGAAGGCGCGCGCGCACGGCTGGCGACCCTTGGCGAGGCTTCGCTCCAGATCGAGGTTTTCAGCTACATCGCGGTGAGTGACTTCGATCACAGTGTCATCATCCGGGAAGAACTGCTTCTGGCGATCGTCGAACGCTTCGAGGCCGCGGCAATCAGCCTCGTCACTCCTGTTCGCAACGTCCTGCTGTCTTCGGACGCCAGGGAACCGGAAAACGCAACCGAACCGTCCTGACGGGTATACGGCGCTGTCTGGCTATTGCCGGGGCATGGCAAGTGAGGCATCTGGGCGCGTCAACGGTCAAGGGTCGATATGAGCTGGTTTGCGCGACGGGAGGGGTGGTCCGCCCAGGCGGAAGATGCCCGGGAGGACGGCGACGTCGATTACGCCCGCGTCATTCACTCCGCCTCCTTTCGACAGTTGCAGGGCAAGACGCAGATCCTCAGCCTGGGCGACAGCGACTTCTATCGCACGAGGCTGACTCACTCCCTGGAAGTTGCGCAGATCGCAGGCGGTCTGGCCCGGCAGCTGGCGAAGCTGTTTCCGGACCATCCCGCCACGCGGCATCTGCCGGACCGGGGAATGATCCAGGCGATCGGCTGCACGCACGACCTCGGGCACCCGCCCTTCGGGCATGGCGGGGAAGTCGCCCTCAACTACTGCATGCGCGCGGCAGGCGGTTTCGAGGGGAACGGCCAGACACTCCGCATCCTTGCGCGTCTCGAGAACTTCTCGGCGGGTGCCGGCGCCAATCTGACACGGCGCAGCCTGCTCGGCGTCCTGAAATATCCGGTCGCCTACGGTCAGGTGGCGAACCCCCGGATCAAGCCGGCGCTGCTGGAGGGGCTCTCCGTAAAGCTCCTTGACGTGAAGGCGTGCAAGCCGCCCAAGTGCTACATGGATTCTGAGCAGGATGTGGTCGACTGGATCCTGGCTCTGCTATCTGCCAGCGATCGCCAGCTTTTTCAGGAAGTGGCGCCGAAGCCGGACGGGCACGGAAAGGCACGGCACAAGTCACTGGACTGCACCATCATGGATGTTGCCGACGACATCGCTTACGGAGTCCATGACCTTGAAGATGCGATCGCGCTCAATCTCGTCTCGAAGGATCGTTTTGCACAGGCGCTGACGAACCGCTGCCCCTCGTTCCTTGACGCGCTGAAGGAAAAATACCCCGGCGAAAGCGGCAACGACGTCTTCTCCCGCATGGTCGATGGTCTTTTCGGGAGTGCCGGCGATCGAAAGCGGTATGTCGGGCGGCTCGTGCACCACTTCGTCACGGCGATCACCTTTGAGGAGCACACCGGGTTCGACGAGCCCCTGATCCGTTTTCGCGCAACGCTCGCGCCGACACAGCGGGCGTTTCTCGAGGCGCTGCAGGACTTCGTGGTCACCGAGGTGATCCGCTCGCCCGAAGTCCAGCACCTGGAGCTCAAGGGACAGGGCATGGTGGTGGCCGTCTTCGAAGCCATGCAGTCCGACCCGGAGCGCCTGCTGCCCCGCGATGTCCTGGCCCGCTATCAGAGGTCGCAGGGGGGAGCGAGAGCCATCTGCGACTATGTGGCGAGCATGACGGACGCACACCTTCTCAAGATCTACGAGCGGCTGTTCAGCCCCCGCATGGGGTCGGTCTTCGACAAGCTGTGATAAGCCGCGCCTGCGGACACCCGGCGGGTACGGTCCCGGGCCGCCTCGCCCTGCCGGTCCCGCGCCGTTGAGCCCTGCCCGCTGGGCTACTGACCCGCAGCGCCTTCGGCAGCCCTTCGTTGCGCCAGCGCCTCGATCTCATCCGGGTTGAGAACCCACGTGCGGGTCTTCTGACCCACGCGGAACACCGGACGGGTCAGGAGGATGCGAGCCTGCGCCTTGGCGAAAGGCTTGAAGAGCGAAAAGTGCGTCACACAGTCAGCGATCGTCCCGATGATCGGTGTCTTGCCGTCGAGGTCGATCAGGGTTGCTGGCTGGTCCCAGGGAATGTTCATCATCACACGTGCCTATCGTTTGCTGATCCAGATGCAAGGCGGGAGTGACAATCCTGCCGCTCGCTTCGATACTCCTCTAAGAACGACGCGCCGAGACCCTTTCCACCGCAGAACTCGCTTCGCTGAAGGGTAAGCCTTGAAACTCGGGCCAGCTCTTCGTACATTCCATCTGCGGGCCGGGCCCCTCTGACACCCTCTGGTGTGATGTCGGACCGCAAGTGCAATGGGCCTGGCAATTTCTCACGATCCTGCAGCCGGTACCCGAACATGGAGTTCGCGATGACTGCCGGTACAGCCCTTGCATCGAACAGCGCTTATTCACTGGCCGTGTCCCACACGTCCCCCGCCGTCGGGCACGTCTTCTTTCAGGCACCTTGCGATCGCTCGCTGGCGGCTGATCAAAGACGATCCCGGGCGCACTGGTGAATCATGGCCTATCACGTTTTAGCACGAGGAAATGAGATGACCCCCCTCAAGAGCGGTAAACTGGGCGCGATCGTAGCGGCGTTTGCCCTCACCGCGATGGTTGCCGTACCCGACGACGCCGAGGCACGCCGTAAAGGCAGTATCGGCAGCCGTGGCGCGCGCACTTACAATGCTCCCCCCACCACGGCAGTGGCCCCCAGAACCACGGCCCCGGTGCAGCGGTCGATGACCGAGAAGCCGGCAGCGTCCGCCACAAGAGGACAGACGCAGACGCAGGCCGGAAGAACCGCACCTGCACGGTCCGGGGGAATGGCGAAGGGCCTGATCGGCGGACTCCTTGCAGGCGGCCTGATCGGCGCGCTGCTTGGCGGTGGGCTGGGCTCGCTCGGCGGCGCGGGCATGCTTACCGCATTGATCCAGGTTGCACTGATTGGTGGCCTGATCTGGCTCCTCCTGCGCATGTTCCGCCGCAAGCCCGCGTTGGCGACAGCCCACGCCGGCGCACATCACCGTGAGATGGCCTCCCCGTTCGGCGGCTTCGCCCCTCGGCCGGCGCCACAGCAACCCTTCTCGCGCGCCTTTTCGCCGGCTGCGGTGCCTGTGGCGGGCGAGGAGATCGAGATCGAGATCGGCAACGCGGATCGGCAGGACTTCGAGCGGCTTCTGTCCGAAGTACAGAATGCTTACGCCAACGAGGATTTCAGCCGCCTTCGCGAACTCACGACGCCCGAGGTGATGTCCTACTTCGCCGAGGAACTGAGTCAGAATGCAACCGCCGGCCGTCGCAACAGCGTGTCGGGCACCACTTTGATCGATGCAGAGGTCGCGGAGGCCTGGCGCGAGGAAAGTGCCGACTATGCCACGATCGCCATGCGCTACGAAAGCATCGACCTCATGCTGGACCGCAACAGTGGTGCCGTCCTTGAAGGCGACCCCGAGCAGCCCAGCCGAACGGTTGAACTGTGGACCTTCCGGCGCGCATTCGACGGCCACTGGCGCCTTTCCGCCATCCAGGAGGCCTGAGGCAAACAGGTGGACAGCGTGGCGATGGCCACGCTGTCCTGTCCCTGATCATCAGAACATCGTTCGCAAGCCAAACACCACGTTTCGTCCGCGCAGAGGCGAGGCGTCCTTGATGAAGGATGTATGGTTGAAAGCCAGCGCGTTCGTCAGATTGCTGCCGCGAAGATAGAGTTCGGCGCTCTGCGCCCCGAGTTCGAGCTTGTAGGCGATCGTCGCATTGACCATATCGTACCCGGGCGTGCTGGTCTCGTACGCCGCGATCCGGTCCTGCTCGAAGACGCGGAAATACTCGACATCGGCGCTAAACCCGGCGAGGCGGAAATCACCGCGTGCGCCAAGACGCCCTCCCGGGATCCGAGGCAGATTTCCGCCTTCATCTTTCATCTTACCGCGCACGTAATCACCGAAGACAGCGAGTCCCAGGTTGGGTGAGAACTGGTGATGGATCTCACCGTCCACGCCGGTGAAGCGAGCGTCACGGGCGACATAGCGGATGAGGCGGAAATCCTCATACCGGTCGAGCGTCTCAGCGAAGATGTAGCCGTCGAAGGCCTGGTGGTAGGCGCCCAGGGTGAAATGGGTGTTACCTGACGACTTGCGCAGCGTCAGGTCGACCGAGTGCGCTGTTTCCTTGCCAAGTGTGGCATCGCCAAGCTCGTAGGTGTTGGTCGCCAGGTGAACCCCCCGGGCGAAAAGCTCCTGCGCATTCGGCGCGCGCTGCGATCGGGCAAGCGACAGCGCGACGGAATAGCCATCGCCGCTTTCCCACATCGCCGCACCCGAAAGCGAAAACGGGTTGTGCTCGGCCCGGCGCTCGCCTGCGGCCTTGATCGTCTGCCACTCCTGCCGGGCAGCGGCCTCGAGGCGCACCCGGCCTAATCGCAGTGTTTCGTAGAGGAAGAGCCCGGTATTGGTCGTCTTGCTCTCCGGCAGAAACGCTTCTTCGCCCACCGCGCTGAAATCGCTTTGAACATGCTGCACGCCGAAGGTGCCGTGTAAGCCGCTCACCGGCTTGTGCGTCAATTCCAGACGCACGTCGTGCCCCTTGTTGCGGAATGTGGTGGCGACTTCGTCGTGCTCCAGCTCTTCGTGACGGTACTTCGTAAGCCCTGCGCGCAGGCGCACGCGCTCCATTCCGGGGAGCGGCTCTTCATAATCGCCACGAATGTCGAGGCGCTCGCTGCGCAGGCGGACGTAAGGTGCATCGTGCCCCTCCTCTTCACCGTGCTCGTGCTCGTGTTCGTGTTCGTGATCGTGATCATCCTCGTGGCCGTGGCCGCCGCAGTGCAGGCTCGATCCGTGCGGATGACAGTCTTCGTATTCGTGGCTGTGGCCGGGCAGCCCGTATTCGCTGTTTTGCCGCGTATAGGCCAGGCCAAGATACCCGCGTGCGCCGATCCAGGACGCACCGGCCGACCAAGTGGTCGTGTCGTTGTACGAGGCATCGACATGGCGTTCCCCGAAGCGCGAAGGAACGCGGTAATCATTGCTGCTGCGGGCCACCCCTTCGACGTGAACGGCGACGTTGCCGATCGCTCCGGTCAGGCCGCCGACGAGCGAGCGCTCATCGTCTGCCGTGCCCAGCCGGGCTTCGGCCATGCCCTCTACGCCGCGGGCCGGGACGCTGGTGGGAACTTTGTAGTCGAGCAGGTTCACCGCGCCGCCGATGGCGCCGCCGCCGTAGAGCAGCGTCGCAGGTCCGCGCAGCACTTCGATGCCGCGCAGCAGCAGCGGCTCGGCAACTACGGCGTGATCGGGCGAGACGCGCGAGGCGTCCTGTATCTCCGAGGCATCGGAGAGGACCAGTACGCGCGGAGCGGTCTGGCCACGGATCACGGGCCGACTTGCTCCTCCGCCGAAGTTGTCGAAGTTCACGCCGGGCTGGCCGGACAGGGTTTCGCCCAGCGTCGCCTGCCGGCGGTGAACCAGATCGTCACCCGTCAGCGTCAGGACGGGGGTAACCGTCTCATCCGCGCGCTGCCGGAGCGCGCTTGCCGTGACGACGATGTCGTCCGCGCGATGGATGCTGGATTGCGCCCACGCGTGCGGTGCCGCAAGGCAAGCTCCTGCGGCAGACGCCAGGAGTAGTGCTCGCTTCATAACCCGAAATTCCCTCATGCTTTAACCGCGGCGGTGCAAGGAATGAGATGTTGCCACATATCATTTAATGCACCTGAGTGTTTTGTCGTGACCGCAGCAGGAGAGGAGGCCGCCTGCTCAGGCCACGGCACTCCACTGCATGATATACCATATCCTTTCAAGGAGAAAATCCGACTTCGCTTCGGGGACGAAGAGGCTCGCGCCGGAAACGTCCCGCAGCTGACTTTACTCAGCTAAGGCCCGGTAAGGCTCGAGACCTGCCATGGCAGCCGTGGGGACCGGCAGCAAGGCTTGGGACCGCCGCTGCCTCGCCTGTCGGGCACAGGTTTCAACGAGCACGATCGCAGCCAGAGCAACAAGGCAACCTGCGATCAGGTCAACAAAGTAGTGCGAGCCTTCCAGAGGAGTGACGACCAGCATTCCCGCGTTCACGGCGAGCACCGGCCACCGAAGGTACCGTAGCGACCATCCCGCCCAAGCGAAAAGGACTGCGCTGACCGCGTGGAAGCTGGGGAAGGTCAGCAAGCCGAAGAGTTCGTGCGAAGCGACATGCATGATCCGTTGCGAGCGAAGTTCGGTCAGGACCGGATAATACCCCGTTCCGGTCGTAGGAACATAAGGCGGACTGCTCCCGAAGAAGTGAATGACAGGTGATGCCGCGGGAAGAAAGAACGAAACCAGGATCGTGAGCAGCAGGCCGATAGCGAAGGCGCCGATAAATGTCAGAAGTTTGTCGTCCCGCCCTGCAGCGGCAAGTCCGATCACGATGACATAAGGGGTGTCGAATATCGTAAGGTAAAGCCGATTGGCCAGGAGATGAACAGGGGAGAAGCCCGCGTAACTCCTGTAGACCGCCAGCCAGTCGAGGCCGATGGTGAGGTCCGCGCGGTAAAGAACGGTATCAGCCAATGGGAAAGGACTGACCCGCACCGTATAGTAGCTCAGCAAAGCTCCGGTAACGCCAATCACCGACAGAAGCAGCAAGCCGTTGCCCGCAGCAAGTACTCGCCGGGCCCATCGGCATTGCGGACGGATGATGAAGCAAAGGCTCAACCAGAATGCGGCCGACCAGCCGAGCACCAGCCCCTTAGGACCGGGAGAAACATGGACCCCTGTCATCGAAAGGGCAAAGTTGGCAACCAACAATGCCCCCAACGCCGCGACCCACATCAGGCTCAAAGAATTGCCCCGCATACCAACCTCCCCGGGTCGGCCATACGATCAATTTAGTTAACAACATCATGTACAAAGCGGCGCGGGTTTCGCAGAAATTTGCTTCTTCGCTCAGGTGAGGATCGGCGGGTGCTGATCCGGAAGTTGCGGGAACTGAGATCCCGTGGCCGGATCCTTTTTCGGGTCCGGTACCCCTTCTATGCGCCTGTGTGCCGTGTCGTCCGCATCCGTGCAGATATCCCAGTCCTGCCCTTCTGGGTAAGCACCAACCACCCGGAAATCGTCACTTGCTTGAAGGCAGCGGTGGCCGGTGCCAGCCGGGAGCATCAGAGCGTCACCAACGCTAACATCGACACATGCGCCGCCCGGGCCGCCCAGTTCAAGGGTAGCATTGCCGGCGAACACGCCGAGCGCTTCGTGTGCCGTCGAGTGATAGTGATGGTAATCGTAGACGCCATCCCGCCAGTCCGGGCACCAGCCATTGCCGGCAAACAGCCTTTCGAACCGCTCCGCCGCCTGCTTTTCGGTAGCGTCGATCACGGCGCGATAAAGTAGAACCGGCAGCCGCGGGTTGTTGGGTACCCAGCCGTTCCGGGCCAGTAGCGTCGCCTCTATGTTCATGAGCCGTCCTTCCCTTGCGTGCGCCGGGCGCGAACAGTCTTGTCCGCCAGTTCGATCCACACCGGCGCGTGATCGCTTGTCTTCTCCCAGGCACGCGGACGCCGGTCGACCTCGGCAGTGGTCAGTCGCCTTGCAGCCGTTGGATTGAGCAGGAGATGATCGATCCTCAAACCGGCGTCGCGCTCGAACGAGCGACGCCAGTACTTCCAGAAGGTGTAGATGCGCTCGCGCGGGTGGCATTTTCTGACCGCGTCGGTCCAGCCCTGCTCCAGAAGCCGCGCATAGGCCGAGCGCACTTCCGGTGCGAACAGCGCATCATCACGCCACCGATCCGGCACATAGACATCCAGATCGGTCGGCATGACGTTGAAGTCGCCCGCAATGACGACCGGAGCTTCGAGCCCCACGAGTGTTGTAAGATGCTCGTTCAGCCGCTCGAACCATTGCAGCTTGTAGTCGAATTTCGGGCCGGGGCGAGGATTGCCGTTTGGCAGGTAGAGCCCGGCGATCAGCACGCCATTCACCGCCGCCTCGATATAGCGGCTCTGGCTGGGGTCCGGATCTGCAGGAAGCCCGCGACGCGTCTCATGGATTTCGCCAACGCGGCTGAGGATGGCAACGCCGTTCCAGCTTTTCTGTCCATGCCAGATCGCCTCGTAGCCAAGGTCGCGGATCGCCTTTTCGGGAAACCGCTCGTCGGGTGCCTTCAGCTCCTGAAGACAGACGACATCCGGCTCGGCCAACTGTAGCCAGCGCACCAGCACGCCGAGTCGCCCGTTGACGCCGTTTACGTTGTAAGTCGCAATCTTCATGGAGCAGACGAGGTTCGGTCAGAGCGACCGCCATCATGCCTGGACCTCCCGGACCGACACTCGGCGGGCAGACCCGGCGCAGGAAAGCTCCTGCGACCGGGCCGCTGCTCCTTCAGCCTTCTTCGGCTTCCTCGGCTTCTTCCTTGGTCTTGTGATTGACGCCCTGTTCCTCCGCCGGCGGGGAGTAGACGGTGAACAGCTTCAGGGGCTCATCACCCTTGTTGATGATGTTGTGTTTCGAACCCTTGGGGATGACGATCATGTGGTTGGCCGTCACCTTGGCCCGGCTTCCTTCAACGACCGCCTGCCCTTCGCCGCTCACGAAGAACGTCGTCTGGTCCGCATCGTGGGTTTCTTCCCCGATATCGTCGCCGGGCTCGATGCTCATGAGCACGATCTGGCAATTTTCGTCGTAATATACTTCCTTCTGGAAGTTCTTGTTCCTGGTAGCGAGATCGATCATGTCTTTGTTGAATATGGCCATGAGCAGTTCCCTCTTGTGCGGATATCCGGTGGCAGTGCGGGGCCCGCAAACAGCCTTCGCGCGGACCCAAAGGCTCGAACGATCGGAGTGGCAGGAAGGTTTCTGCACCGCCCGCGCTCGCGCTGCGACCTTCCCCTAGGCGCTTTGCGGGGTTCGTGCCGAAGAGGACCAGACACTGTCCCGCGCGCCATTGTGTGCGCGTCGCCATGAGGCATGGGCGGACAGCATGAGAGCGATCGCAAGCGCCACGGCCGTAGCGTCCACGAGCATCAGCCCTGCCGTGTCGAACCAGTCCGACCCGACGAGGAAGCTCACCACCGGTATCGCCAGCATCGCCAGTGCAGCGGCAGCCGCCAGTTCGACGCCGGCTCGTGCCGCACCCCGGACGAGAGCCCAGGCCGTCATGCTTAGGAAGACAGTGTAGTAGATCGCGCTGTGCAAGCCGTAGGTCGCGCTTTCTCCCAGCAGCTTGGACGCTGCCAGGGTAAGCGAGATTCCCGCGATGCAGCCGAGCGGCACACCAGCCGTCAGTGCAGCCAGTATCCTTGTCGCACGGGTCTGCTCGACGGCCCCGGCCCTGCGCTCTTTCTTGCGGCGCGATTCCACCCAAAGCAGGTTGCCGGTGTAGAACAGGAAAGCGCCTGCAAGGCCAAGAACGAAGTACGACCACCGGATTGCATCCCCGCCGAAGTTGCCGAAGTGCAGGGCGAAGAAGCTGGTCACCGTGGCGGACCACCCGTCCTGCATCCCCGGCATGTAGTCGGTCGAGATGATATCGCCCGTCGCAGGATCGACGCCCGCCATGCCATAGGTCGGCGCGCGCAGGCCGTAGCGCGCATCGCTGCCTTGTACCCGCAAGGACGGCACGCCGCCGCGCCCTTCGCCGTAGACAAGCACTTCAGGTGTGAAACCTGGAGCCTGCTGCCTGATCCGCTCCACCAGCTGGACCGGAGCAAGCGGCAGCGGCGGAGCAGCCGCTCGCGACACCGCCGCGCTGCCACCGCGCTCCCGACCGCCGAATACCATTCCCTGCGCATCGTAGAATTGATCGTGGAAGGCAAAGACTACGGCGGTCAGCGCCATGATGATATGGAACGGCAAGCTGAAGAGGCCCAGGACGTTGTGTACGTCCAGCCACATACGTTTGACGTTCTTGCCGATACGCAGCGCAAAAAGATCGCTGACCAAGCTGGGAAGCAGGACCACCAGCCCCGAAACCAGCGCGATCGTGTACAGGAGAGCGATGGCGCCCATGATCGGCATCGCGATCTCGTGCGCGAACGGCAATCCCACCTGCTGGTGCAGCACGTCGATAAACTGCGCGACCTCCGATGGACCGCTGGTCACGACTTGTACCGAGCCGTCCGGCGCCAGCGAAGCATAGTGCTTCGTCCCGCCGCCGTGCTCGGCCTCCTCGCCCTCCGCCGAGGTCCAACTCATGCGCGCAGGATTGGCGGAATCGATGGAGAGATGGATCTGGTACCCCTTGGCGGCCTCCGGGTGAGCCGCCAGAACCGTTGCAACCAGCTCCGGGGTGCGTGCGAGCGACGGCGCCTGCGCAAGCGTGGAAGGCGGAGAAGCCCAGCGCTGCAGCGGCGCTTCAAACATGGTGACAGCGCCCGCATAGAAGGCGATGAACAGCGCAAGGCCCGATACGATCCCGACCCAGCCGTGGATTTCCTTGTACATCTTCACAAGGTCAGTCGGCAATTTCACGCGCGCAGCCCTCCCAGGAGAAGCACGAGGCCCCAAACCAGCAGGTTAGCACCGGCCAGCCAGCTCCATGCGCGTGTCGTGGAGCGAAACAGGAAGCAGAAACTCAGCGTCAGGGCCCAGACAGGAGACATC
The DNA here is from genome assembly GCF_900182875.1 of Novosphingobium panipatense. Lineage (NCBI taxonomy): Bacteria > Pseudomonadati > Pseudomonadota > Alphaproteobacteria > Sphingomonadales > Sphingomonadaceae > Novosphingobium > Novosphingobium panipatense. The sequence goes on from NZ_FXUI01000006.1 coordinate 231,668, forward strand.
AGCCACATGGCGAACTGCCCCTTTGTCGAGAAGAACGTATCGCCGACACCGGCCAGCCGCTGGAAGGCGCCCGCCGCACCAAGGGCCAGGGTGAACCCCAGAATCAGCCCTGCAGCGGACTTGCCGAACCAGTCCCGACTGGAAAGCGGCTTGCTCATTTCGGTCCCTCCGGTTGACGGCGCCACAATGCGACCATGATCGGCACTACGCTCCATACCGTCATCGCAAGGGTCATGACGATGAAGATCGCCGTCGCCGGGCCGGCCCATTGCAGCAGCATGACGATTGCTGCTCCCAACAGCGCAAGCCCCGCCCATCCGGCGAACCGCGGCGATACCGGCAGGCTGCCCCAGCGCTGGTTCGGCGAAGCAAGGTAGAGCAGCGTGCTTGCCAGAATGGACAAAACGCCACCCGTGATGGCCAGGATCATTCCACGCCCTTTCGTACTGGCTGCTCAAACGCCAGGCTGATGCCGTCCGCCATGGCAGCCATCATGCTCGATCCATGGCTCTGGCCTTTCAGCACGGCAAAGCGCGCATAGATGCCGCGGGACGACAGGGTGGTGGCAACCCCGGTAAGTGTCCCGGACGCGCCCGACGGCGGGCCCTCGCGATCGCCGGCCGCCAGCAGGACGTGCCTGCCCGCCGCCGGGCTCATTTCCACTGCCTGTCGCGCGATCAGGCCATTGCCATACCAGAGGGACGGGCTGATCGCGACATAGCGGGTCCATGTTCCACCCTGCGCAAGGGCGTGCAACGCCAGCAATCCGCCGAAGCTGTGGCCCATCAACGTCTGCCGACCCGTGTCGACCCGCCAGCGGCGAGCGATCTCGGGACGAATCGTATCGTGCAGAAAGGCCAGGAAGGCATTTGCACCGCCCAGTGGCTGACCGGCGGCGGGCGAACCCTTGGGGATGACATAACCGGGAACATGCGGCGTGTAGTCGAAGATCCGGCGCGACAAGCCGCCGGAATCTATGGCTACGATCACACCCTCCCCAACTCCCGACCGTGCGCCGGCACGGGCAAGACGCCGCGCCGTTACTGTCGCCACAGCGAAGTTGTCGTCGCCGTCAAGCAGCCAGAGCACCGGCCACCCCTGCGGCGGCGGCGGGCTTTCCGGCCATGCGACCATCACCCGGTACTCGTGCCCGTCCGCAGACCGCAGCGTGAACACATCCGATCGCTCAATCTGCCAGGGCGCTGCGACTGCCGCTGACGGTGGCGACAGCATTGCTGCCGTGACGATCCCAGTGGCCAGGACGGCAGCCAGCCGCCGCCCGCTCACCATTTCACCTGAAGCCGCGCGGTCACGCTGCGCCCCTGCCCGTAGTAGCAGGCCGACGCCGCCGTACAGGTGGCTACGAACCGCTTGTCCGCAAGATTGCGGCCGTTCAGCGACAGGGTTGCCCTATCGTCCAGTTCATAGCGGATGAAGGCATCGAACAGCGTGTAGTCAGGGATCGCGAGCGTATTGGTGGTGTCGCCGAAGCTCTTACCCGTGTAACGGACGCCGCCGCCGAACCCCAGGCCAGCAAGCGGACCGGACCTCAGGCTTTCGCTGAGGAAGAGCGAGGCCATCCAGGCCGGCACTTGCGGAAGTCTGTTGCCGACCTGCTCACTCAGGTTCGATTCCGTGATTTTGCTCCACGTCCGCGTGGTGGTGCCGATGACGGCAAGCCCAAACGGCAGACTGGCCTTCGCCTCGAACTCGATGCCGCGGATCCGGCCCTCACCGGTCTGTACAAGGCACGTGGAGGTGCCGCACATCGTGCCTGCAGGATCGGGCGTCGTCATGTTCTGCTGTGTGATTTGGTACCCGGCCAAGGTCACATAGATGCCTTCGTGCTGGTAGCGCAGACCGGCTTCATACTGCTGCCCGGTTGTCGGCCTGAACGGTTCACCGTTCAGGCTGGTGGACGGATTGCTGACCTGCGGCTGGAACGACTCCGAATAGCTGGCGTAAGGCGCCAGCCCATTTTCGAAGAGATAGACCGCACCGGCTCGCCACGTGAAGGCGTCCGACTCGGTGATGTAGGTTGAGTTCGCGACGGGATTGTGCGTCCGGTCCTTCGCCCAGTCCTGGCGACCGCCGATGGTGACGCGAAGGCCGCCCATGGCAATCTGGTCTTGGAGATAGACACCGGTCTGCCTACTGACCGTCTCGGTGTAGATCTGCGGACTCATGTTTTCGGCAAAGCCGCTCGAGCCGCGCGGGACGGGATCGAAGATGTCCAGAAGCGGAAGAACCAGGGAAGAACTGACGAGGTCGCGGTAATGCTCCCAGTTGGTGTGGAAGTAATCGACGCCGCCAAGGATCGTATGCTTCACCGGCCCGGTTTGGATTTCATACTGGAGCTGGGTGTCGGTGGCCCAGCCGTCGCTCTCACCGGTGCCCTGCACGGCCCGTCGGCCGATCGTCTGGCCCGGGATGCAGCCCGGGATGGTCGCCGGGCAGGTGGTGAGCGTGTCGCCCGACAGAACCACGACGCGGTACAGGGTGTCTATATGCGTGTAGCGCGTGTTGTTGCGGATGGTCAGGCCGCTGTCACCGAAGCGATGCTCGAAGAACGATCCGGCAAGGTACTGGTTACGATCGAAGGTATTCCATTCCGGCTCGCCCAGATTGGCATCATTGTCGATGTAGCGGCCATTGCTCCTGTACAGCGCGCCCCGCGCCGGAAGGAACTGGAAGGTCGCACCACCTTCGTCCCGTTGGTACTGACCCAGCAGAGTCCAGGTGGTCTGGTCATCCGGCTTCCACGTCAGGCTCGGCGAGAGATACTGGCGCGCGTTGCTCACATCGTTGACCTGAGTGTCGCCGTAGCGGGCAAGACCGATGACGCGGGCCGAAAGCGTTCCGGAAACCGGACCGCCCACGTCGACGGCGGCCTGCCCGTTCCAGTTGTCCAGATCGGTCGTCCCCATGCCCTGAAGCATGAACTCGGCGTGGAAGATGTCGGTCGGCCGCTTGGATACGCTGTTCACCACGCCGCCCGGCGCGGTCTGACCGTAGAGAGCGCCGGACGGACCCTTCAGCACTTCGATCTGCTCGAGCGCGAACGTGTCGAACCCGGTCCGCGTCCATTGGCCTCCCGACGGCAGCCGCAGTCCGTCCACGAAGTTGTTGTTCGACGAAAAACCGCCCGCGCCGAAACCGCGAACCGAAACTTCATCGGTACGGCTGTCGATGCCTGAAGGTTCCGCCTGAACGCCGGCCGTATAGCTAAGTGCATCTGCGATTGTGGGCGAGGCGCGCAGATCGATCTCGTGCCGGTTGATGATCGAAATGGTCTGCGCGGATTCGATGATCGGCGTCGCGCTCTTGGTGGTCGAAATGGCGGCAGACTGGCCGGTTGCCGTCACGATGATCTCATCCCGCGCCGGACGCTCTTCACCAGCCGGGACCGTCTGCGCCTGCGCCGTGGTGGCGGTGCCGGCAAGCAGCACGGCAACGGTGAGCGAACACTTCTTCATGCAAACCCCCTTCAGAATTAAGGGCGCCCTAATGCGAGTCACTTTCATTATCAAGAGGCGAGGTTGGATGAAGCCGAGTGCGCGGCCTCCCTCTTCGCCGCGAGATCCGGGACGTTGGCTGCGCCCGCTGCCTGCGGGCGCAGCCTTCACGCTGATCGCAACGGCTTCCCCGCGGTTTCCTCTGTGAAGCACAGCGCCCCCAGACCGACGATGCAGGCTATCATCATCACATAGGCGGGCATCAGCGGATCGCCGGTCTTGTCGATCAGCCAGGCGTTCACCGCTGGCGTCGTGCCTCCGAATAGCGAGGTCGACACATTGTAGGCGATGGCGAAGCCGGCGAAACGCACCGGAGTCGGGAAGAAGGCGGGAAAAGTGGCGGAGATCGTCGCCAGTTGCGGGACATAGAGCATTCCCAGCAAGGCAAACCCCACCACCGCGCTTGTCGGGCTGACGCCCATGACATGATAGAGCGGCACAACGGCCACCATCAGGCCGATGAGCGACAGCGCCCACATGGGCTTGCGACCAATCCGGTCAGACAGGGCTCCGGCAAACGGCAGCAGGAGCATCATGAACAACATCCCGGCAATCGGCACCGCCAGCGCGGCATCGAGCGAAAGCCCGAGCCGTCGCTCCAGATAGGTCGGCATGTAGCTGAGCAGCGTATAGTTCACGACGTTGAGGGCGATGACCAGGCCGCCCATCGCCAGCAGCGGTCGGCGGTGATGGGACAGCAGGTGGCGCAGCGGCTTCGCGCGGGTCGCGGCGTTCTCCTCCACTTCGCGGAACAGCGGCGTCTCCTCCATGCGGGAGCGGAGATAGACGCCCACGAAGCCCAATGGTCCGGCAAGGAGGAACGGCAGCCGCCAGCCCCACTCGCGCATCGCGGGTTCTCCGAGAAGAAGCGAAAAGCCCAGCATCAACAAGGCGCCGGCACAGAAGCCCGCCAGCGTACCGACCTCAAGGAAGCTGCCAAAGAAACCGCGCCGGGCATCGGGCGCGTATTCCGCCATGAAGATGGCCGCGCCGCCGTATTCACCGCCGGTGGAGAAGCCCTGCACCATCCGCAGGATCACCAGCAGCGCGGGCGCCCACAACCCGATGGAGGCGTAGGACGGGATAAGCCCCACGCCCACGGTGGCCCCAGCCATCATGACGATGGTGACGCCAAGGATCGCCTTGCGGCCGTACTTGTCGCCGAGCGGCCCCCAGAAGAACCCTCCCAGTGGGCGAACGAGGAAGGAGATCGCGAACGTGACCAAGGCGAAAAGCGTCGCCTCCGCCGTACTGCCCGGGAAGAGGGCAGCGGAGATGTACGTCACGCCATAGGCATAGATGCCATAGTCGAACCACTCGGTCGCGTTTCCTATGGCCGAAGCGGCGATGGCGCGCCGCAGGATCGCCGGCGTCGTTTCTTGTGTCATGGAGCGTCACTTTCGTCGGCGGCCACCGGATCGAGCGCGGCGGACATGGCGGTCGTGCGTGGCAGTACGACGTAGGTTTCCTGGAGATGAGCCGGGACGGGCTGCGAACGCACCTGGCGCCACAGGCCGAAGGCGAGCGCGGCTCCGGCGCACGCCGCGATGAAGAAGAACAGGCCTGCCGTACCCACGATGGTCATTGCCAGCGCGCCCAGGAACGGCCCGATCGCCGCACCAAGCGAATAGAGCAGGACCAGCCCACCGCTGGCCGCGACCCGCTGCTGGCCCGAAAGGTGATCGTTCGTATGCGCGACACAGAGAGGATAGAGAGCAAAGCTCAGGCCCCCGAAGAGTGCACCGAAGAACATCAGCGCCGCGGTGCCGGCCGTCATGGCGATCGCAAGGCTGGCGGCCAACGTGCCGGCCAGCCCGATAACGATCACCTTGCGCCGGTCGATGCGATCGGACAGTCTGCCGAGCGGCCACTGCAGCGCCACGCCACCCATGATCACCACGCTCATGAACAACGCGGTCGTGGACACGCTCAGGCCCGAGCGGCGCGCGTAGACGGCGCCCATCGCATAGAACGCGCCGAGCATCACGCCGGTCAGGAATGCGCCGACGATCCCCAGGGGTGACACGGAATAGAGGCTGCGGAACGAGAACGACGAGGCCTCACCGGGCGGAGGCGCGGAAATGCGCGTCAGCACCACCGGCACCGCTGCCAGCGAGATCAGCACCGACCCGATGAGAAGAGGCATCGTCGACCCGCTGCCGCCAAGGTTCAGCGTGAACTGGCCGAGTGCCTGCCCGCTATAAAGCGCGATCATGTAGCCAGCGAGAACACTGCCCCGCCCGCCCCCTTCGGCACGCTCACCCAGCCAACTTTCGAGACAGACATAGATGCCTGCCAGGCAAATGCCGTCGACGACGCGCAGGCTACCCCAGAACAGCGGGCCACGGTGGATGGCGTAGGACAACGTGCTGGCGCTCAGCACCGCGACGAAGGCGGCGAAGGCCCGAATATGACCAATCCGTCTCAGCAGGGCCGGTGCGTGCAGCGAACCGGCCACCAACCCCGCGAAGTATGCGGTTCCGACAAGCCCGATCGCAAGAGTGCTGCTGCCGGCGCGTTCGAGCCGAACGCTGATGAACGTGTTCATGAAGCCACCGCCCGCCATCAGCATGAAGATGGCGAGCAGGAGGCTGCGCACGGGAAGGATGGCGTTCAGCACCGCAGCATTCCGCACAGCATTGTCGGTGACCGCGACAGGAACCGCGGCAGAGACCACTCTGCCGCGATTGCTCCGCCGGATCGGCAATGCCACCGCAGGACCATCAGGCGGCGGCGCGCTTCTGGGAAGCCGCAGCCTCTTCGATCAGTGCCGCGTGGAGGGCGCGGACCGCATCTTCGAAGTCGCTCACGGCGACCATGAACTGCACGTCGACGTTGCAGATCTGGTGCTGCATCGCGAACATGCCGATACCCGCGTCCGTCAGGGCTTTGAGCCCGCGCTGTACGATACCGGCTTCCGCCAGATCGCTCCCGATGACTGAGACCATCGCCAGCGATTGTGCGGTCACCGTCGCGCTTGGCCAGCGCGCTTCGAGGTCGGCGATGATCGCCTCCATCTGTGGCGCCGTCGTGCCCGAGAGGTAATGGGTGATCGTATTGGCGTTCGACGTCTTGCTGACGATCCAGGCGCCATGTCGCGTCAGCACATCGAGGATGCCCGCGTCGTAGCCCTTCTCGCCCACCATGTCCTGTTCGAAGACCTGCAAGGCCTGGACGGACGCAAGGCCGGTGACGATCTCGACGCGAGGCTCGGCCGAGACGTAATCGCCTCGGATGAGCGTGCCGCTGTCATACCGATCGAACGTGTTGCGCACCCTCAGAGGTATGCCTGACTGGCGCAGACCCCGACCGGCGCGGGGGTGGATCGCCTCCATGCCGAGGTTTGCGAGCTGGTCTGCGACATCGTAGTTGGTGCGACCGATCTTGCGCGCCACATTCTCGCCGACCAGACGCGGGTCTGCGCTGGAGAGGTGGAATTCCTTGTGGATGATCGCTTCGCGCGCATCCGTCAGAACCGCGAGGCGCGAAAAGGTCATTTCCGAATAACCTCGCGCATACCGGCGGACCATGCCACCCTCGCACCCGGCGTAGCCCGTCACGATAGGCATCTGCGTGGTGAGGTCGATGGGTGCCAACGCCTCCTCGATACGCGCATCGAGAGTCCGCATGTCCTCGTGGTTCCACACCGTCAGGTCAACGAAGACGGCATTCACGCCGCGATCACGCAGCATCAGCGCCGTCGAGTGCGCGGCATGCGCCTCCCCCAGACCGGCGAGCATCTCGCGCGCGGTGGTCATCTGCTCCTTGAGGCAGAAGCGGCCGTGGGCGCGCAGGCGGTCGAGGTCGTCGAGGCAGGTCTGCAGGGCCGCGATCCGCGCTTCGACGAACGCGTCGGCCTCCGCGCGGGCCATCGAACGGACGAACATCTCCGCGTTGCGCCTGCGCATCGCATCCAGCACGTCTTCGAGCCCCGAGCGCCAGGCTCCCGGCACGTCGTTGCGGACGAAGTGAGCGTGGACACCTGGCCGCCCCGACTTCTTGTGCTCAAGCAGAAGATCGGTCATCCCGGCGTAGGCCGAGACCACGAAGATCCGGTTGTAGAGATCGCCGCCCTCGCGCCCGGCGATGAGCACGTTGTCGAACACGGTCGAGGTCGCGGCCATCGACGTTCCGCCGATCTTCTCGACGGTGTGGGTTCTGGTCATGCCAACACTCCTTCCAGGCTGCCCGCGAGCGGGGTGATCGGCTTGGGCTGTCGTGCAGCGATGAACTCCGGCCGCGGGGTTTCGGCGGCGAATGGCGCCTCCAGGCTATTGCTGACCGCGTTGTAGACCAGGAAAGCGTTCGCACGCGGGAACGGCGTGATGTTGCCGTTCGAGCCGTGCATGGTGTTGCAGTCGAAAATGATCACCGTGCCCGGCTTGCCCGTCGGCGCAACAATGCCCTGACGGTGTGCAAGCTCGGTAAGCGTGTCTTCGTCGGGGACGCCATATTCCTGCTTGCGCAGCGAGGCCTTATAGTGGTCCTCCGGCGTCTCCCCCACGCAGGCGATGAAGACGTGGTGCGATCCGGGGATCACCATCAGCGGGCCGTTGTGAGAGGTGTTCTCCGCAAGCAGCACCGACATAGACAGTGCCCTCATCCGAGGCATCCCGTCTTCCGCGTGCCAGGTCTCGAAGTCCGAGTGCCAGTAGAACTCCTTGCCCTTGAATCCGGGCTTGTAGTTCAGGCGCGACTGGTGGACGTAAACTTCGTCGTCGAGCAGGTAGCCTGCGATACCGGCAAGCCGCTCGTCCGCCGCAAGACGAGCCATCGGCTCGCTCTGTTCGTGGATTTCGAAGATCGAGCGGATCTCCCGGCTCCCCGGCTCAGTGATGATTGTCTCGTCCTTCACGCCTTGCGGGGAATCCAGCAGGCGCCTCGTCTCGGCCTGCAGCACCGCCAGTTCGGCGGGTGAGAAGAGATCTTCCAGCACAAGATAGCCGTCGCGGTCGAACTGCGCGATCTGCTCTGCCGTGAGCGGCGAGCCAGGCTGCCAACTGCGGCGGGCGACCGGCTCGGTGCGCGGAAACAGCTGGGGTTCAGAGGCGCGTCGTGTAGGATAATGGTCCTGCATTTGCTGCATCTGCCTCCTCAGTCCGTCAGGGCGGGTTCGCTGTCTGCGGGATAAGCGCCGTTTTCATCGTGCACTTCGCGGCCGGTCACGGGCGGGTTGAAGACGCAGGCGCACACAATGTCCTCCGTCGGGCGTACGATGTGCTTGTCATTGTTGTTCAGCGCGTACATCACGCCGGCTTTCAACTGGTGCGTCTCGCCCGTTCCGAGATCCTCGATGGTGCCCGCACCCTTGAGCACCAGCACGGCTTCCAGATGATTCTGGTAGTGCATGTGCAGTTCCTCGCCGGCGAACATGGTCGTGACGTGGAACGAGAAGCCCATGTTGTCATCCTTGAGCAGCAAGCGGTCGGAGTGCCAGCCTGCGGATTCAACGTGGCGGTCGGATTTGCGAATGTCCTTGAGAGTACGAACGATCATGTCTGTTCCTGTGTATTCGGGGGAAAGTTCAAGCCGCGACATTCATGCTGGGGAGCGGCTGCCGCACAGGCGGCATTGCCTCCGCGACCGCCTCCTCCAGAATGTCGAGTCCGGCTTCGAGCACGGCGTCGTCGATCGTGAGCGGGGCCAGCACCTTCACGATCTCGTCGTGAGCGCCGCTGGTCTCGATGATCAGGCCTGCTGCAAAGCAGGTGGACGTGATCTCACCGGCAACATCGCCGCTGCCTACGTTGATGCCGCGCATCATGCCTCGGCCGCGCGTTGTGAGGCCATGTCGCTCGGCGATCCGGTCGAGCCGCCGTTCGAGAATGGCACCACGCCGCGCAACAGCGTCGCTAAAGGCCGGGTCGGCCCAGAATTCCCGAAGAGCCGCCGTCGCCGTCACGAAGGCGTGATTGTTGCCGCGGAAGGTGCCGTTGTGCTCCCCGGGGCTCCAGACGTCGAGGTCGGGGCGCATCAGCGTCAGCGCGAACGGCAGGCCCATTCCTGAAAGCGACTTAGCCAGCGTCACGATATCCGGCGTGAAGCCCATGTCCTCGAAGCTGAAGAAGCCATTGGCACGGCCGCAGCCGGCCTGGATGTCGTCCACGATCATGAGCGCGCCGTGCTTCTTTGCCAGCGCGGCGATCCTGCGCAGCCATTCCGGACGCGCGGCGTTAAGCCCGCCCTCGCCCTGCACCGTCTCGACAAGGAACGCGGCGGGCGCATCAAGGCCGCTCGAAGGATCGGCAAGCCTCTGCTCAAGAAGGTCAGCGGTGTCGACCTCATCGCCATAGTAACCGTCGAACGGCTCATGGCTCACGTGGCTGAGCGGCACGCCCGCACCTCCGCGCTTGCCGGCATTGCCGGTGCAGGCCAGTGCGCCCAGAGTCATGCCGTGGAAGCCGTTGGTGAAAGCCACCACCAGCTCGCGCCCTGTCACCTTGCGCGCAAGCTTGATCGCGGCCTCGACGGCGTTCGTGCCGGTCGGCCCCGTGAACATCACCCGGTAGTCGAGGCCCCGCGGTTCGAGGATCACCTCCTCGAAAGTCTGCAGGAAAGCGGACTTGGCGTCCGTATGGAGGTCCAATGCGTGAGTAACGCCGTCGCTGGAGATGTAGTCCATCAGCGCTGCCTTCAGGACGGGATGGTTGTGCCCGTAGTTCAGCGAGGAGCAGCCGGAGAGGAAATCGAGATAGCGCCCGCCCTCGCTGTCATGGATCCATGGCCCCTGCGCCTTGCCGAACTGGCGCGGCATGGAGCGTGAATAGCTGCGAACCTTTGATTCGCGGCGGTCATAGATCTTCGTATCCGGCGCGGTGGCGCTCGGCATGGGTGTCTTGATCATGTCGGGAGTTCCCTGTTCAGGTTTGGGCGGAGGGCAGCGGGGCAATGCTCGCCTGCCATTCCGTGTCGTGCGCACCGGCAAAGTGCGCGTCGCGCTCAAAGCGCGGCGATTTCGTGAGCGATGCACCGTGGCGGCGCGCGAAGGCCGTGAACAGGCCCCAGCTCGCGCTGTTCTGCTCTGTGATGGTAGTGGTAAGCGTGGTAGCTCCGCGCACCGCTGGACGCGCCAGCAGTTCGTCGAGCATACGTGCGGCGAGCCCTTCCCCCCTTGCGGACGCGTCGACCGCGACCTGCCATACGAAGATCGCCTCCGGACGCGACGGCGGGCGATACGCCGAGATCCACCCGATGGCCTTACCTGCCCGCTCGGCGACGATGCAGGTGTCAGCAAAGTCGCTGCATTGAAGCAGGTTGCAGTAGGCGGAATTGGTATCCAGCGGCGGAGACGCTGCGATCAGCGCCGTTACAGCAGGGCCATCTTCGGGTTTGGGACACCGCAGGTCCAGTTCGGTTGTCGAACCCCGCTTGCGCGACGCGTTCTCGGAACCATCGGAATCGCTCCGACGGCTGACCTCGTTCGCATTCAAATAAACGATTACTTCACCCTCCGAAGCACATCGTGGTGCTTGGCTGTTGCCTCGTTGTGACTGTGCTCGGCCAAAAACATAGGGATCGCCTCATGTTTTGCAACCGTTAATCGCAAGTTTCGCGTCTCGGACCTAGCGGAGCGCACTCACGCCCTTCCATGTCCGAAGCATCTTCCGACTTGGCGCAAACAGCCGGAAAAGCTAGCGATCAGGCATGGACAGCGACCTCACGCCAGCAGCCCTGATGGTGCTCAGAAAAATCCTCGACGCTGCCGACCTGGACAACCGCAAGACGGCAGCGGCCACAGGCCTAACGCCGTCTCAGGGCATGGTGCTGCGGCAGATCTGCGCGCACGATTCGACCACACCGGGCGCCGTTGCAGTGGCACTTCGCTTCGGGCAAGCCACCATCACTAACATCGTCGACCGCCTGGTGGCGGCCGGCCTCGTGACGCGTGAGCGCAGCAACGCCGACAAACGGCAGATCCTTCTCCAGGCCACGGCGGAAGGGCGTGAAAAGCTGCGGGCTTTCCCGTTCCCCCTGCAATTGCGGTTCAGCCAGGGCTATGCGCAGCTGGAGCGGTGGGAGCAGGCGATGCTCCTTGCCGCGCTGGAACGACTGGATGCACTGCTCACCCCCAGACCCGATCACACAGCGAGCGACACCCAGTGAGCGTCTGACCTCCTCCTGGAAAAGCGAGAGGTGGACAATGGGCACTCGGCTGCCCATTATGTGCGCCGCGGGCAGACCGACCCCGCAAGTTCGAGATTCAGCCGTACAATGCGTCGTTCTAACCTGTCGATCCGCTATTTGCGTGTCGTCCTGAAAAGGCATGGCCCCGAAGCTGCGGTATGGCGCCGGCGGGTGGCGATCGTGGGGGGAGCCATCCTGGTTGGGCTTGTCGCGCTCGCGTTCGCACATCTTGCGGACAGAGCCAATGCCTTGTTCCGCCAGCTCTACGCGCTCTGGTGGTGGGCGCCGCTCGTGCTCACGCCCGCTGGCTTCGCGGCGGTGGCCTGGCTGACGAACCGCTTCGCGCCCCTCGCGAAGGGTTCCGGCATTCCGCAGGTCATGGCTGCCACGCGCAACCCGGAAGCGGCACTGTCGTCTCTCATATCCGCGCGTACGGCGGTTGCGAAGTTCTTCCTCACCTGCACCGGCCTGCTCATGGGAGCTTCGGTAGGAAGAGAGGGGCCCACGGTGCAGATTGCAGCGGCAATCATGGGCCGGCTGCACAAGTGGCTGCATGTGCCACTGCGATCGTCCGTCTATATCGCCGGCGGCGCGGCCGGCGTGGCTGCAGCCTTCAACACGCCTCTGGCGGGCGTGGCCTTCGCCATCGAGGAACTTGCAGCGGCCTACGAGCAGCGCATGACACTGCTGGTGATGGCCGCCGTTCTGATCGCTGGCATGGTCAGCCTCGGTCTTGCAGGCGACTACGTCTATTTCGGCGTGATGGGACAGACACTCAGCGTGTCTCAGGCGCTTCTCGCAGCGCCGCTCGCCGGCGTTGTGGGCGGACTGGCGGGAGGCCTCTTCTCGCGCCTGCTGCTCGGAGCCGGGACGACCGAACTACGCTCCATCTCGTGGCTGCGCCGCCGCCCCGTCCTGTTCGCCGCCGGCTGCGGCGCCGTGGTGGCTGTCCTCGGCACGTTCACCGGCCTCACCTGGGGCACGGGGTACGAAACCGCGAAGGACATCATCACCGGCGGCGAAGCGCCCTCCTGGTTCGCGCCTGCGAAGTTCGCCGCCACGCTGGCGACCGCCGTATCTGGCCTGCCGGGCGGCATCTTTGCCCCGTCGCTGTCGATCGGCGCGGGGATCGGCGATCTGCTGCGGGAATTTCTGCCCGGCTATCCTCCGGGAGCGGTCGTCCTGCTGGGCATGGTCGCGTACTTCGCGGGGGTCGTGCGCGCCCCGCTGACGGCGGTGATCATCATCTCGGAGACCACTGCCAGCCGTGGGCTCATGATGCCTCTCCTCGCCGCGGCTCTCGTCGGAGAGTTCTCCGCGCAGCTGCTCTGCAAAGAGAAGCTCTATCACGGCCTGTCGAAACGCTTTCTGCCGTAGCGCGGGCGAAGTCGCGATCGTTCGCCATGGCCGCAGTAGCGTCCCAAATCGCTCCACTGAAACGCTGCAGCGCCATCAGTGGAGCGAAGATTCCTCACGCACTACGCGCATGCCGGGAGCGGTATCGGGAATGGGACGCGAAAGCCTTCGTCAGCTCTGCCAGAACGGTGGAGTTCAGGGCGTTCAGCGCCTGCGGCCGGTTGAGCGTGATGAGTGTTACAGCGCCCTTCTG
>NZ_FXUI01000007.1:0-205481 GCF_900182875.1 Novosphingobium panipatense
CCAGCGACAATCCGAACAGGCACTCACGGCAGCGCCGCGACAATCTGTTCTCATCCTGATTGACGCGCGCCTCTCATCCAGATCGTCGCGCTATACCTGTGGGTAGCGAAACGACGGGGTATTTGCCTTGGGTGAACTGGTAGTAGGCGGCAGCATCGCCCTCGCCCTCGAAGATGACCAGGGACCGCGTATCGCAGCCTTTGGCCCAACGATGCATGAGCCACAGCGGGGGCTTTCCGTCAGCGTGAGGGAAGCTGTAGGTCTTCTCCTCCTCACTGATCTTATACCTGATCTTCTGGCCCCATAGGGAGCCCTTCTCGTTGTGATAGTCGAAGGAGATGCAGGACTTGCGGGGCAGCGGCTCGCCATCCGGGTCTTTGCAGGACCAGGAGACGATTTTGATGCCGAGGGCCTTACAGGTCGGCAGGTCGATGCCATACGCATCGGCGATCGGGCGGAACTCACCCTCGATCGGATCAAACACTCGGGGTTTCCTTGGGGCCGCCTGGGCCTTGGCGTCGTCGGCAGGCTCCCAGTAGTTGCAGCCGAAGCAGTGGGCCCTGCCAGAGGCATAGCGGGCTAGGTTGTCTCGGGAGCCGCACTCAGGGCAGCTCTCGTGGCGTAGGAAGGCGCTGTCGTCGCGCTCGTATTCAGACATTTGGCAGTCGAAAAAAGACCCCCAGCACACAAGGTACCCGGGGGCCGCGTCAGGGACAGACGGGAGGTCGAACGCCTTAGCGGCGCTTCACCTCGACCAGCTCACCAGAGCCATTCGTGACGACGCGGTAGTCGCCCACGATCACGGTCTGGGAGGGGAGGACGGACACTGCAGCGACGAGTGCGTCGAGAGCATCCTTAGCTGCGCTATCGGCAGCCGGGGCCGCCTTGGGGGCGGCGTTGGGGGTCTTGGTAGCCATGGGGCTCCTTAACGGTGGAGGTCGTAGTAGTACCGCACGTAGCGGCGCTGGGAGACCGGATGGAACTTGGTCTCGCTGCGTATCGGGATGCCTGCCTCGCGCAGCTCGGTGATGCGGCGGGTGAACGATCCCGAGTTGATGTCGAGGTCGAGCATGGCTTCACGCGATGAAGCATTGCCCGTGCGCTGGAGGTAAGCGAGGACTTCCTTCGCTCGGGGCGAAAGGCGGATGTTGCGGGGCATGTGGATGGTCTCCGGGGAGCGAGGGGCGCCGATCAGCGGCGAATGATCTGGACGGTGCCGTCCGGGAAAACGTGGTAGAGCATGGGTGCGGGGCTCACTTCTTCGGGCCGAGCTTCATCAGCTCAGACAGACGTGTTGCGCGGGCGCCGACCTGGCTGGCCCAAAGGGACTGAAGCATTCCGGCTGCAGCGGCCTTGAAGTCTCCCCGCTGGATCATCGCGAGGGTGTTCTTGAAGCCGAGCAGTTTGGAGATGCCGAGGTTGAAGCACATATTCACCAGGACGCGCTTGCGGACCTGATCGAGACTCTCGACCCACGGCAGCCGCCTGGCGAGCTGTCGGAGACATTCGTCGATGTCGTTGTCGAGGAGGACCATGGCCTGGGCGCGGGTGATGCCCTTCGCCTTAACGCTGGCGAGAGTGATCTTCAGCGCTGCAGTCTCCGAAGGCCGAATGCCCACGTCGTCCAGATTACGCCCAACGCCGATCGACAGTTTGCCTGCGGTGCAGCGGTAGGTCTTGGCTCGAAAGCCTTCGTCTCGCTCCAGCTCAGCGCGGAGGATTTCTCGATTGATGGGTTCAAGCGTAATCATGGGAGGGTCCTTCAGGCCGAGGCCACGTCGATCGCTGCGAGGCGCCGCTCATCAGCGGGCTCGTCGATCCAGGCTTGCGGGATTGATTTGTCGGCGAACTGGAAGCCGTTCTTCAGGCACCAGTCGGCGTAGGTGGACTTCGCGCCCTTCCTCAGGGGGGACTTGGAGCGCGAGAAAACGAAGCGGACGTCCAGGTCCGGGTGCTGGCCTTTGAGCCAGGCGTGCTTCTTCCTGTCGTCGACGTCGAAGAGCCCTTTGGTCTCCACGATGACGCCATTCGGCAGAATGAAGTCAGGGGTATAGGTGTGCGGCGTCTCTGGCTGGATGTAGCGGAGCTTGACCTCTTCGTAGCGGAAGGGGACCCCACGAGATGTGAGGTCCTCTGCCGTCTTCGCTTCGAGGCCGGAGCGCCAGGAGACCGCCGCTCGGCGGGCAGGCATTAGATGTCGAGGCCGCCCTCGTCGCCGTCCGCATCTCCTGCGTCACGGTCGTCGCCGTCGTCGGCTGAAAGGTCGAGTGCATCCTCGTCGCCATCGTCACCGGAGTACGTGAAGCCGCCCTCGTAGCCCTCGTAGGCTCCGAAGCGCGATCCACCGCCGCCGTTGACCAGCTTCAGGAGCTGAATGCCGGTAAGGGTGAACGAGACGCCCTTGATCGTGATGACCTCGACTTCGCCGTCTGCGTTTCGGACGCGTTCGGTCGTCTCGTAATCGGTGAAGTAGCCTTCGATGCGGCCTTCGGAGCCCGCGCCGATCTTCATCTTCTTGAGGGCTTCCTTCGGGATCGGCTTGCCCGAGGCGTCGACGATGAGCGGGGCCCGGTTCGACTTGGCACGCAGGAAGAGCTTGCCGGTCTCCTGCTTCTTGCCGTCGACCTTCTCCATCTGCTTCTTCAGTGGGAGGTTGGTGCCCTTCGCCGGGAGGCCGACCTTCTTGAGAACGTCCTTGAGCGTTGCCTCGACTTCGGCGATGGCCTTGCTCTTGGGATCAGCTACGCCGTCGACCTTGTACTTGTTGTCGGCGAACTGCCCTTCTGTGTCCGGGGACGACAGGTGGACGTGAGAGAAAACGAACGGGCCAAGGATGGCGTCGACGTAGGTCTTCTTGGGTTTGGCTGCTGCCATGGGTAGAGAAACTCTGGTATTCTGGCGAATGTCGCCGATTGTGTAGAAAAAATGGGCAGCCATTGGATGACTGCCGGAAGCCACTTAAGGGAGCCTTAAGGGGAACGCATGGGGGTCGAACGCAGAACACCCCCAGCTCGGTGGAGCCAGAGGTGCCTGAGGAAGACTTGTGCATAGATCGGCACTAATGGAAACCATCGCCGATTGTGGACCTTTTAGGCAAAGGCAAACGGCGCCTCTAGGACCAAATTGAGGTCCAGGTTTCCTTTGGACGGGAGCGGTGGCAGCTTCTCGATACCTTCCTCGCTCAAGACGCTGCGGGCGTAGCGGTCCAGCTCCTGCAGCGGGCAATAGTCTTCATAGCATTCCACAAACGCTTCCCGAACGATGCGGCTAAAGGCCTCCATGTTGCCCAGGTGGGTCCCGAAGCTGTCGTGGATCATTGAGAAGGCCGTGATCCCCAGGGCGCGAGCCTTGGCTACAGACTTGTGGAGGTGCGCTGCGTCCATCGAGTGGATGACGTTCGGGCTTGCGGCGCTGCGCATGGTCTTTTTGTCCACGCGGCTCGTCGGGGCCTGACGGAGCAGGACACGGACGCGGGAGAGCGTGTTGCCCTCGTGGTCGACCTTATCGGTGCCCTGGGCCGGACGGATGGTCCGTGAGTAGAGCCACAGGTTGACCTCCTTCGTGGTGAACTCCGAATACCGCTGCACGACAGGAAAGCCCGTCTGGGTCCTCCAGATCATCGAGAGGCTCTCATGCGCCAGGGCCGCTGCAACCTGCTGTATCCAGTTGGCAGCCTCGTCAGCCTTGGCGGCAACCGTGGTCACTGCCGAGTAGATGTGTTCCGCAAGGGCACGGGCGCAGCTGTAGCCGCCGTCAGGTGCCCAGGTCTCCTCCTTGGTGTCCTTATTCACGCGAAGGGTGATCTGCTCGTATGGGTGCTTCTCCAGCTTCCCCATCGCGACCTTGTCGGCCAGCGGGCGCATGAGGTCCTGCATATGCTGCTCGCGCATCCCGAACCGGGCCGAGCCGTAGAAGTAGGTCATGACGTTGCGCTTGGCCTCGCCGCGACCGAAGCCGTTGTCGAGGATGATCTGGCAAGAGGCATCCCCCGCCTTAGCCTCAGCCTGAAGGGACGGCATGGCTGCGTCGGCTGTCACCTGGTAGATGTCGCCTACGTCCGAACGCGGGACCAGGTTGACGTGGTAGGCCTCGTCAGCGGAGCGGGTGATCGCGGAGTAGTGCTGCAGGCCCGAGCAGGAGCCGTCAGCCGCCCCAGGGATTTTCGACAGGAACTCGGGATCGAAGCCGCTCTCGGCCCATTCGACATACTCGAAGCAGGCCTGCAGGAAGCAGAAGGGGCTGTCGGCCTTCGTCCACCAGTCTGCCATGGCCTCCGGGTCCATCACGGTCGCAATGATGTTGGAGGCGTTCTCGTCGACCCAAGCCGTGCGGACCTCGAAAGGCTTCTTGGAGACCTTCTCGAAGTCGCCACAGTTGGCGAGGTGGATTTTCAGCCATCGGCCACCATCCTCCCCAAGAGGCACCCCATCGGCGAAGCGGAAGAGAGCCTTGAGGTGGTCGGAGCGTTGATGGTTGAAGTACGGCACGGCATAGGTCCGGCCCCGGAAGTCCAAGGAATGCGGCAGGTAGAAGCAATTGTGCTGCGCCATCTCCTGGGCTGTCGCCATGTCCCGATCGAAGTTGCCCTTATCCACAGCCAAGGCCTGGCAGACCTGGCGAACGGACCTACGCTGGCGGCGGCGGGCCGTCTGCTCCTCCTTCGACATCTTCTCCCATTCCTCTGGGCTCACCTTCTCAGGCACCTCGGGTGTCTTATCGGTCGGGAAGCTGGACGACGGACGCAGGCCGGTCTCACGGGCCCAAAGGATCACGTCTAGGACCCGGTCGTCGATCTCCCAGCGAGTGTCCTGGATGGCGTTGAGCGCGTCCAAGACCTCCTGCATCGACCCATCGGCGATCGCTTCCTTCACCAGCTTGCGCTGCTCCTTCGAGCGCGTGCGGACCATCGGGACCAGACGGGCCAGTCGGTGGCAGTAGTAGGCCCCGGAGCTGTTGCTCTCCCACTTGCGGGGCTGGGCGACCATCGGGAGGAGTGGAAGATGTTCCATGGCCGCGAGGTCCTCCATTTCGACAATCGCCGCTGCTGCCTGGTCCGTGAGCATGACCACGGCATGGCGAAGGCCGTTCTGGGTGATGGTCTTCTGATAGAACACGTCGGAGAGCTTGCGCAGGACGACATTGAGGATCGTCTGGCCGACCAGGACGCGGGTGTCGTCGTCCCAGTGCAGGGCTGCCTCATTCTCCTCCACGAGGGCGCGGAAGCGCTTCTCCAAGACGGCCTCCGTCAGGTCCCCTTGGCCCAGCTTGAGGAGGGCTTTCGCCGCCTTCGGGTCGGCAGCCTCCAGAGCCTTGCCCTCCAGCTCGATCTCAACGCGGCGTCCCATGTCCTGCGTCAGCTCAGCCACGCGCCCTGCCCTTCCGAGGCAACGAAACACACAGCACATGCCGATAGTGGCGATCGTGTCGACCGGCAGCTCCATGAGGGCCTTGAGGCTTGTCGGCTTGCGGCCCCTCGCCTTGCTGGACACGTCCATCCATTCCCGGACGCCTTCAGCCACGATAGGGATTGCGCCCCGGATTAGCTTCTGAACTTCGCTATGGTTTTCGTACCCGGAGCGCTTCACCTTCTCTCGATTGCGCTCGGCGAACCTGCGGCGTCCTTCTGCCACGGTCTTGATTTCGAGTGCCTTCTGGGCTTCACGCTCGGGCGAGATATTGATCATGTGCGGCTCCTGAGTTGTCCCATCCGTTTGGGGACTGTTGCTGAGCCGACATATTCCACAAACGGTAAGAGCGCAATCCAGGCACGCTTCGTTTCGTCGAAAAAAGGTCGACCGGCCTCAGGTGCTCACGGGATCAACGGGCACAAAAAATGCCGCCGAAGGGCGTCCCCCACGGCGACATCTGGTGCCCCTTGCGGGGGCTGTTGTAGTGAAAGGGCTGTAACCCGCAGGATTGCTTGATGTGGACTGTCTACAATCGGCAAATGTTGCTCATCGGAAAACCAGATTAGGAATCTGGTGCTCTATCCTGCTGAGCTACGGGCGCACACCGAGGCCTCCTAGCCGGTGAATACCGGGTTGGCAATCAATTCGCCTTCTCTGGCGTCACGATCGGGAACGGCAGCGGCACAAGTCCGACTCCCTCCTCCAGCAGTTCCCTTGCGTCAGCCGCTGTGGCCTGTCCGTGAATGGCTTCTGCGTCCTGCTCGCCGTAGTGCATGGCACGCGCTTCATCGACGAATTTATCGCCAACGTACCGCGACGACTTCAGCGCCTCAGCCTGCATCGTCGCCAGCGTCTGCAGTAGTTCCACGGCCTGCGGTGGCAGCGCATCACGTGCCGTTGGCTTAGCCAAAGGCGGAGAGGGTGCGGCTTTTGCGGCAGACACTCCGGCCCTCTCGGGCAACTGGTTTCCCTTGCGGGCAAGGCGCGGCGCCTGCACGGCCTTGGCTACATTGGTGGAACCACAGTGGGGACAGGCGACAAACCCTTGCTTCTGCTGCCGCGCATAGTCGCCCGAGGACTTGAACCATCCTTCGAATCGATGCTGCGCGGCACGGCATTCAAGGTCATAGACGATCATGACGCGGCTATTTGGCGATAGCGCGCCGATTGGCAAGACTTGGAAGCTGAGAGCGCACCTGCGCGATCCTTGCAGGATCAAGGTCGACAAACCCCAGGGCCGCTCCCCGACCATCGTCGGCTCCTCCCATGTCAAGCAGCACCTCTCCCCATGGATCCACCGCGAGCGAGTGCCCATAGGTTTCGCGTCCATCTTCATGGAGGCCCACCTGCGCTGCCGACAGGACAAACGCGCTCGCTTCCACCGCACGAGCCCGCTGCAAGAGATGCCAATGCGCGCGCCCGGTGGGGACGGTGAAGGCTGCCGGTATGGCGATGACGTCGCAGCCGGCCTTGCCCAAAGCCTCAAAAAGAGCAGGAAACCGCACATCATAGCAGATGGCAAGTCCAAGCCGGCCAACCGGCGTCTCAACGCTGACCACAGCATCGCCAGCCGTGTAGGCGCTGGATTCCCGCCAGGTCTCTCCCGTCGCCAGATCTACATCGAACATGTGGATCTTGTCGTAGCGACTGCGTATCTCGCCCTTGTCGTCGATGACGAAGCTTCGATTCGCCCACTTCCCATCGTCGCGAGCAATGGCAAGCGACCCGACATGAACCCACATGCCGTTGCGCCGCGCTGCTTCGCGAGTAGTGGCGAGGACCGGATCGTCTTCTTCCCTGCGGATCGCGGTCTTGGCACGGTCGCGCTTTCGATCCAGCAGGCCAGACATTTCCGGCGTAAACAGCATCACCGCCCCGCCCGCGCGTGCCCTGCCCACGGCATCGTCGATGGCAGCGGCGTTCGCTGCAGGATCGATGCCGGTCGTCATCTGGAACAAGGCGACGCGCGTCATAAGGTCACAATCCAAGGATCGGGTTGAGCTTGCCGGCCCGATCGAGGGCGTTGATGTCGTCGAAGCCGCCGTAGGCCTTTCCGTTGATCAGGATCTGCGGAACCGTGGTTGCTCCAGGCACCCGCTCGAGCATTTCCGCCCGCTTGGGACCGCCCATCGTGAGGTCGTATTCCTGATAGGAAACGCCCTTCTTGTCCAGCAGCGACTTCGCGGCGACGCAGTAGGGGCAGCCCCACTTGGTGTAAATTTCGATCTTAGGCTGAGTCATGCCAAGCTCCTGTTTCGCAGCCCTTGAAAGGTGGGCGGCTTACCATATCTAGGTATGCAGGTCATGGCCCGCCAAGGGGATGGCCTGAAGAAGGGGCGCCGCGTCGCGGGCCCTTGATAAACGAAGATTGCTCATCGGAGGATTTTTGTCATGAACCGTATCGATTTCTCGCCCTATCGCCGCACGATGGTCGGCTTCGACCGCCTTTTCGACATGATCGAAAATCAGGCACGGGCGACTTCTGGCGATAAGTACCCCCCCTTCAATATCGAACGTCGCGGACAGGATGCTTATCGCATCACACTTGCCGTTGCCGGTTTCAAGCCTGCCGACATCGACATCACAGCACAGGCGAACCTCCTGGTCGTCAAGGGCAACAAGCCCGAAGAAACACCAGAGGGTGAACTGCTGCACGTTGGTATCGCTCAGCGTGGCTTCGAACGTCGTTTCGAATTGGCCGACTACGTGCGTGTCGACGGTGCCGATCTGGCGGACGGCTTGCTCGTCATCGATCTGGTCCGCGAAGTGCCCGAGGCCATGAAGCCGAAGAAGGTGGCGATCGGCGGCAGCAAGCTGACCGTCATCGAAAATGGCGAGGAAAGCAGCGCCGCTGCTTGAAACCTGACGTAAGCTGCTTGCCTCTCCGTCCCTTGAAGCAGGCGGCTCACGATGGAAGGGTGGTTGGAGGAAGATCCGGCCACCCTTTCTCATGGAGCGGCCCTTTTTGGCGCGACATGCATCCGCAGCCTGTCAGACAACCGTCCTGCCGATCAGGCGGCCGCTCTTCCTGTTCCTTCAGCGAAGAGGGAGCACGCCTTGAACTCTCCCGGCACTTCAAGCAGATCAGCGAGCGTTGGAGCGACCATCCGTAGCGAAACGGTCTCTTGCACCTGTGCTGATGCAATTCCAGGGCCTTTAATCCAGAACGCCCCTTCGGGATGATGCTTTCCGCTCCGCAGAGCGTCGAGCGGGTAGAAAATGTCGAAGAAGTCGGCTGACGTCTTGCCGTTCGGTGCGACGACGCGGATGCCCTCCGGAGGCGTCTTCTCGATCATGCATCCGGCATCCAGGCTACTCCCTTTCCGGCGAGCCCACATCGGTTGCCGACCGTCAGTAAGCCACAGCGCCTCGATCTGTGCGGCGGCGGACGTGGCTGCCTGTTCGTTCTGGAAATGAAGCAAAAACTGCTGCGACATGATGGGGGCGTATGTCCACCCCTGCTCAACTCCCGCCAGTTCAAGCAAGACTTTGATATCTCGATGGCGGAAGATCTGACGCCCCCCATCTTCCTCATGTGTCAGCATCGGCTGCTGGCTAAGGGCAGTCAGCAGCACGAGGTTTGCCTCGTCCCTCGCCATCGACAGTGCCTCTCCCACGATGCGGTCCATGTTCTGATAGCCCGCAAGAATAGCGTCGCCGTACGTCTGGCGTTGCTTCTCCGACGACTGGATCCTGAACAGACCCGGTTCGAACTCCCTCCAATGAAAGTGCTGGAAGTGCGCGGTGCTGTTGATGAAGAACGTAGAGAGATACGGCTGCATGGACTTGTAGACGGAGCGGAACACATCCCACTGCAGCCTGTCGAGCATCATGGCCCTGCGCCATTTCACGTCGCGGCGCCTCTCCTGCGCAAGTTGCTTGATCAACGCTGCCACGGAACTGGCAGAAAGGCCGTGCCTGAGCATGAACTGCCCAAACCGCAGAACGTCGACTGGAGAGACCTCCGGCCGGCCGCTATGCTCCTGGACGTAGCTTCGGACCAGACGAGCGTAGGGCCTGAACATGTTCAGCGGCACGGGCTCTGCCGAAGTGGCCCAGGGGTCGGGAAGGAAGCAGCCGCGAAACCCCGGCTGGACCGCGGCGTTCATGCTGCCGCAGATCCAGTTCGTCTGGTCTGCACGGCTGACGAGGTCCCACAGACGCGGCGCGGTCAGGTCGCTGCCCTCGTTGAGATTGAAGCAGCCATGCTCCGCGAAGGAGAGCCCGGTGTGAACCGTGACCCACTGAATCCACGGCTCGAGATTGGGCGCCGTCTCCTCCGCGTCGGTGACCGCGACCATGGCGGAGTCCCGGAAGCGACGAAAGTTCGGCAGATGCCCTTGCTCTATGAAGCGATCGAGCAACTGCGGTGAAAGTTCGTTGAATTCCAGGACAATCGTTCGCATTCAACCAGCCCCCACGTGGAGGGAGCAGAATGCCTCGCCCGCCTGCCCGATAGCCAGGGCAGTCTGTTCCGTTCCGGACCCACCGCCAGGCGATGGGGCCGGAACTGCGATCAAACCAGGCGTGCCTGACGCAAGGCAGCCGCGATGAAACCGGCGAACAGCGGATGCGGCTCAAACGGACGCGACTTCAGCTCGGGATGGAACTGCACGCCCACAAACCACGGGTGATCGGGACGCTCCACGATCTCCGGCAGCAACCCGTCGGGAGACATGCCCGAGAAAATAAGGCCGTTCCCTTCAAGCGCCTCACGGTACTTGCCGTTCACCTCGTAGCGATGGCGGTGACGTTCGCTGATTTCCGCCGCGCCGTAGATCGATGCGACATGGCTGTTCGGAGAGAGCGCAGCGGTATAGGCGCCGAGGCGCATGGTGCCGCCCAGATCGCCACCTTCCGCCCGGGTCTGGAGACCGTCCTGCGTCATCCATTCCGTGATAATACCGACGACCGGCTCCTCAGTCGGACCGAACTCCGTCGAACTCGCCTTCTCGATCCCGGCTGCGCGCGCGCCTTCGATGCAGGCCATCTGCATGCCAAGACAGATCCCGAAGAACGGAACGCCACGCTCACGCGCGAAGCGAACCGAGGCGATCTTGCCTTCGGTACCGCGCTCGCCAAAGCCGCCGGGCACGAGGATGCCGTGCATCGGCTCCAGCGCCGCTGCGATTTCGGAATCTTCCTTCTCGAAGACTTCCGCGTCGATCCACCGCACGTTCACCTTGACGCGGTTTGCCATGCCGCCGTGCACCAGCGCCTCGTTCAGCGACTTGTACGCGTCCTGCAGGCCGACATACTTGCCCACGACGCCGATCGTCACTTCGCCCTCGGGGTTCTGGTAACGGTCCGTGATATCTTCCCAACGGGACAGTTCCGGAGCCTTTGACGATTCCAGCATGCCGAAGTGATGCAGAACCTCCGCATCCAGCCCTTCGTGATGGTACTGCAGCGGAACCGCATAGATGTTCGGCGCGTCAAGCGCCTGGATCACCGCCTGCGGACGCACGTTGCAGAACAGCGCGATCTTGCGACGCTCGCTCTCCGGCAGTTCGCGATCGGCACGGCAGAGGAGAATATCCGGCTGGATACCCAGACCAGTCAGCTCGCGCACCGAGTGTTGCGTCGGTTTGGTCTTCAACTCACCCGCTGCAGCGATGAACGGAACCAGGGTGACGTGCACGAAGCAGGTCTGTTCCCGGCCGAGTTCATTGCGCAGCTGGCGCATCGCCTCGACGAATGGCAGGCCTTCGATGTCGCCGACGGTTCCGCCGATCTCGCAGAGGACGAAATCGAGATCCTCGGTTTCGGTCAGCGCGAAGTCCTTGATGGCGTCGGTTACATGCGGAATCACCTGAACTGTCGCGCCGAGGTAGTCGCCACGGCGCTCCTTGGCGATGATGTCCTGGTAGATGCGTCCCGAGGTGATGTTGTCCGCCTTGCTGCCGGAAACGCCCGTGAACCGCTCGTAGTGACCGAGATCAAGATCGGTTTCCGCTCCGTCATCGGTCACGAAAACCTCGCCATGCTGATACGGACTCATGGTGCCCGGATCGACGTTGAGATAGGGGTCGAACTTGCGAATACGGACCTTATAGCCCCGCGCCTGAAGCAGAGCCGCGAGGCTCGCCGCCATCAGACCCTTGCCCAGCGAGGAGACCACGCCGCCGGTGATGAAAATATGCCGCGCCATGGGAGTCGGGCCTTAAATTGCATGGGGGCCCAAAGGCAAGCGCCCAGAGCCTCATTCCACAGGTCAAACACATGGAAATGCCGTCTGACAGCGCCAGACGGCATTCCGGTTACGGTGAAGCGCCGCGAGGACGCTTGCCGGGGTTACTGCTTGGCAGCACCCGAAAGAGGGTCGGCCCGAACGGATTCGCCAACCGGAGCGCCCTGCACCTGTGGCGCAGGCGCCGCCGGATTGGCGGCCCCACCGAGCGGGTCCGCCGGCTGAGCCGGCGCCGACGGCGCGGCATTGCGTTCCAGCGAGGTGTCGATATCGCGGCCCGAGGTCTCATTAACCGCGAGAGCCGCAAGAGCGATGCTCAGGATGACGAAGACGGAAGCCAGGATCGCCGTGGCGCGGGTCAGGAAGTTGGCGGCACCACGTGCCGACATAAGCCCCGAGGGACTGCCGCCGACACCAAGGCCGCCGCCTTCGGACTTCTGCACCAGGATCACGCCAACCAGCATGGCAGCGACCAGCGCCTGGACCACGGTCAGAAAAAGGAACATCTTCGTCTCAGCCTTCTTACGAGGACATACCCCGTATGGTTCGCGGCGCAGATAGGCTCTCGAGGGCGAGTGCGCAACCCGGCAACTTTATTACCACACCGACTCTCGTCAATGCGTATCCGTCTTGTCATTCCGTAAGCGAGGCGGCCGCACCCACGATAGACAGGAAGCTTTCCGCCGTGAGGCTGGCGCCCCCCACGAGTGCACCGTCCACATCCGGAACTGCAAGCAGTTCAGCCGCGTTCTCGGCCTTCACCGATCCACCGTACAGGATACGCACGTCCACGCAGCTCTCACCGTAGATGGCGACGAGGCGGGTGCGAATCGCCTTGTGCATCGCCGCCACGTCCTCCACCGACGGCACGCGTCCGGTGCCAATCGCCCAGATCGGCTCATACGCGATCGAAAGCTTGTCCGGTGCGCCGTCCATGCGCGGGCATGAGCCTTCAAGCTGCGCCGTCACGACGGCCTCGGCGTGTCCGGCGTCGCGCTGCGCTTCGGTCTCACCGATGCAGAGAATGACCGAAAGGCCGGCGGACAAGGCAGCTTCCGCCTTCGCCTTGACGTCCGCGTCGCTTTCCCGGTGGTAATCGCGGCGCTCGGAGTGCCCGACGATAGTGAAGTCCGCTCCCGCATCCTTCAGCATCAGGGCAGACACGTTGCCCGTGTAGGCGCCGTTCTCGCTGGCGTGGCAGTCTTGCCCGCCCACACCAATCAGTTCAACCGCATCACGCATACGGAAGAGCAGTGTCGCGGGCGGCGCCAGCCCTACCTGCACCTTGGGGAAGCGCGCGGCGGCACGGTCAATTGCGCGGGCTTCGTTGAGCATGGCGCGCGTGCCATTCATTTTCCAGTTTCCGACGATGTAAGGCAATCCGGCCATTTCAATCCCTTGATCCGATCTCGGCGAACCTTGAGAGCTTTCTCGACAGAGTGCCCCCGGCGATTCCCGTTGCTGTTTCAAAACCGGGAATCAGTCGTCGCTTTCGCGGGCAGCTAGGCCAGTGTGCACGACCTTGTCAAAACTCGTCGCGGCGTCACCGATCGTATTACCCACCCCTGTCGCGCAAACGCAACGTACCGCGCTTTTGCCCGGCCCGTGCGCGACCGCCATTGCAGGATAGGCGAAGGCACCCTAAAGCCTGCGACCGTTTACAGGCGATACCCCAAGGTTTCGCGCAGATAATCGCTGATTGGCACGGTCCATGCTCAATTTCTTCCGAACGTTTCTCAAGTCCAAAGTCGGCGCCTTCGTGGGCCTGGCAGTCCTTGCCCTCATCGCCATCGCGTTTGCCAGCGGCGACATGATCGGGCTTGGAGGCCCGGCGGGTGGTGGGACCGGAGCCTCCGTGGCGACGGCCGGCGACGAGAAGGTCACAGCCGACGAACTCGATCAAAGTGCGAAGCGCGCACTGGAACGTGTCAAGCAACAAAGCCCGACCGCGACGATGAAGCAGCTCATCGCTGAAGGCGGCCTTGAGCAGGTGCTCGACAGCCTGATCGACGGAGCGGCCTTCGCTGCTTTCGGAGACGAGCATGGCATTACCGTGAGCGATCGCCTCGTCGACAGCGAGCTCACTCAGATACCCGGCTTTCAGGGCGTCGACGGCAAATTCGATCAGACCGTCTTCCGTCAGGCGCTCGCACAGCAGCGCATTTCCGAAGCGTCCCTGCGCAGCGACATCCGCAAGAACCTGATCGCGCAGGAACTTGTGGTGTCCGCCCAGTTCGGAACGGTGATGCCGCAGTTTGTGGCCAAGCGCTACGCGGCGCTGCTCGGCGAAACCCGCAGCGGCAGCGTCATCGCGCTGCCCTCCCCGTTGTTCGCCCCCGACAAAGCGCCCACCGATGCGGAACTTGCAGCTTACTACAAGGAGCATGCGGCGCAGTTTGTCCGTCCCGAGCGCCGGACGATCCGCTACGCACTGGTCAAGGCCGAAGCGATCCCGGCGGCCGCGGCGCCGACGGACGCGGAGATCGCCGCGCGGTTTGAAGCGAACACGGCGAACTACGCCGCCAAGGACAATCGCCGCATCACGCAGTTGATCGTTCCCACCGAAGCGGCGGCACAGGCAATCGTGGCCGAAGTGCAGAAGGGCAAGTCGCTCGAAGCCGCAGCGCAGCAGAAGGGGCTCTCGGCGGCCAAACTGGAATCGTTCAGCCGCGAGGAGCTGGCGAGCCAGTTCTCGCAGGGCGTGGCCCAAGCCGTCTTTGCGGCTCCTGTCGGGAAGCTGGCGACGCCGCAGAAGAGTGTCCTTGGCTGGCACGTCATCCGCGTGGACGAGGAGCAGAAGACCCCTGCAAGGACGCTGGCGGACGCGAAGTCCGAGATTCGCGAGCAACTGGCCGCGGAGAAGGCGCGCAAGGCGTTCAGCGATGCCATCGGCCGTGTGGATGAGCAGTTCTCCAGCGGCGCGAACCTCACGGAAGTTGCGCGGTCCCTCGGCGCTGGGGTGGCCCGCACGCAGCCCGTCACCGCTGATGGGCGGGTATACATGAAGCCGGGTGAGGCTCTCCCGGCAGAATTGCGCCCGATCCTCGCCACCGCGTTCAGCATGGAGCAGGAGCAGCCTCAGGTCGCCGAGGTTGAGAAGGGCAAGTCGTTCGTCCTTTATGACGTGACCGACGTTCAGGCCTCTGCCCCCGCGCCGCTCGCACAGATCACGGACGACGTCACCTTTGCCTGGAAGGTTGACGCCGGCTCCAGGGCGGCCAAAGTGGCTGCCGTGAAGATCCAGGCTGCTCTGCGCAAGGGACAGTCGATTGATCAGGCCATCGCTGCAACGGGCAAGAACCTTCCTCCGGTCGAGCAGGTCTCGATGTCGCGGCCCACGCTGGCGGCGGCGCTTCGGGCTGGCCAACAGGTTCCTCCCCCGGTTTCGCTGATGTTCCACATGGCCAAGGGCACCATCAAGGTGCAGTCGGCTGCGGGCGGAAGAGGCTGGTTCGTGGTCATGCTCAAGGACATCGTGCCGGCCAAGGTGGAATCGGACGCCATGATCCGCAGCGCGCAAACCGAACTGGGGCAGCAGCTTGGCCAGGCCTACGCCTCCGCCCTTGCGGGCGCGGTCCGCAAGGACGTGGGCGTCAAGCGTCACGACGCTGCCATTCGCGCGGTGCGCGACCAGCTTGCCGGCTCCGCCACCAACTGATCGGATCGAAGGAATAGCGATGCAGCGCCATTACGACCGCCGGGCGGCTCAGACGCAGCTTGAGCAAGGCCGTCCTGCCCTGGTCTGGCGCCGACTGGTTGCCGACACGGAAACGCCTGTCGGCGCTGCTCTCAAGCTGATCGAGGACGGCCGCGGCGATTTCCTGCTGGAGTCGGTCGAGGGCGGAGAGACCCGCGGCCGCTACAGCCTGCTCGGCCTCGATCCCGACCTCGTCTTTCGGGCGAGCGGCGCCACCTGCGAAATCAACACACGGTGGAAACAGGACCGCAACGCCTTCTCGGCTCTGGAAGGGGACAGCCTCACCGAGCTTCGCGCCCTTGTCGAGCGGTGTCGCTGCGACGTTCCGGCCGAGCTTCCGAAGGCCATGGCGTGCCTGGTAGGCTATTTCGGCTACGAGACCATTGGTCTGGTCGAGAAGCTTCCGCGCGCGCCTCAGAGCACGCTGGAAGTGCCGGACATGCTATTCGTGCGTCCGTCTCTCCTACTTATCTTCGACAGGCTTTCGGACGAACTGTTCTGTGTCGCGCCTGTGTGGCCCGGCGTTCAGGATCCCGGCAGCGCACTTGACCAGGCATCGGACAGCATCGACACCGCACTGCGCCGTCTCGCGGCACCCGCGCCTGCCGCTCCGGCGGCCGTGAACCTGCCGGAACCCGTGCAGACCGCGGTTGTGGCTCCGGCGGACTACAAGGCGATGGCTCTGCGCGCGAAGGAGTACATCGAAGCCGGCGATATCTTCCAGGTGGTGCTGGCCCAGCGCTTCACCTGCGACTTTCCGCTTCCGCCGCTGGCGCTTTATCGCAGCCTGCGGCGGGTCAATCCGTCGCCCTTCCTCTATTATCTCGACTTCCCAGGCTTTGCGCTGATCGGTTCGAGCCCGGAGATCCTCGTCCGTGTCCGCGAAGGCGAGGTAACCATCCGTCCCATTGCCGGCACGCGCCCGCGCGGCAAGACGCCCGCCGAGGACCGGAGTAACGAAATCAGCCTCCTGGCCGATCCCAAGGAGCGCGCCGAGCATCTGATGCTTCTGGATCTGGGTCGCAATGATGTCGGCCGTGTCGCCGCGGCCGGCTCCGTCGAAGTCACCGACAGCTACACGGTCGAGCGGTACAGCCACGTCATGCACATCGTGTCGAACGTAGTGGGCAGGCTCGACACGGCGCGACACGATGCTCTCGATGCCGTCTTCGCGGGATTTCCAGCCGGGACGGTCTCGGGTGCACCCAAGGTGCGGGCTTGTGAGGTAATCGCAGAGCTCGAGCCCGAAACCAGGGGCGCCTATGCCGGTGGCGTCGGGTACTTCGCGCCTGACGGTTCTGTCGACAGCTGCATTGTGCTGCGCACCGGCGTTCTCAAGGACGGCGTCCTCCATGTTCAGGCGGGCGCCGGCATCGTTGCGGACAGCGATCCTGACTACGAGCAGCGCGAGTGCGAAGCCAAGAGCGGCGCCCTTTTCGCCGCCGCGCGGGAAGCCATTCGCGTTGCCGGGGAACCCGGGTTCGGCCAGTGAACCCAGCAGCTGTGCTTCGTCGGGCATTTGCCCTGCGATGCTGAAGCCGCTCGCTGCATCGGCCCTGTGCGTGCTTGCGTCCTGTTCCAGCGAACCAGCCCGCCAGCCCACCGCACCGCCCCCGCCTTCCTGTCAGGGGACGAGCTTCGAAGGCGTGAGCTTCACGCACTGCGTGGCAGTGCCTGGGCGGCACGGGATAAGGACGGTCGTGGGCCCGAAAGGCGGTCAACCCTACCGCAGCCTCTCCCAGCTCGCCGTCGATCGCCCAGACCGGAGCGCGCCGGTCGCTTTCGCGATGAACGGCGGCATGTTCGATGCCGAGGGCGGACCCATCGGCTACTACGTGGAAGACGGCGAGAAGGGAAAATCGCTCAATACCAACGAGGGCTTTGGAAACTTTCACCTGCTGCCGAATGGGGTCTTTTTTGGAGACACCAACGGCAAGTGGCAGATCCGCACCAGCACCGACTTCGAGCAATCGGTGCACGACCGGCCGGACTTCGGCACCCAGTCGGGCCCCATGCTGGTGATCGACGGCAACCTCCATCCGAAGATAGACCCCGACGGCAAGTCCTTGAAATTGCGCAATGGTGTAGGCATAGACAATAAGGGCCGGGCGCACTTCGTCATCTCCGATGAACCCGTGTCCTTCGGCAAGCTTGCCCGCTACTTTCGAGACACGTTAAAATGCCCGAACGCGCTGTTTCTTGACGGTAGCGTCTCCTCCCTTTGGGACCCCGAGCATGGCCGCGTGGACGGCGGACCGCGTCTCGGCCCCTTGATCGTCGTCGAGAAAAGGACGAAAGCGGACACATGATCCTCGTCATTGACAATTACGACAGTTTCACCTGGAACCTCGTCCATTACGTCATGGAACTCGGCGTCGAAGTCCAGGTCGTGCGCAATGACGCGCTGTCTGCCGCAGATGCGATTTCCAGCGGGGCTGCGGGCTTTCTGCTGTCGCCAGGCCCCTGTACGCCTAACGAAGCTGGAATCAGCCTCGAGCTGGTCGGCGCTGCGGCTGAGGCGGGAGTGCCGCTGCTCGGCGTGTGCCTCGGTCACCAGTCCATCGGCCAGTTCTTCGGCGGCAAGGTTGTTCGCGGCGGGCTGATGCACGGCAAGACCTCACCCGTCACACATGATGGCACCGGCGTTTTCACAGGCCTCCCCTCTCCGTTCACGGCTACGCGGTACCACTCGCTGATCGTTGAAGACATCCCGGATTGCCTCCACGTCAACGCCCGCTCCGACGACGGGCATGTAATGGGCTTTCGCCATGCAAGCCTGCCCATCCATGGTGTGCAGTTCCATCCGGAAAGCATCGCCACCGAGCATGGCCACGCCATGCTGGCGAACTTCCTCGGCGACTGTGGCATCGAAGCCAGGCTGCCCGAACGCCTCTCATCCGTGGAGGTGTGAATGGTGGTTGACCTGCCCGACCCGCTTCACCCCATCGCTGAGGAAGACGCACACACGGCCTTCTGCGCTATCCTCGACGGCAAGGTGCCCGAACCCGAGATCGGCACCTTCCTGATCGCCATGTCGGAGCGCGGCGAGACTGCAGCCGAGATCGCGGGTGCGGCCCGTGCGATGCGAGAGCGGATGGTGCCGATCACGGCTCCCGCGACCGCCATCGATGTCTGCGGCACGGGAGGCGACGGCCACCACACACTCAATGTCTCCACCGCTGTCTCCCTCGTGGTGGCGGCTGCGGGCGTGCCCGTGGCCAAGCATGGCAACCGTGCCGCCAGTTCAAAGGCGGGCGCGGCCGACACTCTGGAGGCGCTTGGGCTCAACCTCGATCGCGCTGTTGAAACGGCCGAGTCCACCCTCTCCGAAATCGGCATCGGCTTTCTGTTCGCGGCGCGGCATCACCCCGCGCTGGGACGGCTTATGCCGCTGCGCAAGTCGCTCGGCCGGCGCACGATCTTCAACCTGATGGGGCCACTGGCGAATCCGGCGGGGGTTTCACGCCAACTCGTCGGCATTGCCCGTCCCGGGTACGTGCCCATCTACGCCGATGCCCTCCTGCGTCTTGGAACGGATCACTCGATGGTCATTTCGGGCGATGAGGGGCTCGACGAGTTGAGCATCGCTGGTGGCAATGAGGTTGCCGACATTCGCGGCAGCGAGCTTTCGATGCGCCGTGTGAACCCCGGCGACGCGAGCCTCGCGACCTCTCCGATCGGAGCCATTCGCGGAGGCGATCCGGCCTACAACGCCGAAGCGCTGCGCCGGCTTCTTCTTGGTGAGCATGGTCCCTACCGGGATGCGGTGCTCTTCAATTCAGCTGGCGCCTTGCTGGTCGCAGGCGAAGTGGAAAGCTGGAGCGACGGCGTGGAAGAAGCCGCCGAGACGATCGACAAGGGGCTCGCAAAAGCCCTGCTGGACTGCTGGATCGCAGCAACACGTTCGTGACGGGAACTACATGGCCGACAAATTGACCGAAATCTGCGACACCAAGCGTGAGGAAGTTGCCGCTCGCAAAGGTTTCGCGACGATTGCCGACCTTGATGACAGGGCGACACAGGAAAGTGCACCCCGCGGGTTCGAGGCTGCATTGCGGTCCAGGGCGGCTAATGGCTTCGCGCTCATCGCGGAAATCAAGAAAGCTTCGCCCTCTAAGGGGCTGATCCGGCCTGATTTTCGCCCTGCGGAGCACGCTGTAGCTTACGAAAGAGGCGGCGCCGCGTGCTTGTCTGTCCTCACGGACGCACCCTATTTCCAAGGTCATGAAGATTATCTGATGGACGCGCGCGCCGCATGCAGGCTGCCGGTCATCCGCAAGGACTTCATGGTGGACACCTGGCAGGTCGCCGAAGCGCGCGCTATGGGGGCCGACGCTATCCTGATCATTGTCGCCGCACTCGACGATGTTCTCATGGCTGAAATCGAAGCTGCCGCGCTGGAGCGTGGCATGGACTGCCTGGTGGAAGTTCATGACGAAGCCGAGATGGACCGTGCGAGCCGCCTGAAGTCACGGCTCATCGGCGTCAACAATCGCGACCTCAAGCGGTTCGTCACAGATCTTGGCACGACGGAACGCCTGGCTCCTCTTGCCCCGGACGGTACTTTGCTTGTCAGTGAGAGCGGCATCAACAGTCATGCGGACCTGCAACGCCTCTCGCGGTGCGGCGCGCGCACCTTCCTGGTGGGAGAAAGCCTCATGCGCCAGCCTGATGTGGAGCTTGCCACACGCGCACTCCTGACGGGAATCTGACCATTCTTCCTCACGCCATTCGGAGCCGGATATGACGAAATCTCTGACGCACATCGATGCTGAGGGGACCGCCCGGATGGTCGATGTCGGCGCCAAACCTTCCACGCAACGGACCGCCGTGGCAGCGGGGCAGATCGCGATGAGCACGGCTGCACTGGCGGCCATACAGGCGGGTGACGCCCCCAAGGGCGACGTTCTGGGCACCGCACGAATTGCCGGCATCATGGCAGCGAAGCGCACGGCTGAGCTGATCCCGATGTGTCATCCGTTGATGCTGGACGCCGTCAACTTAGACTTCCGATTCGACGACCGTGCCATCCACGTCAGAGCCACGGCGAGTCTCACCGGCCCGACCGGTGTAGAAATGGAAGCCATGACAGCAGCTTCTGTGGCGCTTTTGACAATCTATGACATGGCGAAAGCCTTAGACAAGGGGATGGTCATCGGCGAGGTACGCGTTGTGGAGAAGACGGGGGGGAAATCAGGCCATTGGATTGCGGAAGGCTACAGCGCGTGACGTCGCCGGGGCTGCTCTCTCTTGAAGAAGCGCAGAGCCGGCTTCTGCGCCTCGTCACACCTTTGGCGACCGAACGTGTCGATGTTGAAGGCTCCCTCGGCCGCTATCTGGCCGGAGCCCTCCAGGCACGGCGAACGCAGCCTGCCGCTGATTTATCCGCCATGGACGGGTACGCGGTGAGGCCGGACGACATGGCCGGGCCCTGGCGCGTGGTGGGCGAAAGTGCTGCAGGTCACCCCTACCCGCGAAACTTCGAACGGGGCGAAGCGGTGCGAATCTCAACCGGTGCCCTTCTTCCCGCGGGCTCAGGCGCCGTGATCCTTCAGGAAGATCTCGCGCGCGATGGTGAAGTCATCGCTCTCGCGGGAACGCCGCCGGAGCCGCCGCACAAGCACGTCCGGCGCTGCGGCATGGATTTCAAAGCAGGCGAAGAGATACTGGCGTCGGGAATCCGGATCGGCCCTGCGCAAGCCGCTTTGGCGATGGCGGCCGGTCACAAGCATCTGGCCGTCCACCGTCTTCCCCGCATTGCCATTGTCGACAGCGGTGACGAACTGGCAGCTGATCCGGAATGCTGTGAAGCGCACCAGATCCCCGCAACTAACGGCACGATGCTGGCAGCTCTCGCCGCGCCGCTCGCAAGCGAGATCTTGCGGCTAGGACCAGTTGCCGACACCGTGGAAGATCTCACTGCCGCTCTCGACCGCGCGGCCGGGTGCGACATCATCGTCACGACGGGCGGGGCATCCGTTGGAGATCACGACTTGATACGCCCGGCGCTGGAAAGCTGGGGAGCGGACATCGCTTTCTGGCGGGTCGCCATCAAGCCCGGCAAGCCCATCCTCGTCGCCACGCGTAAGCAGAATGGGCGAGTACAGGTCATACTCGGTCTGCCCGGCAACCCGGTGTCCAGCTACGTCACCGCCTACATGTTTCTCCTGCCGCTTCTCCGGGCAGCAGCGGGTGCGGCCCGGGTGCTGCCCATCCGCTGCAAGGCCAGGATCGCGGCACCGCTTCGCCAGAACGGTCACCGCCGCGAATTCCTGCGCGGCACATGGGATGGTGAATTCGTCTGCCCGAATCCCCTTCAGGACAGCGGAGCACTCTCCTCTCTTGCCGCCAGCAACGCCCTGATCGACCGACTGCCTCTTGCCGAGGCCGCTGTACCGGGGGACGACGTCCATGTCTTCCTGCTGGAGGGTGCCGGTTCGATGTGAAAACGGGTGCAATTCGTTGCTTGCTTGTTCTCCGAATGTTCACTAGGAGAACAGAAGATCGATTTCCCGTTCGCACCCGACGAAAAGGCAGCGACCATGTTGACGCGCAAGCAGCACGAACTGCTCCGGTTCATTCAGACCCGGCTCGACGAAAGCGGCATTTCTCCCAGCTTTGAGGAGATGAAGGAGGCGCTGGATCTCAAGTCGAAGTCCGGGGTGCACCGGCTCATCTCCGCGCTTGAGGAGCGTGGCTTCATTCGACGCCTGCCCAACAGGGCCCGCGCTCTCGAGGTCCTGCGTCAGCCGGATGACGCGAGCCTTCGCGCTACGCGCCCCGCCATGGCGGCGAACAGCAATGACCAGTCAGCGCCGGCCACCAGTCGTCCCGCCGCGCAACCCGCCAATGACGTCATCGAAATCCCTCTGCACGGCCGGATCGCCGCTGGCGTTCCCATCGAGGCGCTGGAAGGGCAGTCGACCTTGCCGGTACCTGCAGCGCTGCTGGGCACCGGGGAACATTATGCGCTTGAGGTTTCAGGCGATTCGATGATCGAAGCTGGCATACTGGACGGCGACTTTGCGCTGGTGAAGCGCACCAGCTCCGCCCGGGACGGTGAAATTGTGGTCGCGCTGGTCCGCGGCGAAGAAGCGACGCTCAAGTACCTTCGTCGCGAAGCCGGCATGGTTCGGCTGGACCCTGCGAATGCCGCTTATGAACCGCAGATCTACGGACCGGACGAGGTTGAGGTCCAAGGCAAGCTGGCAGGTTTGCTCCGCCGTTATCACTGAACAAAACCTCGTTCGATGACGGACGTTGAGGAACAGGATGCGGCGACTTAAGGCCGCCGCGGCCTGTCCAAGGCGTCGGGACGCCTTACCCACCACCCATGTTCTCCCTGGGTTTGAGCGACGGTGTCGATCCTCTGCTCACCCAGGTGGATAGCAAGTCCTCCGCTTTGTTTCAGACTGCGGCGGTCGGCTTTAAACCACCGGGGGCGGCAACTCCTGGGCAGCCAGCGATCCGCTATGACGATATCGCTGCGCTCACATGCGGCGGCAAGCGCGCGCTCGGGGACGGTATCGCGTCCGCGTGACAAGAGCAGTCGCCAGTTCCTGCCCTCACGTACGATGGTGAAGGTGCAGAAGTCCTGGTTGCAACGGGCATTCGGCCAGCGAGCCAGAGAAAGAGGTTCCGCTTCCATGCCGGTAAATTCCATCAGGTTGTCGCGCACGAAGCCGCCGTCGCTGTTCCTGAGGAGGAACAACCGCTGCCCGCCCTCCTCCACCACGCCGACCTGTCGGCCGTCGCCCGGCACGAGAATGTCTGCAGACGGTGACATGGCCAACAGGAAGGCTCCGCCTAGCGCCGGGGGCAGGCCAAGCCAGCGCACACGACCGCTCCATAAGCCGAGCCACAGTCCGCCGAGGATGAAGACGAGGAATGCGCCGTTGCCGGTCGCAGGCAGCAGGTTGACGGCTCCTGGCAGCGAAGCGAACGTATGGGCAAGTGCCAGCAGGGCCTCGATGGCGTGGGCGGCCAACCACCAGAGGGGGGTTCCCGCTCCGACGAGATCCAGCAGAAGCGCTCCGGCCAGCAGAGGCATGACAATGAAGGTCGTAAGCGGAATTGCCACCACATTGGCGAGCGCGCCGTATACGCCGGCGCGGTGGAAGTGAAAAAGCCCGATCGGCATCAGCGCCAGATCGATGACGATGCCGGTCACAAGCAGCAAGACCAGGCTGCGCAGAGCGCGGATGATCAACGCCTCGTCTCGTGGCGCCATGAAGCGGCGAACCGGCGCTGCCCCGCTGATCGCAACCAGGGCGAGGACCGCCCCGAAGCTCATCTGAAAGCTCGGACCCATCACCGCTTCTGGCCAGAGCATCATGACGCAGAAGGCCGCCACCGCCAGCATCCGCAGCGACAAAGGCTCACGCCCGAGCGCGAGGGCGATCAGCACCAGCAAGGCACCCACGCAGGACCGCACGGTCGGCACTTCCGCCCCTGAGATTAGCGTGTAGCCGATGCCCGCCAGCGCACCGCCGCCCGCGGCGAGAACGGGCAGCCGGACTCTGAGCGCCAGCCACGGGAACAGCGCAGCAAGCCGCAGGACCAGAAGATACACGGCGCCCACAAGAGCGCTCACATGCAGGCCGCTGATGGAGAGAAGGTGCGCGAGGCCTGAGTCCCGCATCGCCTGATCATCCACAGCCACTATGCCACCCCGGTCACCCGTTACAAAGGCGGCCGCAAGCCCTGAGGCGCTTTCGCCGATCCGGCTGCGGACGTGGTCCGTAAGCTTCTGGCGCAGTTCGGCAAGCCGTCCCGCCGGGCGGCCCCGCTCAACATGTAGCACCGGGCCGAGAACCGACCCGGTCGCAGCGATGCCGGAAAACCACGCCGTGCGGGCGAAGTTGTAAGCACCCGGCAGCATTGGCGGCGCAGGCGGCATCAACCTTCCTTGAAAGCGGATCACGTCCCCCGTCTGCAGCCGCAGGTGGGATCCATCGCGAGCCCGATTGACGCGGATCTTGATTGCACGGCCCGAATCTGTGGTAGGATCGCGCATAGCCAGCAGCAGGCGATCGCGGCCCCGGGCGGGTTGCGGCTCTATACCAAGCAACCGGCCTTCGAAGACACCGGAGATTGGCCGCTCGATCGGCGCTGCTCCAACCAGTTCCGACCGGACCCACGCTACCGATAGGCCACCCGCCATTATCAACACTACCGCAGTCGTCCCTCGGAGAAGATAAGGGTAAGTCTGACGGGCGGAAAAGGACGCGGAGCCAGTTGCAATGAACGCAAGGGCGATGCCCAGGAAGGCTGCCCACCAGATGGGCGTAGGCAACGCAAACCAGGCGGTTATCCCCGCACCGAAGGCGACGGAGAGCCACGGTCCCTGCTCGAATCCTGCTTGGTGAAGAAATCTTTCCGAGGCGGCCAAACCCCTCGACAAGAGGCGCTTGCAGGTCCATGGCCCATGCTGCAATGCAGCGGCTTCGGACGCGTCCGTGAGCGAATTTTCAAAGACTGCGGCTTGAATCCCCATGGCCGCGTATAGGACAGGAAGGTCGAGTTGATGGCAAGCGGCAGTGCATCGGGCGGAGCGGCAGGCAGCAAGGCCGTCGTGACGCGCTTTGCCCCCTCGCCCACCGGTTATCTGCATATCGGCGGCGCCCGGACGGCCCTTTTCAACTGGCTTTTTGCCCGTCACCATAGCGGGAAATATCTTCTTCGTATCGAGGACACCGACCGCGCTCGCTCCACCGATGCCGCGATTGATGCCATTTTCGATGGACTCTCCTGGCTCGGCCTCGACGGGGATGAAGCGCCGGTTTTTCAGTTCGAACGGTCAGACCGCCACGCACAGGTTGCCGCGCAACTGATGGAACGCGGCAGAGCCTATCGCTGCTACCTCAGCAGCGACGAACTGGCCGAACGCCGTCAGAAGGCGCAGGAAGAGCGTCGGCCGTTCCGCGTGGAAAGCGAATGGCGCGATGCGGACCCTTCGACCTGGCCGGATGACAAGCCGTGGGTCGTGCGCGTCAAGGCGCCGCGCACAGGGCAGACCACGATCAACGATCTCGTACAGGGTGCGGTCACTGTCCAGAACGAAGAGATCGACGACTTCGTCATCCTCCGCAGCGACGGCACGCCGACCTACATGCTGGCGGTGGTGGTGGACGACCACGACATGGGCGTCACGCATGTGCTGCGCGGCGATGACCACCTGAACAATGCGTTCCGCCAGCTGGTGATCATTCACGGCATGAACTGGGATGAGCCGGTCTACGGTCACGTTCCCCTCATCCACGGCGCGGACGGGGCCAAGCTGTCGAAGCGTCACGGCGCCTTGGGTGTCGATGCCTATCGTGACGAGATGGGCGTCCTGCCCGAAGCGCTGTTCAACTATCTGCTTCGCCTCGGCTGGGGCCATGGCGACGACGAGATCATCTCGCGCGAACAGGCGATCGAATGGTTCGACATGGCCGATGTCGGCAAATCGCCCTCCCGCTTCGATGTGGCGAAGCTGCAGAATCTCAACGGACATTACTTGCGTGAGGCGGAGGATGTTCGGCTTGCAGGTCTCGTCCTCTCCCGTCTCGACGGTGTGGAAGGCGACGATGCTGCAGAGCTTCTCGTTCGTGCCATGCCCGTGCTCAAGGTCCGCGCAAAGGACCTCAACGAACTTGCAGAAGGTTCGGCCTTCCTGTTCGCCAAGCGTCCTCTCGCCATGAGCGAGAAGGCGCTGGCTCTCCTGAGCGACGAAGGGCGACAGCGCCTCGCGGCGATCCATGAGAGCCTGTCCCGTCTGCATGACTGGACTCTCGAGGGACTGGAAGCCAATCTGAAAGCAATGGCCGAGAACCTTGGACTGGGCCTCGGCAAGCTCGCGCAACCCTTGCGGGCAGCCCTGACGGGTCAAACGACCTCGCCGGGAATTTTTGACGTACTTGTATTGCTCGGACGGGACGAAAGCCTTGCGCGGATTGCCGCGCAGACTGAAGAACCCGCCGGGTCGCAGGCATAAGGAGATAATAGGTGGGTGATCAGGCTAAACTGAGCGCTGGTGGCGCGGACTTCGAATACCCGGTTCTGAAAGGCAGCGTCGGTCCGGACGTCATCGACATCCGCAAGCTCTACGCCCAGACGGGGAAGTTCACGTTCGACCCCGGCTTCACCTCTACCGCGAGCTGCGAATCGGCCCTGACATACATCGACGGTGACGAAGGCGTTCTGCTCCACCGTGGCTATCCGATCGGCCAGCTCGCCGAGAATTCGTCGTTCATGGAAGTCAGCTACCTGCTCCTGAACGGCGAACTGCCGAACAAGGCCGAACTCGAGAACTTCGAGTACACGATCAGCCGCCACACCATGCTGCACGAGCAGCTTCGCCATTTCTACCAGGGTTTTCGCCGTGACGCGCACCCGATGGCGATCATGTGCGGTGTCGTCGGCGCCCTTTCGGCCTTCTACCACGACTCCACCGACATCGCGGATCCAGAACATCGCAAGATCAGCTCGCATCGCCTGATCGCCAAGATGCCGACCATCGCCGCGATGGCCTACAAGTATTCGGTCGGCCAGCCGTTCGTCTATCCGGACAACAAGCTGAGCTACACCGGCAACTTCCTGCGCATGACCTTCGGCGTTCCCGCCGAGGAATACGAAGTGATCCCCGCCGTCGAAAAGGCGATGGACCGTATCTTCATCCTTCACGCCGACCATGAGCAGAACGCGTCGACTTCGACGGTTCGTCTGGCAGGGTCTTCCGGCGCCAATCCGTTCGCCTGCATCGCGGCCGGCATCGCCTGCCTCTGGGGCCCGGCACACGGCGGCGCCAACGAAGCTGCGCTGAACATGCTGAAGGAAATCGGCACCCCCGACCGCATTCAGCACTATATCGATCGCGCCAAGGACAAGAACGATCCGTTCCGCCTGATGGGCTTCGGCCATCGCGTCTACAAGAACTACGATCCGCGTGCGACAGTCATGCAGTCCACTGTTCGCGAGGTCTTCGACGCGCTCAAGGTTAATGATCCGCTCTTCGAAACCGCGCTGCGCCTGGAAGAGATTGCTCTCAACGATCCGTACTTCGTCGAGAAGAAGCTCTTCCCGAACGTTGACTTCTACTCGGGCATCATCCTTTCGGCGATCGGTTTCCCGACCACCATGTTCACCGTGCTCTTCGCTCTGGCTCGGACGGTCGGCTGGGTCGCACAGTGGAACGAAATGATTTCGGATCCAGGCCAGAAGATCGGGCGTCCGCGCCAGCTCTACACCGGCCCGACTCAGCGCGACTATGTTCCGGTCGACAAGCGCTGATCAAGATGGGATCACCGCAGACGTTTGCGGTCGACAGGAAGGAGGCTCCCGCGTTTGCGGGGGCCTTTTTTCGTTTCAGGCTGATAGAAACGAACAGGGCCCAGTGCCATGATGCCGTCGCATCATACGCTTATGCGAACGGGAAAAGGGGCTCGGACCATGCCATTCATCCGCTTCGTTGCCGTCATCCTCGGACTTGCGGCGGTCGTCTTTGGAGTGATCGTGGCTCTTCAGGGCACCGCCGTGCTGCGCTGGCCTGAGGGGAACGTGATGGTGGGCGATCGAGGGTGGGCGATCCGCGGCGCCATCCTCACGATGGTCGGCGGCATCGTGGTGTGGCTCGCCCGCCGAACCTAGATCAGCCTTCGGGTTCCGCCGGCACCGCAAGCACAAAGCGGGCGCCCTCGCCCGGCGCGCTCTCGACTGTGAGATCGCCGCCCATCGCGCGGGCCAGTCGGCGGGAGATATAAAGGCCAAGGCCTGATCCGCCGTCGCCGCTGCGACCCAGACGTTCAAACCTGTCGAAAACCCTCGCCTGTTCGGCGGCACTGAGGCCCGGGCCTTGATCCTGCACGATCGCACGAGCGCAGGCGCCATCCATCTCCACCGTCAGGTCGATGCCGGAACCTTCCGGGGAGTAGCGGATCGAATTGCCGATAAGATTGAGGAGTATCTGCAGGACCCGACGGAACTCGGCGCGCGCGGGCGCCACCTCGTTGTCCGCTGGTGACCGGATCGCGATGTTCTTCTCGCGCGCGCGGACACCAAGGATCCCGGCCGCCTGTCGAGCGACCTCGCCCAGTTCGATGAAGTCGGCAGCCGTCGAGAAATCGTCCGCCTCAAGCGCTTCAAGGTCCGCCATGTCATCAAGCAGCCCGAGCAGCAATTTGCCCGCCCCGGCGATTTCACCAGCGTATTCGGCGTAAGCATCGGGCAGCGGTCCTGCCAGACGCGTGCGTATCGTCTCCGCATTCGCCACGATCCGGGCGATCGGCTGCTTGAGGACGGGAGCCAGGTCTTGTCCGACCAGGCTGCGGCGATGCGTCGGCCGCATTCCCGCCTGTCCGGTACTGTCTTCCGGAGGGGCCGTTTCGGACAGCAGGAGAAGTTCAAATCCTGATGGCTCGTGACCGGGACGCGCCTGCGGTATCAGCCTAACGCGCCATGTCCGGGAAGCGCCGGGGACATCGACCTTGATGCCGTCCAGAAGGCGCCAGTGCAGCGGCTGCTGGCAGGTCATGTCTGCCGGGGGCAGGAAGGTGGTCCAGCACTGGCCAGTGCCTCGCTCCATAGCGGCCGCGACCGGCTCCAGCTCAGGCGATGCCGTTGACGCGGCAAGCAGCCTCTGCCGGGAGTCCAGAAACGCCGACAACTCGGCGAGATGGCGATCGATCGTCGCCCGGCGCTGTTCCGCAGCCGCGCCGTCTTCCGGCATGCAGGGGGACGTCTGCCAGGACTTCACCTGTACCGCGCAGCCGTCCCCCGCCGGTTCCGCTTCGATCCAGGCCGCGATGGTATCGCTTCCGTCCTGCGCCCGTATCGTACGTCCGAGAGGCAGCTTTATCCGCCGAACCGTACGAACGAGATCGAGCAGTTCGGGCACCGCTATCGTGCCCGGCAGTTCCCCGCCACAGCGCATCTGCAACCCTGCGAGTGGCTCCTCGGCGTGGAGCATGCGGTCCTGCTCGTCGGACGTGGCACGGGCCAGGACGGTAGCCATGGGCAGGTTCATCGAACGCCTGCTGTCAGAAGGGCAGCCGCACGGCCGGCGTCGATACCGTCGAGCCCAGACGGCAGTTGCGCCCGGGGCGTAAGAACCAGCAATTGCGTCTCCACCATACGGTGGCTCGCTCCCGCCGCCAGCAAGGCCAGCGCCAACCGCGTACTGCGCCCGGGATGTATAGAAACGACGAGAACGTCGCGCGGCTGATCCGAGAACCGGGAAAGACCCGAGCAGAAAAGCGCCAGTCCGGCCTCACAGACTGAGAGGACCTGATCCCGCCGCTTCAACCCGTCGCACAGGAGCAGGGCCAGATCCAGGCGACCGGAAACTTCGGTTCGAATCCTTCGCACGCGCGCTTCCACGTCGGACACGCGCGCCGACAACGCCGCGTCGGCTCCGACGAGCTTGCGCAGGCTCTCGATCGCGCTCTGCAACACGTTCAGCGGCAGCTCCGCCAGCGGAAGAGCCATGCGCCGCTGAGCCTGGCACCATTGAGCCTGAGATTTCAGGAACCGGCGAGCCGGCTCACCCAACTGCTCATCCTGCAAAAGCCTCTGCAGCAGCGGAGGGCTCACGGGATCGAGGGCCATGCTCTCCTGGAGTGTTTCGGTGAGTTGCCACTCCAGCGCCAGCGCGTGAACGTGTTGCAGCAAGCGCTCGTCCTGAAGGAACGTACGCGTCAGCAGGCCAACATCGTCCGGCGCATGCATCCCCCTGTCGGTGTCTCCGATAAGGCCATCGAGCACCTGCGACGCAACGTCAGCCAGCATGCCGCGAACGCGGGCCAGCACCTCTTCACTGAGAAGTGCCGTTTCCTCGGCCGCCACGAGATGCCGCAGTACCGGCAGCGCGGCCGCCCCCACAGCGTCGCCCCGCGCCAGCTCGCGCCTCAGCGCGGCTTCAGCGCCTGGTAAGTCAGCCTGGAAAGCGGCTTGATCGGTCATATGATCCGTCTAACCGTCATCAAGTTAATTCAAGGTTATGCGTCGCGGCGACGTGGCAGGACCAATGCGGCAGCAACAAGGCACGCGGACAGCCCC
The DNA here is from genome assembly GCF_900182875.1 of Novosphingobium panipatense. Lineage (NCBI taxonomy): Bacteria > Pseudomonadati > Pseudomonadota > Alphaproteobacteria > Sphingomonadales > Sphingomonadaceae > Novosphingobium > Novosphingobium panipatense. Next base: position 30,332 of record NZ_FXUI01000007.1, read on the forward strand.
TTCACGACCAGCAGAACCTGACCGAAACCGGATGCAAATGCCAGTAACAATCCGAGCAAGGCCCTATCACCTGCCAGGCTACTCACCCGTCCGGCAGCAACGCGAGGAAGGAGGACCAGCAGCATCAACAGAATTGCAGGTGTACAAAGCCACGCCAGGACCGGTTCGCCGGGGAAACGGGGCGTATCGAGAAGAATCAGTCCCGCAAAGGCTACGTCGACCAGCCAGACCAGAGCGTCCGCACGGGGTATCGGCGGCGCAGGCTGTCCAAGCGCCTGTCGCTCGGCCGCTCGCAGCAGACGACTTGCCTCGACGAGAAGCCAACTGACCGCGACCAGCGCGAAAGCACACCACAGAACGCCCAGCCACCCCGCACCCGCCGCGATGAGCAGGGTGACGATGACGGCCACCGACACAACGTCGCTCGCATTACCGGCGTGAAGCAGCGAAGAGCCGAAACTGAGCACCGCGAAGCGAGCGATCGTGCGGCCGGGCGTACGGGCACCATCCTGCGCAAACCGCGACCGCATCCACTCGTCTTCAAGTGCGTAGGCTTCGGCTTCACTGCGGATCATGCGCCAACCCGCGCCCGCTCGCGCTGCGGCGGGAACCTCACGCATCGTCGTGCCTGATTGCAGCGCAATGCGCGTCAGCGCTGAAACGGCGTCGACGTCTATCGGCAACTCGTGCAGTCGCTCCACGAGCGAACCGGGCGCTCTCATCACACCTGCGGTGGCCCGGTTGATGTCAATACGCTCGAACCCGGCAGCCAGCGCACCCTCTACGGGCTGGACCAGAACGACGGGCGCATGGCCTTCCAGTAGGGAGACGGTCTGCGCCGCGTCAGCAAACAGGCCTTCGGAAATCACCACCAACTCATCTGCCGCGGTAACCAGACCGGACAGCTGGTTCGCCGCCGTCACGACCGCGAACTGCAGGCCTGCATCTTCAGCGTCATGTTGGAGGGCCGCCAGTTCCGGCGACATGCCTCTCGCCATGCAGATCACCCGCTGACAGCCGAGCGCGATGACAGTTCCAAGTTGGTGCTGCGCCACGCTGCTGCCTGCCACGCGCAGGAACGCGCGGGGGAACGGCTGCCCTGTTACGGCAGGCTCCATCATGGCCAACAAGGCAATCCGCAAATTCGAAACTCCAGCACCCAGCCTTAGATGTAGGCAGCCGCCGCGCAGGTGCCAAGTTAAAGCGACCGCTCAGTTCCCGGATATTTCGGCCAGTACGCCTTCAGCTTCCAAACGGAGATGGGTTCTTCCGGCGGCGCATCGCATGCCGCCTGCGCCAAATTCCACAGCCGCGCCGAGTGAAAGCTTGCCGCAGGCGCGATGCGGCGCTCGGCCGCTGCCTCCTGCGCCATTTCCCCAGCTTAATTGCATAACTCCTAAAGTGGGGTTTATCGCTCCGACGGCCGTGGTATCTTCAGGCATGGTTGGGGAACACAGGATCATCGCCTTCGGCAACGGTGAAATGCCGGAGGCGCAAGTTGCAGCGGACGACACGCGATCTGCCACAGATAGCGTGTCGTTGGATGACGGTGCGGATCTGGCGGACTCGTCCGACAGCGGGGAGCCGGCGGGACTGACTTATCGTCCCTGGGCGGCTCCCGCCGCGGCGGGCGTTGCGGTCGCCGCATGGACCGGTCTGTTCCTCGCAGCACGTCTCCCGTCATTTTCGCCCGGGCTGGCGCTGGCCCGCGTTCCGACCCTTGTAGTGGAGTGGACGGTTCCCGTTCTCCTGATCGGCGTCGCGTGGTTGCTGTTCATGCGACACAGCGCGCGTGAAGGCCGCCGCTTTGGTGATGTCGCACGTGCGCTCTCGGTTGAGTCCGCCCGCATGGAGACGCGGCTGACCGCCGTAAACCGGGAGTTGAGCCTCGCGCGTGAGTTCATCGCGGCACAGTCGCGCGATCTTGAGACGCTGGGCCGCTTGGCGACCGAACGCCTGTCGCAGAACGCCGACCGCCTGCAGGAGCTTGTGCGGGAAAACGGGACGCGCGTGGAATCGATCAGCACCGTCAGTGCGGCCGCTTTGGAGAACATGGAGAAGCTGCGCGGCCAGCTTCCGGTCATTGCCAGTTCCGCCAAGGACGTGACCAACAACATCGCCAATGCGGGGCGAACCGCGCATGGTAACCTTGAGGACATGATCCACGGCTTCAATCGCCTTAACGAGTTCGGCTCCGCCAGCACGCGCCAGGTCACCATGCTGCGCGAGCAGGTGAACGAGACGCTGGAGGGCTTCATCGCCCGCTGCGACCAGCTCGAAGCGTTGGCCGATGGACGGTTCGCCGCTCTGCGGGCGCGTGGCGAAGAGTTCCGCAGCCAGCTCGAGAAGCACGAAGTCGAAGCTCTCGCCGCCATCCGCGTTCGCGCGAAGTCCCTGGGCGAAGAGATCGACGAGACACGCCGTCAGTTGGACCACAACGAGGCCGAAAGCCTCACATCGCTTCGCGCCCGCCTGGTCGCGTTGCGCGACGAGAGCGATGTGGTCACCCGGGCGTTTTCACAAGCCGAGGAAAGAGCAACCGAGACCTTAAGGGCGTCGCTGGCGAACCTTTCGGAAGAACAGACCGCTGCCGGCGTGGCGATCGCCGAGGCGCACCAGAGCGCCATCGACGCCTTGTGTGAGCGGCTCGCAGCCATATCGACCGAGGCATGCCAGATCGATGAGGCGATCGGGCTGCGGGCGGAGCGCCTCGCCATGGAAGCGCAGGATCGCCAGTCGCGCCAGGTTGAGCAGGAACGCCATGCCATTGCCCGGATCGACCATATGCTTGGCGACCTCGACGCCTCGATAGCCGAACGCCTGGAACGGCACCGGATCCAGGCGGCAATGCTTGCGGAAAGGGCGAGCGAAGTAACCGGGGAACTCGGACGTTTCGAAGCGCGCATGGAAACGATCGCAGCACAGGCAGGAGAGGCCGAAGGTCGGCTCAGCTCAAGTCTGTCGACGCTGACGGACGCACTTGCTGCGGCCCGGACGACGCTCGCCGTGACGGACGAAGAGGTCGAAAAGCTGGCTGAAGACAGCGTACGCTTGCTGGAACTCCTTCAGGCGAGCGCCCGCCAGACCAACCACGCCCTGCCCGAAGCGCTTGCGCTCTCCGAAGATCGGCTGCGCCACCTGCAGGAAACCATGAGCGTGGTGCTCACGCAGTTGCAGCAGGCTGCTCGTGAGGGCGAGGAGGTCACCGCCGAAATCGGGAACTCCGGTCGCGACCTGGATGCACTGATCACAAGCGTTTCGCACGCGCATGCAGATATCTCCGCCCGGGCGGAAGACCATGCGGCGCTCCTCGTTCGCCTGCAGGAAAGCGTCAGCGAGATCGACGCTGCGACCCAGGAAGCCGCTGACAGGGCCGGCGGAGCTTTGATCGCCGCCCTCGCCGCGCTTGGTACCACCCTCGACGACGCAGTCTCCTCCATAGAGGATGACAGCGCCGAACGGATCAACCGCGTTGCGGAGAATCTCGCCAATGACAGCGCGGCGGCCATAGACAGGGCCATGCGTGCCAAAGCCGCCGAGGTCTCCGGGCAACTCGAACAGGCCGTGGCCCATGCTTCAGGCGTTACGCGCGAGGCGGCCGCGCAACTGCGCGAGCAACTGGAGAAGGTGGACGAACTCGTCGGCAATCTCGAAGGCCGCGTCGCCGAGGCGCGCGAGCGGGCCGAAGAGCAGGTCGATAACGACTTCGCGCGGCGCGCAGCGGTGATCACCGATTCGCTCAAGTCCAACGCGATCGACATCGCCACAGTGCTTTCCAGCGATATCGCCGACGACGCATGGGCGGCCTATCTGCGCGGCGACCGTGGCATCTTCACACGCCGCGCCGTCTCCCTTCTCGAGGCCGGCGAAGCCAAGGCGATCCAGCAGATCTTCGAACGAGACGATGCCTTCCGTGCGAATGTCAGCCGCTACATTCATGATTTTGAAGGCATTCTTCGCCAGGTCCTGTCCACACGGGACGGTAACGCACTGGGCGTGACGCTCCTGTCGTCGGATCTCGGCAAGCTCTACGTGGCCCTTGCGCAGGGCATCGAACGGCTGCGCAGTTAAGCATCGGTGCGGGCGAAGCGCCTGGAACTTCGCCCGTTTTCCCTTCAATCGGCCGCGCCGCCTTCTCGCTTCGGATAGGCTGCCCCGACGTGTGCCTCGCCTCGCATGGCAGCGAGCGTCTCCTGACGATGACGCTCCCGGTACGTTGCCCTCTGCTCGTCCGTCCGCTCGCCGTGGCAAGCGGGACAACTCACACCCTCCTCGTAAAGCGATGATACGCGGTCTTCATCGCTCACCGGTCGGCGGCAGGCATGGCAAAGGCCGTAGCTGCCCTGCGACAGCCCATGCCCGATCGTCACGCGCTGGTCGAAGACGAAGCACTCACCCCGCCAGAGGCTTTGCTCCTGTGGCACGGTCTCAAGATACTTGAGAATGCCCCCCTTCAGGTGATAGACCTCCTCGACACCTTCCTGCTTCAGGAACGCCGTCGACTTCTCGCAGCGGATGCCGCCTGTGCAGAACATCGCAACTTTTGTCTTGCCATCCGCGAGAAGTGTTTCGCGTTCCTGCCTGAACCACGCCGGAAAGTCGCGGAAGCTGCGCGTTTCCGGATCGACCGCCCCCGCGAATGTGCCGACGGCGACTTCGTAGTCATTCCGCGTGTCGATGACGATCGTATCCGGATCGGAGATGAGTGTATTCCAATCCTCCGGTTCGACGTAAGTGCCGACACTCGCCTGAGGATCGATGCCTTCTTCACCCATCGTGACGATCTCGCGCTTGATGCGCACCTTCATCCGATGGAACGGCATTTGCACCGCCTCCGAATACTTTACGTCCACGTCCACGCAGCCCGGCAACGAGCGCACGTGGCCAAGCACCGCCTCGATGCCGCTCCGGCTGCCTGCAATTGTGCCGTTGATGCCTTCTTGCGCCAGCAGCAACGTCCCGCGAATACCGTTTTCGCGGCAAACAGCGTCGAGCGGTGCCTTGAGGGCCAGCGGATCGTCAAATCGTGCAAAACGGTAGAGCGCGGCCACGCAAAGGCGCGGCGGTGTCAGTGTGTCGGAGTCCATGGCGCGCATCTAGCGCCAAATGCCCGCGATGCCAAAGAGCACCTCAGTAACCCAGATCCTTCACCGGAGCGTCGAAGAAATTGATATCCTCCACGGTGAACCATCCCAGCGCGTAATTGGCGTAGTAGAGGCCGAACAGCACGGCAGCCAGCACCGTTGCCCGCTTGGCTACAAGCATAGGCCGGAAGTTCACCGGAGCGCTGTCTGCGTGCCCTCGTCCCACTACGTGGCCATCCACCTCATCGGGTGTTCTCAGTCCAATCGGCAGGACGATGAAGGCGCTCATCACCCAGAAGAGCACGTAGATCGCTGCGATTGAGGTCCAGTTCATTGCCATCGGTCCTAATCCTCCAGCAGCAGCACCTGGACCTGTGGCTTCTTGCCGGACCAGCGTGTCGCCGCCCGCCGTGCCGCAAGCCGTGCAGCCTCGGCCCGTCCATCGCGATCCGCCTTCTTCGCTCGCGACAGCGCCTCGGCCACGTCGCGCTTCGCCTCCTCGATGAAAGCGGGATAGTCCTCGTCCAGCGGAAGCCCCACCGCGGACACCTCCACGTGCCCCTTCCGGTCGGCGGCGACCGAAACGACACCGTTGAAGGCGATGCGGCGGCGCATGACGATCGCCTCTCCATCCGCCGGCGCAATGATGTCGCCGTCCAGTACGAGCCGCCCGGACCGCACTTCGCCAAACTTTCCGGGCTGAGTTGGCGCCAGTCGCACCAGGTCGCCATTCTTCTGGAAGATTGCCTTCCGAATGCCACTCGCCAGGCCAAGCCGCGCCTGTTCCTTCATGTGACGGATTTCGCCATGCACAGGCACGAGTATATCGGGCCGCAGCCAACCATACAGCGCTTCGAGCTCCGGGCGACCCGGATGGCCTGACACGTGAATCGGGCTCTGCCGGTCGGTCACGATGATGATGCCCGCATCAGCCAGACGGTTCTGGATGCGCCCGATCTGCAGCTCATTGCCTGGAATCTGGCGGCTGGAAAAGAGGACGACATCGCCCTTGTCCAGTTTGATGGGATGACTGCCGTCCGTGATCCGGGCCAGCGCTGCACGTGGCTCACCCTGTCCCCCCGTCGCCACGATCAGGACGTCGCCGCGCGGCAGATCCATGGCGGTGTCAGGATCAACCAGGTCCGGCAAGTCCCTCAGGTAGCCGCACGCCTGCCCCGTCTGGATCATCCGATCCAACGACCGCCCGGCAACGCAGAGCTGACGCCCCGTCTTCCTTGCCACGTCCCCCAGCGTCTGAAGCCGCGCCACGTTCGAGGCGAAAGTGGTCACCAGCACCCGTCGCCCGGCATGCTTCTTCACTTCAGCCAGAAGGCCGCGATAGACTTCGCCTTCCGAACCGGACGCTTCCGGATTGAACACGTTTGTCGAATCGCACACAAGCGCGAGCACGCCCTCGTCGCCGATCGCGGTCAGTTCAGCCTGAGTCGCCGGCGTACCGATCTGCGGCTCGTCGTCGAGCTTCCAATCGCCTGTGTGGAAGATCCGTCCGTACGGCGTCTCGATTAGAAGCGCGTTGCCCTCTGCAATGGAGTGCGCCAGCGGGACATACCGCACGCCGAACGGACCCAACTGGAACGTCTCGAGATCCTCGATCACGATCAGTTCGACTCTATCCAGTATCCCCGCCTCTTCCAGCTTTGCCGCCACCAGCCTCGCCGTGAACGGCGTTGCGTAAAGAGGCACCCCCAGATCCTCAGCGAAATAGGGCACCGCGCCGATATGGTCCTCGTGCGCGTGAGTCAGGACGATGCCGAGAAGGTTTTCGCGCTCATTTTCTATGAACTCGAGATCGGCGAATACGAGATCGACACCAGGGTATTCGTTACCCGAGAACGTCATCCCGAGATCGACCATCAGCCACTTGCCCTGGCATCCGTAGAGATTGACGTTCATGCCGATCTCGCCCGATCCGCCAAGCGCGCAAAACAGAAGTTCCTTACCGGGAATCACTTGGAAGCTGCCCTTTCGGCAATGATTGCGAGACCGTCGATCGTGAGATCCGCGTCGACGGCATCGAAGATTTCAGTCGCCTCATCGAACAGAACGGCCAGTCCGCCCGTAGCGATCACCTTGGCCGGCCTTCCGATTTCGGTTCGGAGGCGTGCGATAAGCCCCTCCATCATCGCCACGTAACCCCAGAAGACGCCAATGAGCATCTGGTCCTCGGTGTTGCGACCGACCACGCTTGTACTTTTCGGGGCTTCGATCGCAATCCTCGGCAGCTTCGCCGTGTTCCCGACCAGCGCGTCAAGAGACAGGTTGATACCGGGTGCTATGATGCCCCCCTTGTACGCGCCATTGAAGTCGACAACGTCGAATGTCGTGGCGGTCCCGAAATCCACGACGATAAGATCACCACTGTGTTTCGCGTGGGCCGCCACCGCGTTGATCGCGCGATCCGCCCCCAGGGAGCGCGGTTCATCGACATCGATGTCGATGCCATATTCCGCCCGCCCCTGCCCGGCGACCAGTGGCTCGACGTTGAAGTAATGGCGGGCGAGGATCTCGAGGTTGTGCAGCGCCCGAGGCACTACAGTGGAGATGATGATCTGAGTGACCGCATCAGCCTTGACGCCGCGAATGGCGAGAAGCTGCATCAGCCAGACGGCGTATTCATCCCCGGTGCGCCGCGGATCCGTCGCTATCCGCCAGCGGCCGCGAATGCTGCGGCCCTCGTGCAAGGCGAAGACGACATTGGTATTGCCGGCATCAATGGCGAGAAGCATCGGTCTTGAAATCCTCACGCTCAGGTGTTCGGAAGTACAACGTCGCCTGCGTGGATGACCCGGATGGACCCGTCATCCAGTTGAAGCAGCAGGTTACCATCCTCGCTCAATCCCGCGAAGCTACCCTCGACCGCGCCTTCTCCCGGCGGTAAAACGGTTAAAGCAGCGCCCTTTGGGTGCGCCACACTTTGCCAGCGCCGCAGCAGTGGAGCAAGCCCTCCATGCCGCCAGCGCTGCAGTTCCCGTTCGAATGAGTCAGCCAGTGCCCGGGCAAATTCATCGCGCGTTGGCGCAGGGCCGCCTTCCGCCAGCGCCGCCGTCCGCCGCCCGGCGACTTCAGGTGCGTGCCGGATGTTGACCCCCACACCGATCACCACAACGCCATGGATCATTTCCAGGAGAATACCGGCGGCCTTCCCTCCTCTGAATAGGAGATCGTTCGGCCACTTCAACATCAATCCTTCGGGCGCGAACAGGGCCGCAGTCTCATGGACCGCGACCCCGCTCAGCAGTGCGAGCGAGGCCGGTGCGGGGTCCGCCGAGGTCACTCGGACGACGGTGGACCCCATGAAGTTACCCGCGTCACCGTCCCACGAGCGCCCGAGACGACCCCGTCCCGCCGTCTGCCGATCCGCCACCAGCCAGTGCCCTTCGGGCACGCGGTCCCCAGCGGCGAGGCGCCCAGACAGCTCCGCGTTTGTCGAGCCGGTCTCGGCGATTACCTCGATCAAAGCGCTTGGAACAGAGCGGTCGCCGCCGTGTCGGTGAGACCCTGCAGCCAGCCACTCGCGAGATAGCCCAGTGGCGAGATGAACACGCAGGTCACCACCAGGATGGCCTTGTGCCAGATGTCGTTCTCACCCTTCACCGCATCGGCCGGCTCATCGAAGTAGATGACCTTGACGATCTTCAGGTAGTAGAACGCGCCGATGACAGAAGCCGCAAAGCCCAGGAAGGCGAGCGCCATCATGTCGGCATCCACAGCCGCCTTGAACACGAGGAACTTGCCCCAAAAGCCGAACAGCGGCGGAATACCAGCAAGGCTGAACATCACGATCGCCAGAGCCAGCGCCAGGCCCGGACGGGTACGCGACAGGCCCGAGAACTTTGCAATCTCCTCGACCTGGTTGCCGTTCTCGTCCTTGAGCATCAGCATCGCCGCGAAGCCCGCCACCGTCATGGCAATGTAAAGCACGAGGTAGAACAGCATGGCCGAAGCGCCCTGCACGTTCGCCGCAGCAAGGCCGATCAGAATGAAGCCGACGTTATTGATGGACGAATAGGCCATCAGACGTTTGATGTTCTTCTGCCCGATCGCGCCGAGTGCGCCGACCACGATCGACGCCAGAGCGACGAACACGATGATCTGACGCCAGGCGTCCACCTGGTCTCCGAACGCGCCCAACATCACACGCATGGTCAGGCCGATGGCGGCCACCTTGCCGGACGTCGCGAAGAACTTCGTAACCGGAGTGGGTGCGCCTTCGTAGACGTCAGGCGTCCACATGTGGAACGGAACGGCGCTGATCTTGAAGGCCAGGCCGGCGAGGATAAAGACGATGCCGAACAGCGCGCCGGTCGACAGGCCCCCCGCGAGAGATGCATCTATGCCCGAAAAGGCGGTCGTGCCGGTGAAACCGTAGGTCAGGCTCATGCCGAACAGCAGAATGCCCGACGCCAGTGCACCCAGAACGAAGTACTTGAGCCCGGCTTCTGCCGAGCGGTCATCCGTCCGCGCGAACGAGGCAAGGACATAGGCTGCGAGCGAGTTCATCTCGAGGCCGATGTAGAGCGCAAGGAGGTCACCCGCCGACACCATCATGCCGCTGCCCAATGCCGCAAACACGATCAGCACCGGGAATTCCGGACGCATTGCGCCCAATCGGTTGAGGAACGCCGGGGCAACCACAAGAGCCGATGCGGCTGACAGGTAGATCAGGATCTTTGCAAAGCTCGAGAAGGCATCGGCGTGAACCTGCCCGAAGAACGCGGCGTAGTCCGGCCCCATCGCCCCCTGACACAGGGCGGGCGCGACGAGGAACGACGCTCCCACCAGCGCCGCGACGGCAAGGATCGAAATGAGGCGACTTGCCTTGTCACCACCCCAGGCGGCGATCAGGAGCAGGATAAGGCCTGCAATGCTCAGCGTTTCTTCCGGCGCGATAAGGCGCAGGGAGTGCGACCAGTCCATCAGTGTGACCCCCCATGCGCACTATCATCCGTGTGCGCAGGTTTAACTTTTCCAGGTGTAGGCGCGCTGTCGCCCTGCGGCTTTGCACGGGCAAGGCGGGCATCGAGCGCGGCAATGTCGGCGCGCATCGGAGCGATGAAGCTTTCCGGATAGATACCCATCCACAGGGCGGCCAGCGCGAGCGGCACGACCATGGCCAATTCCCGGCCGTCGAGATCCGGCATGGCGGCTGCATCGGCGTTCTTCTGCTCGCCGAACACGACCCGGCGGTACAGGTAGAGCATGTAGGCCGCGCCAAGGATGATACCCGTCGTGCAGATCAGCGCCGCCCAGGTCGAGACCTGGTAGATGCCTCCCAGGCTCAGGAATTCACCGACGAACCCGCTCGTACCCGGCAGACCAATGGATGCCATCGTGAACAGCAGGAAGAACAGTGCGTAGCGCGGCATGTTGATCGCAAGTCCGCCGTAGCGGTTGATTTCACGCGTGTGCAGACGGTCGTAGATGACGCCGACACAAAGGAACAGTGCACCCGAAACGAGGCCGTGGCTGAGCATCACGAGCATAGAGCCTTCGAGACCCTGCACGTTGAAGGCGAACAGGCCGATCGTGACGATCGCCATGTGCGCGACCGACGAATAGGCGATCAGCTTCTTCATGTCGCTCTGCACAAGCGCGATCAGCGACGTAATCACCACCGCAGCCATCGACAGGCCCCATACCAGCGGCGCGAAGTAGACCGAAGCCTCCGGGAACATCGGCAGCGAGAAGCGAATGAACCCGTAACCACCCATCTTCAGCAGCACACCCGCCAGGATGACCGACCCGGCCGTGGGCGCCTGAACGTGCGCAGCCGGAAGCCAGGTATGGACCGGCCACATCGGCATCTTCACTGCAAAGCTGGCGAAGAACGCGAGCCAGAGCCAGTTCTGGGCCGAGGGCGGGAAATCGTAAGCCATCAGTGTCGGGATATCGTTCGTGCCTGCGGTATTCACCATCCACAGCATCGCCACCAGCATCAGCACCGAGCCGAGGAGCGTGTACAGGAAGAACTTGTAGCTTGCGTAGATGCGATCGGCCCCACCCCAGATCCCAATGATGAGGTACATCGGGATCAGGCCGGCTTCAAAGAACATGTAGAACAGGAAGATATCCTGCGCCATGAACACGCCGAGCATGAGCGTTTCCACTGCAAGAAACGCCGCCATGTACTCGCCAACGCGCTTCTCGATCGAACGGCTGGCACCGATGCAGATCGGCATCAGGAACACCGACAGCATGATCAGCAGCAACGCGATGCCATCGATGCCGAGCGCCCATGAGAACCCGGAGAAGATCTCGAGCCGTTCAGTGAACTGCCACTGCGGTCCACCGATGTCGAAATTCGCCCAGAGCACCACGCCGAGGGCAAGGTCCACGAGGGTAGCGAGCAGCGCAACTGTGCGCGCTGCTTTGGCTTCAAGAAAGAGGCAAGCCAGCGCCGCTGCCAGCGGCACGGCCAGCATCAGGCTGAGGATCGGAAAACCACTCATCATCTTATCCCGCGATCACCCAGCTGATGGCGCCGACAAGGCCCAGCAGCATGACAAGAGCGTAGCTGTACAGATAGCCCGACTGGACCTTCTGCGCGTAAGTCGAACCCCGTGCGACGACAGCCGCCGCGCCGTCCGGACCGAACCGGTCAATGATGCCGATATCAAGCACCTTCCAGAACACCTTGCCGAGCCAAAACGCGGGTTTGACGAAAATGGCATTGTAGAGCTCATCGAACATCCACTTGCGGTACACGAAGGTGTAAACCGGACCGAGTTGATCGGCGACTGCTTTGGGGAACGAGGTGTTCTTGATGTAGCCGTACCACGCGGTCAGCAGGCCCAGCGACATGACCGTGAACGGAGTCCACTTCACCCAGGTCGGCACGCCGTGCATGGCGTGGATGAGGTGCTCGTGGAAGACCAGCGAGCCCTTCCAGAATTCACCCTCTCCGTCAGAGATGAAGGCGTCGTGGAAGATGTAGCCCGCAGCTACGGCACCAACCGAAAGCAACAGCAACGGCAACAGCATGACAAGCGGGCTCTCGTGCGGATGATAGCCGCCCGTACCGTCACCGGCAGTATCCACCGCATGATGCGCCCCCCCTTCCGCGTGGCCACCGTGGCCGGCGGCGTGCGCGTCATGGCGATCCGTCATCTCGCCCGCATCCTCCTCGGCCGGCGCACCACGATGCTCATGGTCGTCACGACCATGCGCATCGTGAACCGCGTGCTGGATGTGCTCCGACTGGATCCAGCGGGGCTTGCCGAAGAAGGTGAGGAAGACGAGGCGCCACGAGTAGAAGCTCGTCATCAGCGCAGCGGCGATGCCCATCCAGAAGGCGAATGTGCCGACCGAAGTGCCAGAGCCGAAGGCCGCCTCGAGGATCGCGTCCTTCGAGTAGAACCCTGCGAAGCCCACGAAACCGGCAATACCGACCCCGGTGATGGCGAGCGTGCCTGCGGTCATGGTCCAGAACGTGATCGGGATGTGCTTACGCAGCGCACCGTAGAACCGCATGTCCTGCTCATGATGCATGGCATGGATCACCGAGCCGGCACCAAGGAACAGGAGCGCCTTGAAGAACGCGTGCGTGAACAGGTGGAACATCGCCGCGCCATAGGCGCCCACACCCGCCGCAAAGAACATGTATCCCAGCTGCGAGCAGGTCGAATACGCGATCACGCGCTTGATGTCCCACTGGGTGCAGCCGACGGTCGCAGCGAAGAAGCAGGTCGCGGCACCGACGACGGCGATGACGTTCATAGCGGTTTCGGTCTGCTCAAACATCGGCGACAGACGACAAACCATGAAAACACCGGCCGTGACCATCGTCGCAGCGTGAATTAGCGCCGAGACCGGCGTGGGCCCCTCCATGGCATCAGGCAGCCAGGTGTGAAGACCCAACTGAGCCGACTTGCCCATAGCGCCGACAAACAGCAGGAGGCACAGCACCGTCATGGTGTCGAACCGGGCGCCGAGGAACCCGATCGTAGAGCCCGCCATCGAAGGCGCGGCTTCCAGGATTTCGGGGATCGATACCGTGCCGAAGACAAGGAACGTGCCGAAGATGCCGAGCATGAAACCAAGGTCGCCAACGCGGTTCACCACGAACGCCTTGATTGCTGCAGCGCCGGCTGAGGGCTTGCGGAACCAGAAGCCGATGAGAAGATAGGACGCCAGGCCCACGCCTTCCCAACCGAAGAACATCTGTACGAGGTTGTTGGCGGTCACCAGCATCAGCATGGCGAACGTGAAGAGCGACAGATAGGCGAAGAAACGCGGCTGATCCGGCTCCTCGCTCATGTAGCCCCAGGAGTAGAGGTGAACGAGAGCCGAAACCGACGTGATGACGACGAGCATGACCGCCGTCAGGGAGTCGACGCTCAGCGTCCAGTCGAACGTCATCGTGCCCGAGGCGACCCACTTGAGGACATGGACCTCATAGGCTGCCCCAGCTCCCCCCAAAAACGAGAGGAAGATCGGCCACGACAGCGCACAAGCGACGAACAGCGCACCGGTTGTCAGCACCTTGGGCACCACCAGGCCGAGAGACTTGTTCCCCAGCCCGGCGACGAGAGACGCCAGCAGCGGCAGGAAGACGATAAGGAGGATAGACACGACCTTACCCCTTCATCCGGTTGACGTCGTCAACGGCGATGGTGCCGCGGCCACGGAAATAGATCACGAGGATTGCAAGCCCCACCGAAGTCTCGCCGGCAGCCACCGTCAGCACGAACATGGCGAAGATTTGGCCAGTCAGGTCCTGAAGGAAGGCGCTGAAAGCGACAAAATTTATATTCACCGCAAGCAGGATGAGCTCGATCGCCATAAGGATGACGATGATATTCTTGCGATTTATGAAGATGCCGAGAACGCCGAGCACGAAGAGGATCGAGCTCACCACGACATAATGTTCGACGCCGATCACAGCTGAACCCCCTTGCCGGATTCCGGCTTGACGTTGACCGTCGCCTCATCCGGTCGACGCATATTTTGCTTCCGGATGTTCTGGACACGGGTGCCGCTGCGTTGACGCAGGGTCAGGACAATCGCGCCCACCATCGCCACGAGAAGGATCACGCCTGCAGCCTCGAAGAGAAACAGGTAGCGGCTATAAAGCAGCGCGCCGACCGCTTCGATGTTCGAGAGGCCTGCTCCTGCTGCGGCCGTGCCATCCGGCGTGCCGAGGTCCAGCGACCCGGCTCTGTACGCGCCGATACCGAGCACGATTTCCGCCAGCAGCACAAGCGCCACAAGGGCGCCGAACGGCAGGTACCGGACAAAGCCAGCGCGCAGTTCGGCAAAATCGATATCGAGCATCATCACCACGAAGAGGAACAGCACGGCGACGGCGCCCACATACACGATGACAAGCAGCATCGCGATGAACTCGGCCCCCGTCAGAACCATGAGCCCGGCGGCGTTGAAGAACGCGAGGATCAACCAGAGCACCGAGTGCACCGGGTTGCGCGCCAGAATGGTGATCGCGCCGGAGCCGACGGTCATCACCGCGAAGAGATAGAAGGCGATTACGTGAATCATGGAGCCCTGTTTCCTTGCGCGCGCCGGTTAGCGGTACGGTGCATCGGCTTCAAGGTTGGCAGCGATCGCGCGCTCCCACTTGTCCCCGTTCGCCAAGAGCTTGGCCTTGTCATAGAGCAGTTCCTCGCGCGACTCCGTCGCATATTCGAAGTTCGGGCCCTCGACGATGGCATCCACGGGGCACGCTTCCTGACAGAACCCGCAGTAGATGCACTTGGTCATGTCGATGTCGTAGCGCGTGGTGCGACGCGAACCGTCGCTGCGCGGGGCTGCCTCGATCGTAATCGCCTGCGCCGGACAGATCGCTTCGCACAGCTTGCAGGCAATGCACCGCTCCTCGCCATTGGGATAACGGCGAAGGGCATGCTCGCCGCGAAATCGGGGTGAAAGCGGGTTCTTCTCGAACGGGTAGTTGATGGTCGCCTTGGGCTTGAAGAAATACTTCAAGGTCAGCCAGTGCGCCTTCACGAACTCCCAGAGCGTGAAGCTCTTGATGAGATATCCGACGGTCATGCGAAGTGTCCGGTAGCCATGAGGTAGCCGCTGACGATCACAACGAACAGCAGCGAAACGGGGAGAAAGACCTTCCAACCCAGTCGCATCAACTGGTCGTAGCGATAACGGGGAACCGTCGCCTTCACCCAGCTGAACACAAAGAAGAAGAAGAAGACCTTGAGCAGGAACCAGACGAAGCCCGGGACCAGGTAAAGTACGGGAATGTCGAGCGGCGGGAGCCAGCCACCCCAGAACAGCGTCGCATTGAGCGCGCACATCAGGAGCACGTTCGCGTACTCACCGAGCCAGTAGGCTGCGAACGCCATCGACGAGTACTCGGTCTGATAGCCAGCGACGAGCTCGGATTCGGCCTCGGTAAGGTCGAAGGGAGCACGCTGCGTTTCCGCCATGCCGGAGATCAGGAACAGTACCCACATCGGGAACAGCAGCGGATTGAATACAAAGCCGTTGACGATGCCGAAGAGATGGCCCTTCTGCGCCAAAACGATGCCGTTCATGTTGAAGGTGCCGGCCCACAGGACGACACAAATCAAGATGAAGCCGATGGAAACTTCATACGAGATCATCTGGGCCGACGCGCGCATCGCCGAAAAGAACGGGTACTTCGAGTTCGACGCCCAGCCCGCCATAATTGTGCCGTAGACGCCCAGCGAACTGATCGCGAAGACGTAGAGCAAACCGACGTTAATATCGGCCAATATCGCGTTGGAATTGAACGGAATTACAGCCCAGGCCATCAGTGCGACGGTGAACGTCACCACCGGCGCAATAAGGAAGAGGCCCTTGTTCGCCGCCGAAGGAACGATGGTTTCCTGCAGAAAGACCTTGAGCCCGTCAGCGAAGGATTGCAGCAGACCGAAAGGCCCGACCACGTTCGGCCCACGGCGCAGCGCCATTGCGGCCCAAATCTTACGGTCGACGTAGATGATCATCGCCACCGCAAGCATGAGCGGCAGCGCAATGAGCAGGATGCCGCAGATCGTCGAGACGAACCACGCCCAGTCGTAGGACATCCCGAGAGACTGGAAGAACGGGGTCATTCCGCTGCCTCCGCAAAGTCCTCACCATGCAGCAGCTCGGCCGAGCAACGCTGCATCGTCGCGCTGGCGCGGGCGATGGGGTTGGTCATGTAGAAATCCTTGATCGGATAGGCAATCGCACCCGAAGCCGAGCCGCCGCCCGACGGAAGCGCGCTTCCGTAGTCGGCCAGGCCCTCAACACCGAGCGCCGGCACAGCAGCCACCATTGCGGCGCGAAGTTGCTCGAAGCTGTCGAAGCCTACGGTCACGCCGAATGCATCTGCCAAAGCCCGCAGGATCGTCCAGTCTTCGCGAGCGTCGCCGGGCGCAAAGACCGCCTTGTCCGACAACTGGACGCGGCCTTCTGTGTTCACGTAGGTTCCCGCCTTCTCGGTGAAGGCCGAGGCTGGCAGGATGACGTCTGCGGCATGAGCGCCCTTGTCGCCGTGATGACCGATGTAGACGATCATCGAATCCGCGAAGCGGGTGTAATCCACTTCATCCGCGCCAAGCGACAGGAGAACTTTCGGCTTCGCCGCGATAAGGTCGGCAACGCCGCCCTGCTGAGCATAGCCCAACATCAGGCCGCCCATGCGCGACGCTGCCAGATGGAGCACGTTGAAGCCGTTCCAGGCAGTCCCATCCTCCAGCGTGCGCACCAGGTTGAACTGCCCGGCCAGCGACAGGCCGGCCTGCAGACCCCCGCGGCCAAGAGCCGCACCGCCAAGGATGATGGCTGGCCGCTTGGCACCGGAAAGTACCTCGACCACGTGCTGCGGAAGGCTCCCCATTACCGAGAGGTCCTCACCGAGGAACTCGCCGCCGAACGTGGTCTCCCACTCCGGCCCGATGAGGAAGACACGCGCGCCGCGCTTGACCGCCTTGCGCAGTCGCACATTCACGGACGGCGCTTCCCAGCGCACCATCGATCCAACGATCAGGACGGCGTCAGCCGTCTCGATCCCGTTGAAGGTGCTGTTGAAGTTGACGGCTGCGAGACTGGACGTGTCGTAGTCCATCCCCGTCTGGCGGCCCTCGAGAAGAGTCGAACCCAGCGCACCCAGAAGAGCCTTGGCTGCGAACATCGTCTCGCAATCAACCATGTCGCCCGCAACAGCGGCTATGGAGGCGCCCGGATTTAGCGTCGAAAGGGCTGCGAAGGCCTCGTTCCACGTTGCTGGCACGAGCTTGCCGTCGCGGCGCAGGAACGGCTTGTCCAGGCGGCGCTTCATGAGACCGTCCACCTGGAAACGAGCCTTGTCGCTCAGCCACTCCTCGTTGACGTCGTCGTTGTTGCGCGGAAGCACGCGAAGGACTTCGCGGCCACGTGCGTCGATCCGGATGTTGGCGCCGGTCGCGTCCGAAACGTCGATACCCAGCGTCTTCTTCAGTTCCCAAGGGCGGGCTTCGAAGGCGTAGGGACGGCTGGTAAGCGCGCCGACCGGGCAAAGATCGATCACGTTCGCGCTCATCTCATGCCTTGCCGCATGTTCAAGGTACGTGGTGATCTGCATGGATTCGCCGCGATACAGCGCGCCGATTTCATCGACGCCCGCAACCTCCTCGGAGAAGCGGACGCAACGGGTGCAGTGAATGCAGCGCGTCATCGTCGTCTTGATGAGCGGCCCCATGTACTTGTCCGTCACAGCGCGCTTGTTCTCGTGGTAGCGCGAGCCGCCGCGGCCGTAGGCGACAGACTGGTCCTGCAGGTCGCACTCGCCGCCCTGGTCACAAATGGGGCAATCGAGGGGGTGGTTGATCAGGAGGAACTCCATGACCCCTTCCCGCGCCTTCTTGACCATCTCGGAGTCGGTGCGGATTTCCTGGCCTTCGGTGGCCGGCAGCGCGCAGGAGGCCTGCGGCTTGGGCGGCCCCGGCTTCACTTCGACCAGGCACATGCGGCAGTTGCCGGCGATGCTCAGGCGCTCATGATAGCAGAAGCGCGGGATTTCCTTGCCGGCGAGTTCGGCGGCCTGCAGCACGGTGGCGCCTGCAGGGACGTCGATCTCGACGCCGTCTACTTTGACCTTGGGCATTATTCAGCTGCCTGTTGCAGAGATCCGTGCCGCTCTTCGATGCGGCGCTCGATCTCGGGACGGAAGTGGCGGATGAGGCCCTGGATCGGCCACGCGGCGGCATCGCCGAGTGCGCAGATCGTATGGCCTTCGACCTGCTTGGTGACCTGCTGCAGCATGTCGATCTCCTCGACATGGGCATCGCCGGTGCGCAGGCGTTCCATCACGCGCCACATCCAGCCGGTGCCTTCGCGGCACGGAGTGCACTGGCCGCAGCTCTCATGCTTGTAGAAGTACGAAATGCGGCTGATGGCGCGGACGATATCCGTGGATTTGTCCATGACGATAACGGCAGCGGTGCCCAGGCCCGAACCGACCGCTTTCAGACCGTCGAAGTCCATCGGCGCGTCCCAGATGTCGGCGGCCGGGACCAGCGGAACCGACGAACCGCCAGGAATGACCGCCAGCAGGTTGTCCTTGCCGCCGCGAATGCCGCCGCAGTGACGCTCGATCAGTTCGCTGAACGGGATCGACATCTCTTCCTCGACCACGCAGGGACGATTCACGTGCCCGCTGATCTGGAAGAGTTTGGTGCCTTTGTTGTTCTCGCGACCAAACGAAGAGAACCACGACGCGCCTCGCCGCAGGATCGTAGGGGCGACCGCGATCGATTCCACGTTGTTCACCGTGGTTGGACAGCCGTAAAGACCTGCTCCGGCCGGGAACGGCGGCTTCAGGCGGGGTTGACCCTTCTTCCCTTCAAGGCTCTCGATCATCGCGGTTTCTTCACCGCAGATGTAGGCTCCCGCACCGCGGTGCACGAAGACGTCGAAGTCGTAGCCCGAACCGGCGGCGTTCCTGCCAAGCAGCCCCGCCGCATAGGCTTCCTCACGTGCCGCGAAGAGCACTTCGGCCTCACGGATGTATTCGCCGCGGATGTAAATGTAGGCCGCGCGCGCACCCATCGCGAAACCGGCCACCAGCGCGCCTTCGAACAGAAGGTGCGGGTCATGGCGCATGATCTCGCGGTCTTTGCACGAACCCGGCTCGGATTCGTCGGCGTTGATCACGAGGAAGCTGGGCTTTGGATTGCCGTTCTGATCGAGCGGCGGCTGCTTGGGCATGAAGGACCACTTCATTCCGGTGGGGAAGCCCGCACCGCCACGGCCCCGCAGACCCGAGGCCTTCATCTCGTCGATGATGGCGTCGCGTCCGCGCGCGATCAGATCCTTGGTGTTGTCCCAGGCTCCGCGCGCCTGCGCTTCCTTCAGGTTCCACGGCTGGAAGCCGTAAACATTGGTGAAGATGCGGTCCTTATCGAGGAGAGCCATTACCACTCACTCCGATAGTCATGGTTTTCGGTCCTCATGGCTACAAGGCTCGTTGGCTCACCGACCGGTTCGACCGTGTGGCGGGCCGGATCCTGCGTTCCTGCCTTGGGCGTCTCGCCGCGCAGCAGTGCCTCGAGCACCGCATCGAGGCGGTCGGGGGTCAGGTCCTCGTAATTGTCGTCGTTGATCTGGACCATCGGAGCCGAAGCACAGTTGCCCATGCACTCGACCTCGGTGAACGACCAGATGCCGTCGGCCGTGGTGGCGCCCTTCTTCATTCCACGCGCCTTGCACGCATCGATGAGGTCGTCCGAGCCACGAAGCATGCACGGCGTCGTGCCGCAGACCTGGACATGGAAGCGTCCGATGGGCGCAATGTTGTACATCGTGTAGAACGTCGCCACCTCGACGACGCGGATAATGGGCATGTCGAGTTGGGCCGCGACATATTCCATCACGGGGATCGGCAGCCAGCCCTGGGTGTTCTCTTGGGCGCCGACCTGCCGCTGGGCGAGGTCAAGCAAAGGCATCACTGCCGAGCGCTGGCGCCCTTCGGGGTAGCGCGCGATGATTTCTTTCGCCTTCGCGGCGTTCACCTCAGTCCAGGCGAAGTTACCCCAACGCGCCCTCAATTCGGGCGTATCGGGTTCGATATAGCGGTCAGCCATGCTTACCTCTGCGCTTCAGCCACTGGTCCTGGCCGAAAAAGAAAATCTCGAAGCCGCCGATGGCCGTCGCGAGCATCGCGATAATCGGCGAGGGCACGATCCCGAGCCAGAGAACCGCGAAATACAACGTGACGAGGAAGAGCCCCGTCAGCGTTGCCCAGATCCGGATCATCTCGACCGTGTTGAACTTCGTCATAGGTCCCGCCCCTTCCCGCTCAACGGATGAATTCGACGCGCGAACATTTGTCGCCTTCGAAGCTGTAGACGGCCACTACGTCGAACGGCTCAACCAACTCCGAACCGTCGGTCGCGGGGCCGCGCGTCACATGCTCGCGCATGAGCACGTAGGCACCGATCTCCTCGGCGGTGATGATCTCGGCGCTGTTCTGCGGCCAGCGCTGGAACGCAGCCGCCAGTCCGGATCGGGTTCCTTCCCGGCCTTCGCGAACAATGGCGCCGCGATAGCTGGCCTCGCAGGCGTCGTCCGTCATGTACGAGACGTAGAGATCGGCGTCCTGGGCATTATACGCCGCGATCATGGCTTTCGCCGTGTCAAGGTTGCTCACCGGTCGCACTCCCCGAACACGACGTCGATGGCGCCCAGAATCGCGGTAGCGTCCGGAAGCATGTGTCCCTTCGACATGAAGTCCATGGCCTGGAGGTGACTGAAGGCTGTGGGTCGGATCTTGCAGCGATACGGTTTGTTCGACCCGTCCGACACCAGATAGACGCCGAATTCACCCTTGGGGCTTTCCGTCGCCACGTAGACTTCGCCTGCGGGAACATGGAAGCCTTCGGTGTAGAGCTTGAAATGATGGATCAGCGATTCCATCGAGCTCTTCATCTCGGCGCGCTTTGGCGGCACGACCTTGCGATCCGTAGAAGCGACCGGCCCTTCCGGCATTTCCGCCAGACACTGCTTCATGATTCGAGCCGACTGGCGCACTTCCTCGACGCGAACCATGAACCGGTCATAGCAGTCCGAGTTCGTGCCGACCGGGATCTCGAAGTCCATGCGATCGTAAACGTCGTAGGGCTGTGCCTTGCGGAGATCCCAAGGAATGCCTGCCGCGCGGATCATGGGGCCGGAGAAGCCCCATGCCAGCGCATCCTGCTTGGATACCTTGGCGATGTCGACATTGCGCTGCTTGAAGATGCGGTTGTCGACCACAAGACTCATCGCGTCTTCGAACAGCCGCGGAAGCCGCGTGTCCAGCCAGTCGCCGATGTCGGCAAGCAGCTTCAGCGACACGTCCTGATGGACGCCGCCCGGCCGGAACCACGCCGCGTGCATGCGCGCACCCGAAGCGCGCTCGTAGAAGTTCATGCAATCTTCGCGCAGTTCGAACAGCCACAGGTTCGGCGTCATAGCGCCCACGTCCATGACGTGTGAACCCATGTTGAGCATGTGGTTCTTGATCCGCGTCAGCTCCGCGAAGAGCACGCGCAGATACTGCGCACGCAGCGGAACCTCCAGGTTCAGCAGCTTCTCGACCGCCAGAACGTAGGAATGCTCCATCGCCATCGGCGAGCAGTAGTCGAGGCGGTCAAAGTACGGCAGCGCCTGGAGATAAGTCTTGTGCTCGATCAGCTTTTCGGTGCCGCGGTGAAGCAGCCCGACATGCGGATCGATCCGCTCGATGATTTCGCCGTCAAGCTCCATGACCATGCGCAGCACGCCGTGCGCAGCCGGGTGCTGGGGGCCGAAGTTGATGGTGTAGTTGGTGATGACCTCGTCGCCGGTCGTGGGCGACTGTTCAAGCTGCATGCTCATCTTCAGCTTCCCTCCGGCGCCGGGCCGGTGCCTTCCTTGGCGGCTGCGCCTCCGGTGGCGCCACGATCGGGACGGCTGCCGGTCGGATCCGGAGCCCCTGGCTCGTTTTTGCCGGTGGTGACCGGTGCGGGATCGCCCTGCCCTTCGCCGGCGACAGTTCCGGTCGATGCGGCAGGCGCCACCTTCTCGGCCGCCTTGTCATTGGCCTTTTCACCCGCACCGGTGTCAGCCTTTGAGTCCGTCACCTTCTTTTCGACGACGGGCGGAGGCGTTGCGGCTTCCGCCGCCTTCTCGTCGCCGGGGAGCACGTAATCCGCACCTTCCCACGGGCTCATGAAGTCGAAGCTACGCAGATCCTGCGAGAGGCGGACCGGTTCGTAAACGACCCGCTTGTCCTCTTCCGAGTACCGCAGTTCGGTGTACCCGGTGAGCGGGAAATCCTTGCGGAAGGGATGCCCTTCAAAGCCGTAGTCGGTGAGGATACGGCGAAGGTCCGGGTTGCCGGCGAAGATGACGCCGTACAGATCGAAAACTTCACGCTCCAACCACCCGGCATTGGGCCACAGGGTCGTGACCGTGGGAACAGGCGTGGTTTCGCTGGCGGCCACCTTGACGAGCAGACGATGGTTCTTCGTCACGGACAGCAGCATGTAGACGACTTCGAAACGCTCAGGCCGCGACGGGTAGTCAACGCCGGCGATTTCCATCAACTGCTGGTACTGGTGATCGTCACGAAGGATGCGCAACGCTTCCTCGATCTCGTCGCGCGGGACGGTGAGCACGATTTCGCCGTGCTCCTCCTTCGAGGCGACAACCTTCGAGCCCAGCGCGGCTGCGAGCGTATCCAGCACGCCCACGTTCGAGCTGATCTTCGGCGCGGAATGCAAAACGGGCATCTGGTCCTTACCTCTCGACAGTGCCCACGCGGCGGATCTTCCGCTGAAGCTGCATCACGCCATAGAGCAGCGCTTCGGCACTCGGCGGGCAGCCGGGTACGTAGATGTCCACTGGTACGATACGGTCACAGCCGCGCACCACCGAGTAGCTGTAGTGATAGTAGCCGCCGCCGTTGGCGCAGCTTCCCATCGAAATGACATACTTGGGCTCGGACATCTGGTCGTAGACCTTGCGCAACGCAGGCGCCATCTTGTTGCACAGCGTGCCGGCAACGATCATGACGTCCGACTGGCGAGGCGAAGCGCGCGGGGCGGCGCCAAAGCGCTCCATATCATAGCGAGGCATATTGACGTGGATCATCTCGACCGCGCAGCACGCGAGGCCGAAGGTCATCCACCACAGCGAACCCGTGCGGGCCCACTGGAACAGCTCTTCCGTTGATGTGACCAGGAAACCCTTGTCGGACACTTCCTGGTTGAGGTCCTTGAAAAACGACTGGTCCGGCGGCGTGATCGCGCCACCGGCTGCCAGAGGCTGGCCTGCTGAGTTAACGAGCGTGCTCATTCCCAGTCCAGAGCTCCCTTCTTCCATGCATAGGCGAGGCCGATGGTCAGTTCGCCGAGGAACACCATCATCGTCAGCCAGCCGGCCCAGCCGGTCATGTCGAGCGAGACGGCCCAGGGAAACAGGAACGCGGCTTCCAGGTCGAAGATGATGAAGAGGATCGCCACCAGGTAGAAGCGCACGTCGAACTGGCTGCGGGGATCCTCGAACGCGGGGAAGCCGCACTCATATTCACTGTTCTTGTCGGCGTTGGGCTGGTGCGTGCCTGTCAGCCGGGCGACGCCCAGCGGCAGGAACACGATCACCGAAGAAAGGCCCAGCGCGATCACCAGGAAGATGAGGATCGGCAGGTATTGCGACAGATCGGTCAATGGTCTCTTGCCTTCTTACCGCGGATGCGACGTCGGCGGACTCGTAAAGGTCATGGGAGTCCGTCAAGTTGAGGCGCTCTTAGGCCCACAAACCGCTCGTCGCAAGGTGTAGCGGAGCATTAATCCGACCACCTGCGTTGCAGCGCAGCAGCTAAGTCCGTGCAACGCTGCCGTTTCCGTGATCATACGGGGCAATGTGTCGGGCCGTGCAATCTTTTGTTCGAATTCCGCAAGCGCCTTTTGCGAATAGGTCGCGGCTAGCGAGCGTACGGGCTCACGTGATCCGGCCGGGCGATACCGCGGTCTCGCACACTGTCGCCTCATTGCAATTGATGCAGCGCAACATTATTCGACGAGGCAATCATAGTCGATAAGTTTGAAAGGCACGCAAATGGCCCAGCTCTCCGCGTCAGATCCGATCGTCATCCTCTCTTATGCGCGCACGCCCATGGGC
The DNA here is from genome assembly GCF_900182875.1 of Novosphingobium panipatense. Classification (NCBI taxonomy): domain Bacteria; kingdom Pseudomonadati; phylum Pseudomonadota; class Alphaproteobacteria; order Sphingomonadales; family Sphingomonadaceae; genus Novosphingobium; species Novosphingobium panipatense. The sequence continues at coordinate 54,541 of NZ_FXUI01000007.1, forward strand.
GGTCTTCAAGGTGCTCTTGCCGATGTCTCCGCCACGGATCTCGGCGCGACCGCAGTGAAGGCGGCGGTCGAGCGTGCCGGCGTGGCAGGCGAAGACATCGAGCGTATCTACATGGGCTGCGTGCTCCCGGCAGGACTGGGCCAGGCTCCCGCGCGCCAGGCTGCTATCAAGGCCGGTCTGCCCAAGTCCGTGCAGGCCACCACGGTCAACAAGGTCTGCGGTTCAGGTATGCAGACCGTCATCATGGGCGCAGAGGCACTGGCGGCGGGCTCGCTCGATTTCGTCGTGGCCGGTGGCATGGAGTCGATGACCAATGCGCCATACCTGTCGAAGAAGCATCGCTCCGGTGCCCGTGCCGGACATGACACCATCTACGACCACATGTTCCTCGATGGCCTGGAAGATGCCTACGAAGGCGGTTCGATGGGCTCTTTCGCGCAGGTAACGGCGGATGAGTACCAGCTCACCCGCGAACACCAGGACGATTACTCGATTGAATCGCTTCGGCGTGCGCAGGAAGCCATCAACTCCGGCGCCTTCAGGGATGAGATCGTCCCGGTCACCGTTAAAACCCGCAAGGGCGAACTCGTCGTCGACACTGACGAGCAGCCCGGCAAGGGCAACCCGGACAAGATCCGCGCCCTGCGGGCGGCGTTCGCCAAGGAAGGCACCATCACCGCCGCCAGCTCAAGCTCCATCTCGGACGGCGCTGCAGCCGTGGTTCTGACGCGCAAGAGCGTGGCCGAAGACAAGGGGCTTTCACCCGTCGCAGCGATCGTCGGCGTCGAGGCCCATGCACAGGAGCCTTCGAAGTTCACCACGGCACCCGTCGGCGCCATCACCAAGCTTTTGAAGAAGATCGGCTGGGATCTCGGCGACGTGGACCTCTTCGAGGTCAATGAGGCATTCGCATGCGTCGCCATGTTCGCGATGCGCGACCTTGGCATTCCGCACGACAAGATCAACATCCATGGCGGCGCTACTGCGCTTGGTCATCCGATCGGGGCTTCGGGCACCCGCATCATCGTCACCCTTATCAACGCTCTGAAGGAAAAGGGCATGAAGAAGGGCGTGGCGAGCCTGTGCATCGGTGGCGGCGAAGCTACGGCCATTGCCGTGGAACTTGCCTGACTTTCCCAAGCCCATCGTGAAAACCCCCGCCGTTTCGGCGGGGGTTTTCATTTGCGGGTCAAAGGACATCTCCGCAGTGGGTCATTGTTCGGAACAGAAACGCACGATGAGCCGGCCACCGACGCGCGGGAGACTGGAAACGCCTTACTCAATCAGGGCGCACCGGCTCCCCAAAGCCGCTCCTCGCGAACAAAGCCCTTGTGCCCTTGAGCATCGAACGGGCACCAGCCGTCCTTGCACTCACCCAGGAGCCCAACGACCCCGGGTTCGACCCGCCAGAGCATGGGCGCGCCCGAACGGCCCTCTGCGCGCACATCGACAAGTTCGCCTTTCTTGACGATGGCGGCGCGCTGCCGCGACAGAAGAAGGTCGCGCATCCATCCTTGCGCGCCATCCGGATCCTCCACCAGGCGCCACGGCCCCTCCCTGCGAAGCACCTTCACGGGAAGATGCGGCCGACGGTACACCCAGTCGATGCGGTACGAGTCCCCCGGCCCGACCCGCATGTTCGCAACCTCGGCGTCCACAGACGCCCAGTACGGGACCTTGTCCTCGTTGGCAGCCGTCGCCGGCGCGGCATTCACACCGAGAACACAGGCACAAAGCAGGAAAGCGTAACGGATTTGGCGCGGTTTCATTCCGCCAGTCTACGCAGCACTGGTCCACTGCTTCAAGCATGACCATGCACGGCTCTGTGGATGCAGCCGCACAAGGCAACTCGAACTTGGCCCGCCTCTGCCGCATGGCCGACGCGGCCATGTCCTCAGACCCCGATACACGACGACCGACGCCGAAATCTCCGCGCCGGTCGTTCCTGGTAGTCCGTTGCCCGATCAGTCGCCCGTGAGGATGCGATCGACGAGTTCTTTTACCGTGGGCGTGAAGCCGTTGGAGTAGAACGGATCCTGCTTGAACTTGTACGCCGCATGCCCGGCGAACATGAGATTCTGGTCCACTGGTCCGCCGTGGGCGATGTCCTGCAAGGTCTTCTGGATGCAGAAGCTCCGGGGATCGGCGAGCCGCCCGGTGGTGTAGTCGTCGTGATCCTTCCAAGACGAAAACCCGCAATGGGAAAGACAGCCCATGCAGTCAGCCTGGTCCTGACGGATCTCGTCACGCTCGGCCGGGTTCACGAAGATAATCGTATCATCCGGGGTGCGCAGTCCTTCAGTGAAGCCCTGCGCCGACCAGTTGCGGGCACGTTCCAGATCGCGGGGCGCAACCCAGAAGTTCTTACCCTTTACCCCGACGTCCAGGCGCACGGTGTGCTCGCCCGCTTCCACCTTGGAATAGGGAATCTGGCGTTCTGACCGCGCTTCGAGATTGCGCAGGAAGGGGTTGCGCACTGCCGAGGAATAGAAACCCGTCGGCGAAAAGCGATGCAGCAGGACATCGCCCGGCTCAAGCTTGCGCAGTTCATCCTTCCAGGCTTGCGGGATCGGGCTTTCATGCGTGAGCAAGGGACGGGTGCCGTACTGGAAGGCGATGGAGCCGAGTTCCGGATTGTCGATCCAGTCGTTCCAGTCGCGCAGAAACCACACGCCGCCGGCCATGACGATGGGAACACTGTCGGGGATGCCTTCGGCACGCATCGTCTCACGCAGCGCCTTCACGCGCGGATACGGGTTCTCGGGCTTGAGCGGATCTTCCGCGTTCGACAGGCCGTTATGCCCGCCTGCCAACCACGGATCTTCGTAGACCACCGCCGCCATGAGGTCGGCGACCTTGTGGTATGCGCGCTTCCACAAGGCACGGAACGCGCGGGCGGAACTCACGATGGGCAGGTAATTGACGTTGAAGCGGGCGGCGATTTCCGACAGCTTGTAGGGCATGCCGGCACCGCAGGTGACACCCGCCACCATCCCGCGGGTCTTTTCGAGAACGCCTTCAAGGACAGGCTGCGCACCGCCCATTTCCCACAGCACGTTGATGTTGATGGCACCCTGGCCATTCGAGATCTCGTACGCCCGGCGCACCTGCTCGACGGCACCGTCAATTGCGTAGTTGATCAGTTCCTGGTGCCGCTCCTTGCGCGTAAGGGCATTGTAGACCTGCGGAATGATCTTGCCTTCAGCATCGTAGCTGTCGGCATTCACCGCACTGACCGTGCCGATACCACCAGCTGCCGCCCAAGCGCCGGAGCTCATGTGGTTCGTTGCGGCAACGCCTTTGCCGCCCTCGACCAGCGGCCACACTTCCCGGCCGCCGTACATGATTGGCTTGAGACCCTTGAAACTCATCGTACTCTCGTCTTTCCCTAGGCTTGGCGTTCAGCCCTGCGATCCATGATTTTTCGGCGCCGCTTCGCCTGAAATGCGGCACGGCGTGATAGCCGCCGGCTCCGGCCGTGCTCCTACGGCCTCAAACTGCGCATAATAGCCCTGAAGCTCGGGCTTGCGAACAAATTCCGTCAGTCGAAATCCCACTGCCGCGAATTCGCAGAAAAGCAAAGGCGGCGCGATCCCGTGGCGATCCGTAGGCCGATCCACGTCGACCACGATCACCCGCCCCCCCGGTCGAAGCGACGGTCGCAGACGCCACAGGAAGGCGTAAGGCTCGCTCACTTCATGATACATGTGGACCATGAATACGCGATCGAAGCTCTTGGCAGGCAGCCGCGGATCGTCTTCCGTGCCGAGCTTGATGGACACGTTGTCCAGTTGCTCGCGCAGCACGCGACTGCCCAGCCGCTCGTTGGCTTCCTGGTTGATGTCTTCCGCGAGTACCCGTCCCTGGGGGCCGACACGCTGTGCTAGGCGCACCGTATAGTAGCCCTCACCCGCGCCGATATCAGCCACGCTCATTCCCGGAACGATCCTGGCGAGGTCCATGACCACATTGGCCTCGTTCACGCTGTCGCGCTGCGTCTCCGACGCGAAGTTCGCGGCGTCCGCCTTGGAAAAGGGGCGATCGGCCGTGGGAAAGGCGCGCGCCGTTTCCGCTCTTCCATCATCGGAGACCGGTTGCTGACAACCGCCAACCGCGAGGACAAGGCCAAGCAGGTAAGCCGCTGAAACAAGAGCGCGCGCGCGAAACATTGCGGCCCCTTAGCGAGTCCCCGCCGACTTGGCAAAACGGTTCGATTCCATCAAGCCTCCCCGCGCGTCCCGCGGGGAGACGCTCGCCCTCGCGCCGTCAATCGGCCTCGTCGACCTCGACCTTTTCGCCTGTCACGCGCTGCGACAAGGCCGCGGCCATGAACGGATCCAGTTCGCCGTCGAGGACATCGTCCGGCGAAGTCGAAACCACGCCTGTCCGCAGGTCCTTCACCTGCTGGTACGGCTGCAGCACGTACGAACGGATCTGGTGGCCCCAGCCGATATCGCTCTTGCTGGCGTGCTCGGCGCTGGCGGCCTCCTCACGCTTGCGCATCTCCTCCTCGAAGAGGCGCGCCTTGAGCATGCCCATCGCGATTTCGCGGTTCTTGTGCTGCGAGCGATCGATCTGGCTCGCCACCACGATGCCGGAGGGTTGGTGCGTAATACGCACGGCCGAATCGGTCGTGTTGACGTGCTGTCCGCCCGCGCCCGAGGCACGATAGGTATCAATCTTCAGGTCGGCCGGATTGACTTCGATCTCGAAGCTATCGTCGATGACCGGGTAGACCCAGACTGAAGAGAAGCTGGTGTGCCGTCTTGCGGAACTGTCGTAGGGGCTGATGCGGACCAGGCGGTGCACGCCGCTTTCGGTCTTGGCATAGCCGTAGGCGTTCTCGCCCTTGATCAGCAGGGTACAGCTCTTGATGCCCGCAGCTTCGCCAGCATGGTAATCGACCAGCTCGACCTTGTATCCGTGACGTTCTGCCCAGCGGGTGTACATGCGCTGCAGCATCTCGGCCCAATCCTGGCTTTCCGTTCCGCCGGCACCGGCATGAACTTCCAGGTAGGTGTCGTTCGCATCGGCCTCACCCGCGAGAAGCGCCTGCACCTTGTCGGCATCGGCGCGATCGGCGAGAGCCGCCAAGGTCGCGATGCCCTCGTCGACCGTGGCTTCATCGCCTTCCATTTCGCCAAGCTCGATGAATTCGATCGCATCCTGCATTTCGCGACTGATCGTGTTCACCGCGCCGATCGAGGCCTCAAGCCGACGGCGCTCCTTCATGACCGCCTCGGCCTCCTTGGGCTTGTCCCACAAGGTCGGATCTTCGACGCGCGCGTTCAACTCATCGAACCGCCGCAAGGCGCGGTCCCAGTCGAGGAACTTGCGGACCAGCGCGAGGGCCTTCTCGATACGCGCAATGTGGGCCTGCCCTTCGGCACGCATGACGACAAACTCCAATGAACCGCCGAGATTTGCCCGGCCGGACAAGATCAAGCCGCACCGCTTAGCGCAGTACGCCCGATTGTAAAGTGGCGCTCACCGCGCCGGCCGCATTAAGGGAAGCTCAGCCCGGACGCTTCGTCCTCATCGCCTTGATGGCCGCAAGCGTCATCCTCACGTGCGCGCGGTAGTCCATGTCGGCATGGACGAACGCCACCTGTCCGCTTTGGTCGATCACGTAGCTGACCCTCTGGGTCATGTTGCCGGACATTCCGGGCCGCGAAAGCGCTACGTCATAACCCTTGATCACTTGCGGGCTCGCTGTCGCGACCGTGAATTTATCCCGGCACTCCTCTTTGGAGAACTTTTTCAGAGTGGGAAGGTCGTCAGCGGACATGCCGACCACGGTAGCGCCCAGCGCCTCGAACTCTGGCGTCGCCTCCGCAAAGGCATGCGCCTCCAGCGTGCAGCCCTGCGTGAAAGCCTTCGGGTAGAAGTAGAGTACGACCGGCCCGCGGCTCAGGGCCTGGCGAAGATCGAAATCGACCGCCTTTCCGGCTCTCGCGCCTTTCGCGACGAAAGCAGGCGCCTTGGCACCGACCGGCAGGCTTGCTCGGGCCGGACTGGAGACGGCAAGAAGCCCGAAGGCCGCGGCGACTGCAAGAAGACGATCCATGCGTGGATAGTGATCCCCCTATCCACGCCTGTCCAGTACCTTACTCGATCCAGCCAAGAACGGTGCCGACTTCGTAGGTTTCGCCGGTCTTGCCTACGATCTTGAGAGTGCCCGAAGCCGGAGCCTCGACTTCGTTCGTGGACTTGTCCGCCTCCAGAGAGAATAGCGGCTGACCTTCAGTCACTTGCGCTCCATCGGCTACCATCCATTCGGCGATCTGCCCCTCCTGCATGGAGAAACCGATCTTCGGAAGCAGGATTTCGACGGCCATGGTGTTGATGATCCCCTCAGAGGCCTCGCAGATGCGGGCTGTCTTGACGTTGGGTAGCGCACTCCCGGGAGCAGGCAAGCGGCAGCGGCGCATATCCGCATCGGCGATGTTGCGCGTGCTTGCAATGCCGCCACGCTTCAACCTGCAAGGCGTGCCGGTAGCCCGGCACCCGCCTTGGTGGCGGTCTCACGGCATCACCGCTTCCCGTCCTCATGCGCAGTCCAGTGCACGAAACGGTGCAGCGGATACATCGCGTCGTGCGGGTTGCCGATCGTGGAGGGCCCCGCTTCGCCGAGATGGACCACCCGCTGCGCCCCACCCGCTGCAAGACGGTCGCGGTAAACCGGCATCCTATCGAAGGGCCAGAAGCCGACGGTCTGCGTGGCCACGTTGATCCACTTCACGGCATCATCCAGACTATCGACGCGGACGACATTGGCGGTCTTGTTTATCGGGTGGAAATCGACCGGCTCGTCCGACCTCACCACGAGCCCGCGACCGTCCGTGCGCCCCCAGACGCCAAATTCGTCGTCCATCAGCATCATGGATTCCACGGCTTCGCGCATCTCCATGTCCAGCGGACGCAAATCGCCGCTCTCTGCGGCCCGGCGGGCAACATGATGGTGCAGGCGCTCGCAGAAACGGTCCACCTGCTCTTCGTCTCCCTCCACGAACTGGAAGCGGCTCGCCACGCAGGCCTCCTGGTTCAGCGTCATCACATCGGCCGAGCACAGGTCGGCCACGTGGTCTATCGTAGCTTCATCGACGAGCGCCTCGCGCCCAACCATGGAGATGGAAGTCTTGGGGTCGAACGAGACCAGCTGGAACCCAGGTCCGAGATACTTGATGACGTTGTTTATGGCGTCACCCCCGCCCCAAGCCACGATCTTGTCGAAGTATTGAGGGCGGTACAGAACCCTTTCCGTCGCATCGTCGCCCCCGCGCCAGTAGACGGCGGACATGGAACGAACGATCGGATGGCCAGCGTCGATATCCGCCATCGTGCGCAGGATCGCGACCATCGTGAAGGGATCGGCGCTGCTCATCTTGAACAGGTTCACCCCCTTCACCATCGCCCCCTGAGCCACCGATTTCACGGCCACCCCGGGAGAATTGCCCGGCAGCACATGGATGAGCCTCGGCGCGAAAGCGCGGACGAAGCTCCTGCGGCCGGTGAAGTCCTCTTTCGGCACCCATTCGTCGAGCGCGCGAGGATCCGGAAAGTTCTGCTCCACCTCCGCCATCAGCACCCTCTTGTCGAGATAGGCCGCTGCATGCCGCGCGGTGTTTTCGACGACCGCCCGGGGCAGAATGTGTGTCCGGCACATACGTTCGATGCATTCCTGCATGTGCGTATTGTCGCTGGCGAGCAGGCGCTGGCCTGTCTCAACAAGAAAATCGATGATTTCCGCAAGAGGGACGTTAAGCAGCGGCGGCACTTCGGTGCGGGGAGGAACCACGCGGTCAAAGGGAATTTGCGGGGTTGCGAAAGTCACACCCAGATCGCGTGATTTTTGAATGACGTCCGTTCCATGCAGCACCTCCCCCCTGAGGAAGAACGGCGCCGAGACCAGATCCTCGTCGGCGAGCGGGCGGGTGATCTCGTTCATGCGACACCTCGTACATAGGCGTCCACCGTCCCTGCGCACCCGATCTTGTCGTCTCCCTCAAGATCGGCGTAGCGTACGATGGTGTCTCGAATGGAAGGCCCCTGATTGCCGCAGGCGCATGGGCTGTAGTCCAGGGACACTTTGTCCCCGGTGATCACCCCTCCCCATCGGCCGTCGAGCGACAGATCGAAGAAAGCCGCGCGCCCTTCCTGCTCGCCGCGTCCATGCGTGAGCGGGTTATCGCCGGACTTGTCGAGCAGGATCGGTATCACCCACGGCGGCACGTGGTAGCGGCCGCCCTGACGGCATTTAGGCATTCCGGAGTTCAGCTCTTGCATGGAGTAATTCTGGAAGTGCCGATCGGCCGGTATGTTGAACGTATCGAAAACGTATTCTTGGTAATCGACGGGAAGTTGGGCCCGCTTGAGGCCGCCACCCACGTAAATCGAGTTGTCGGGATCGAAATCCTCGCGGCCGTAGCCGGCGTCGCGCACGGCTTTCGCAACCTGCCAAAGGCCGCTCCAGAGGCCTGAGAGTTGGAGCTTGCGATGGCGGTTCTCAATGATGAACCGGGCGGTGGCCGGCACTGCGTCCGCCACCAGCCGCGCGCGCTCTGCCGAAGTTTGTTCGAAGGCCGCGATCTCATCGGGCCGAGCGGTGCCGTCCGCTATCTTCTTGCGCATCACGACCATCGCTGTCAGCGATCCCACGGTTATCGGCGGCACCGGATAGTTCCAGCGCGGCCACTCCGGATTGGCGAACGCCTCGTACTGGGCCTGGGCGATAGTGGCATTCTTCGGAACGGTCGCCACCGGCGCGCAGCCTACGATGAGCCGATCCTGCGCGGGGATGACACCTGATCCCCATGAGAAGACATTTACCGTGTCCACCTTCGACCATTCCATGTCCTTGCGGGAGGCGATCAGCATGGCGGACTTGCCCGTCGTTCCACTGGAGCACGAAATGAAGTGCCCCTGGTCGGCAAGGCGGGCGATCCAGTCGTCGATATGTTGCACACCGTCGAGTGAGACGCCCGCGACCGGGTGTGCCGAGACGGTCCCCAGCCACTTGGTCAGCCGGTCCCAACGCTCATCCATCAGGTAGCTTTCCGGATAGGATTTGTACGCGGTGTGCGGAAACAGCACCGGCACCACATCCTCAATTCGGGCGATGCGCTCCACCCCTGCATCCCGCGCCCTGAGGCCGAGCAGCTTGATCTGAGCACGGCGCTCCTGAAAGCGCTCGTCCAGAGCCGCGACCTGGGTTTCGCGCAATTCGTGAGCCGAAAACGTGAAACGCTCCGGATCTGCTACCAGCGCCATGAGCTTGTCTGCAGCGGCACCCATATCCCGACTTCTCCTCTCGTTGTCGCACATCGCTGGACAGCCTGCGCCGACTCGCTTAATGGCATCTTATGCGTTTCATTATTCACGCGGCTCTTGGCGAGGCAAGTCAATTCGGCTCCACTGCTGCTATGTTCGAACGATCCCTCCCCGCGGCTCCGGTGCGAGCCGGGCGCCCCACCCGTGAACAGGCGCAGGCTCGGCACGCAGCACTGCTCGACTGCGCTCTTCAGCACTTCCTGGAGAAGGGGTACGACGGTGCCACGATCGAGGCGATCGCAGCTGACGTGAACATGACGAAGCGGACGGTCTACGCCCGTCACCCAGACAAGGCTGCGCTGTTCCGCGCCGCGATCCGCCACGGAACCGAAGCGCGAGCCGCGCCGGCGCACGTGATCGCCGGGACTCGCAGGGAAACATTGAAAGACACACTGATCGCCATAGCGATGCTTCGTATCGCCCTCGTCTCGCAACCGGGGGGAGCCGAGCTCCAGCGGCTGATCAACACCGAGGCCTATCGTTTTCCGGACATTTTCCAGACCTACTACGAAATTGCGGCTCTGCCCTCAGTGCGCTTTCTGGCCGAGATACTGGAGAATGAAACGGAAGCGGGCCGCCTCGCCATCGAGGACGCGATACTTGCCGCGAACGTCTTCATCAGCATGGTCGTGAGTGGTCCCGTCCGCTTCATTGTCGCGGGCAACAGCCTCGCCGACGAAGATGTTGACCGCCGGGTGCGTTTTGCCGTGGACCTGTTCCTCAAGGGCGCTGAACCACGATGATCTGACCTGAAGCCACCGGCGACTCGAAAACGGGCGCATCATGGGAGAGAACGCACGTGACGTACCTGAGGGAATTCCAGGTGAACGGGACGACGCTGCTTGGCGCGGCGCTGGGCGTGGCGCTCGGAGCCGCGCTGAACCACTACATGATCAATCTGTTCGCGCCTGAACTGATCGCGGCCTTCGGCTGGGAAAAATCCCGCTTCGCCCTTGTCGGAACACTCGGCCTTGCAACCATGTTCACCGTGCCCTTCTGGGGCCGGTTCGTCGATCGCTACGGAGCACGGGTTTCAGCCTCGATCGGCTTCATTGCGATGCCGGCCAGCTTCATCGCGTTCAGCTTTATGACCGGCGACATCTACCAGTTCTTCGCGATCACAGTGTTCCAGAACCTGTTCGGCGTCCTCACCACAACACTCGTGTTCACACGGGTCGTCATTCAGAAGTTCGATGCGGCACGGGGTATGGCGCTGTCGGTTCTGATGAGCGGCCCTCCCCTGATCGGTGCCGCGGTTGTTCCGCTGGTGGGCCAGGTGATCGACGCGGAGGGCTGGCGCGCAGGATACCATCTTCTTGCGGCGATTTCGGCTCTGGGTGGCATCGCTGCGATCCTGCTCGTGGGGCGCGAAAGGCCAAAAGACCCAAGCCCGTCCGGAAAGAAGGCGCCGGCGATCACCTGGCCGCGGTTCGTACAACTGGTCCGACGCCCGGCCTTCGTCCTCATGGTGGCGGGCATGTTCTTCTGCAACGTACCGACCGTTCTGGTGTCCTCACAGCTCAAGCTCGTCCTTGTCGAAAGCGGAGCGTCGGGCCAGTTCGCCACCTGGATCATTTCCGTCTATGCCGTGGGCGTGATAATCGGCCGGTTCGCCAGCGGGCTGGCGCTGGACAAGTGTTCCCCGCAAGCCGTGGCGCTGACGGCCCTCGGCCTGCCGGCTGTAGGGTTTCTGATCCTCGCCTCGCCTGCTGACCAGTCCTGGCTTCTGGCGTCCGCGGTTCTTCTCGTCGGCCTGGCCCAGGGAGCCGAAGGCGACATCGGCGCCTATGTTGCCTCGCGAACCTTCCACGTGTCTCACTTCAGCCTCGTCTACAGCTTCCTGATCGCGTCGATGGGATTGGCCACCGCAGTAGGAGCGGTGCTGCTGAGCTCCACCTTGCGGTCGACGGGGCGGTTCGACGTCTTCCTGCTCTTCTCCGCCGGCATAACCATAGTCGGTGCCTTATGCTTCTTCCTGACCGGCAGGGGAGGAAAGCAGCCCGAAGTGGCACAGCCGCTTGAGGCGGCACCTTCCCTCTGAACACCCTCCCGGACAAGGATTGCACATGCGTTCACCGATCGATCAGGTTGCCGTCATCACCGGAGCAAGCTCCGGCATCGGCAAGGCCGCTGCCATCGAATTGCTGCGGGAAGGCTGGCACGTCATCGCGACAGGCCGGGATCCGGACCGCTGCGCGGCTGCGGAAAAGGAGCTTCGTGCACTTCCGGGCGCTCGCGTCGATTTCGTGCGAGGCGACTTCGCCGAGATGGCGGATGTGCGCCGGGTCGCACGCGAAATCGCTTCATTGACGGCTCGGGTTCATGTTCTGGTGAACAATGCCGGGGGTATTCGCGATGGGCTGTACACGTCCTCGGAGGGCCTCGAGGCCACGTTTGCCGCCAACCATCTTGCCCCGTTCCTGCTGACGAGCGAACTGCTGCCTCTTCTTGAAGCGGCGGCAAGGGACAGTTCTCCGGAAACCGTGCGGGTAATTGCTGTCTCCTCCCTTGCGCATGAGCAGTGCCCTTCGATGAATTGGGATGACCTGATGCTGACGGCGAACTTTTCAGCGGGTCACGCCTACTGCCAGGCGAAGCTCGCCAATTTGCTGTTCACGCGTGAGCTGGCCCGGCGCGTCGCTGCCTCTGGTATTGTCGCGCAGGCCATGCACCCGGGCAAGGTGGGCTCCAACTTCTCCAGCCACGGCGAAGCGACGCTTCAGGCCTACATGGCGAGCCAGGACCTGCTTCCCCCTGAAGAGGCGGCGCGTACGATCATCTGGCTTGCGACCGCTCCCGAAGGTGGACGCCCCGGAGGCCGGTATTTCCACGATTTAACGGAAGTTCCAGCGGCCCCGCAGGCGTTGAACGACGAAGCGGCCGTAAGGCTGTGGGCGGAAAGCGAACGCATCCTGAACCAGCTCTGACAGCGTCTCCCCGCGCCCGCTGCTTCGCGAGCGGGTCACGGGGTGACATGTGCGACCCTGGAAGGGCTGCCGCGGCAACTCGGAGCACGGGAGATATCCCCTGTTCCTCGCACGACGCCGAAGCGATCGTTACGGCTGCAGTCTTGATAGCACGTCAGCAAACGATTGCAAGCCACCCTCGCTTGACCGTGCCCCGCCGGCTGCGGCAGGCCCGCTTGACCGGCGGCGGTTGCCAGTTCCAAGAGAGCTCTGACAAATTGCCGTTCAAGGAAAGCCCCGCGATGACTTCAGCCACAGATCGCCCGCGTCGCAGCGCGCTTTATCTTCCTGCCTCGAACGCCAAGGCAATTGCGAAGGCGCGCACTCTCCCTTGCGACGTCGTGATACTCGACCTTGAGGACGCGGTCGCCCCGGAGGCGAAGGCCGAAGCGCGCGCCGCCGCCGTTGCAGCCGTAGAGGAAGGTGGCTTCGGTCACAGGGAAGTGGCTATTCGCACTAACAGCCTCGACACCGAATGGGGCGCCGCCGATCTTGCCGCGGCCGCAGCATCGAGAGTGGACGCGGTGCTCGTGCCAAAGGTGAACGGCCCGGGCGACCTCGATCGGTACGAAGATGCGCTCGCTTCGGCACCGCCATCGCTGCAGTTGTGGGCCATGATCGAGACTTGCGCCAGCGTCCTTGCGCTGGAGCCGATCGCAGCCAGGGCGAGCTCCACCCGGCTTTCGCTCTGGATCATGGGAACAAACGATCTTGCCAAGGAGATGCGGGCCCAGCTCACGCCGGAGCGGACCCCGTTCCTGCCGTTCCTCTCGCAGGCGGTCGCGGCCGCGCGCATGCACGGCCTTGCCATTCTCGATGGGGTCTGCAACGAATTCCGGGATCTCGATGTCTTCGCTTCAGAGGCGCGGCAGGGCCTGCTCTTCGGGTTCGACGGCAAGAGCCTCATTCATCCCGCTCAGATCGAACCGTGCAACGCCACCTTTTCCCCCAGCGAAGCCGATCTGGCCTGGGCCTGCGCCGTCATCGCGGCTTTTGCCGCGCCGGAAAACGAGGGCAAGGGCGCCATCCAGGTCAACGGCAAGATGACGGAGCTTCTTCATCTCGACCAGGCCAGACGCCTCGTCGCCATGGCCGAGCAGATCGCCGCGTCCGGCCGCTGAACCAGCCCCCGGGCGCTCTTGCGACGAAAGGATCGTGCCGGAGCGCCGGGGGAAACGATCCGGCCTACTGCGCCGACGACGGCGCCTTGCCGATCACGCCGGGCGTATTTGCCACGACCTTGAGCACGGCCGTCCAGGCATCGACGTTCTGCTGCAGGGCTGCGGGGTCGACCTTGTCCAGGGTGTCGTCCGGCGTGTGATGCAGGTCGAAGTAGTGCGTCCCGTCCTGGCCGAGATCGATCACGGCCAGATCCTGCGCCTTGATGATGGCGGCGACATCCGCTCCACCGTCGGCCGGGCCCTCGTGCGGCACGATACCCATGGGCCAAAGCGCTGCCGTCACCGCAGCCACAAGCGGCTTGTTTTCAGGCGCCGCCGTGAACTTGACCTGCCAAACGCGATCTGCGCCGAAGTCGCTTTCCATCGCAAGGGCATGAGGTTCGGCGCCATGGACCTTCGCATAATGATCGCCGCCGCCACCGCCGCCCACACCCATTTCCTCGTTCCCGGACCAGAGCACGCGGATCGTGCGCAGGGCCTGACCGTCCTTCTGCACAGCGAGGGCCGCCGCAGTGATGATCCCGCAGCCTGAAGCATCATCCACCGCGCCGGTGCCCAGATCCCAGGAATCCAGATGGCACGCGATGACGATGATCGGCAGCGTCGTGTCCCTTCCGGGCAAGTCCGCGATGACATTGCCCGAGGGCGCATTGGGGAACGGAGCCCCCGTCAGCGTGAGGTCGATCGCGAGCGGCTTGCCGCGCGCCGCGATCCGCGCGACGAGATCGGCATCGGGGTTCGATACCGCGCCCGCCGGGATCGGCTTCACATCGCTCGCGAATACGGTCACGCCGGTGTGCGGGTTGCGGTGGCGGTCCGTGCCGGCCGAGCGGATGACGACGGCCGCCGCGCCCTTGCGGGCCGCTACGCTGGGCCCCTGACGGCGCACTGCGCCATAGGGACCGTACCCCGAGCCATCCTGGGCGGGGCGCATGGCGTGGTCGATGAAGGCGACCTTCCCCTTCAGCGAACCGTCCGGCGCCGCCTCCAGCGCCGCCAGGGTCGGAAAGTAGACGAGTTCGGCCTTCAGCCCGGCCTTGGCCGTGGGCACCGAAAAGCCCAGCGCCGTAATCGCGAGCGGCTGCGTGTAAGGCGCGGTCAGCGTCGCGCTTTCCGCGCCGCGAGTCCAGGTGCGGGTGACGAAGTCCTCGATCCGCACGTTCTGGAAGCCGAGATCCTTCAGCTTCGCCGCGCCCCACTCGCGTGCGGCCTTCTCGGCCGGCGAACCCGCCGGGCGCGGGCCGATCTCGGTCGTCAGGCCTTCGACGATGTCCCAAGCCACGCCGCTGCCCTGCTGCGGGGCCGCAAGTGCGGGAATGGCGGCGGAAAGGGCGACTGCGGCGAGGGTCGCGCGAGCGGTTCGGAGTGTGTTCATGCAAGAGGTGCTACCGGAGCAACAAGTAGCTGCCAAGCTTTGATGAAGGTCCGGATTGTCCGCCGGGACGCGGCTTGCAACCGGTGAGCTTCAGCGGGAAATCCGGGCCGTTCGCCCGCACCCCACGCGGTGCCCCCTCGCCCTTGGCAACTCCGGCTCGCGCCTGTAGAGCGACGACCAACTTCCACGTACTCGAATTTCCATCCAGAGGAACCCGATGGCCGCCCAATACGCCTATGTCATGAAGGGCATGACCAAGACCTTCCCGGCAGCCCAGAAGCCGGTACTCAGCAACATCAGCCTCCAGTTCTACCAGGGTGCCAAGATCGGCATCGTCGGCCCCAACGGCGCCGGCAAGTCGACCCTGATGAAGATCATGGCCGGCATCGACACCGACTTCACCGGCGAAGCCTGGGCAGGTGAGAACATCACCGTCGGCTACCTGCCGCAGGAGCCACAGCTCGATCCCAGCAAGACCGTGCTTGAGAACGTCAAGGACGGCGCGCGCGAGATCGCGGACAAGCTCGATCGCTTCAACGAAATCTCGATGATCATGGGCGATCCGCCGGCGGACGTCGATTTCGACGCGCTCATGGAGGAGATGGGCACGCTTCAGGACCAGATCGACGCGGTCGACGGCTGGTCGCTCGACAACCAGCTTGAAGTCGCGATGGAAGCGCTGCGCTGCCCTCCCGGCGACTGGGAAGTCGAAAGCCTTTCGGGCGGTGAGAAGCGCCGCATCGCGCTGACCCGCCTCCTCATCCAGAAGCCCGACATCCTGCTGCTGGACGAACCGACCAACCACCTTGACGCCGAAAGCGTGAACTGGCTGGAAAACCACCTCAAGGAATACCACGGCGCGGTGCTGATGATCACCCACGACCGCTACTTCCTCGACAATGTGGTGGGCTGGATTCTGGAGCTCGACCGCGGAAAGTACTTCCCCTACGAGGGCAACTATTCGACCTACCTCGAGAAGAAGGCAAAGCGCCTGGCGCAGGAGGACCGCGAGGCGTCCGGCCGTCAGAAGGCGATCAACGACGAACTCGAGTGGATCCGCGCCGGAACCAAGGGCCGCCAGACCAAGTCCAAGGCCCGTATCAAGAAGTTCGAGGAACTGGTCGCCGCGCAGGACAACCGCAAGCCCGGCTCGGCGCAGATCGTCATCCAGGTTCCCGAGCGTCTTGGCGGCAAGGTCATCGAGGCGAAGAACATCTCCAAGGCCTTCGGCGACAAGCTGCTGTTCGAGGACCTCTCGTTCATCCTCCCGCCGGGCGGCATCGTCGGGGTCATCGGCCCCAACGGCGCGGGCAAGTCGACCCTGTTCAAGCTCATCACCGGCCAGGAGACGCCGGACTCGGGCGAGATCGAGATCGGTTCGACCGTCCACCTCGGCTACGTTGACCAGAACCGCGATCACCTGGACGGATCCAACAACGTCTGGGAGGAGATCTCGGACAAGCTGGACTACATGAAGGTCAACGGTCACGACATGTCGACCCGCGCCTACGTGGGTGCGTTTAACTTCAAGGGTCAGGACCAGCAGAAGAACGTCGGCAAGCTGTCGGGTGGTGAGCGCAACCGCGTTCACCTCGCCAAGATGCTCAAGCAGGGCGGCAACGTACTGCTGCTTGACGAACCGACCAACGACCTCGACGTCGAGACGCTGGCGGCGCTGGAAGAGGCGATCGAAAACTTCGCTGGCTGCGCCGTGGTCATCAGCCACGACCGCTTCTTCCTCGATCGTCTCGCAACGCACATCCTGGCGTTCGAAGGCGACAGCCATGTCGAGTGGTTCGAAGGTAACTTCGCCGCGTACGAAGAGGACAAGCGTCGTCGCCTGGGTGACGCAGCGGATCGTCCGACCCGTCTGGCGTACAAGAAACTCACCCGCTGATCCTCGCCTCAAGCGAAACGATAGTGAGCCGTCGCCCGGATGCGGACGACGGCTCATTCATTTTCAGCAATCCAACGCTGAACGAAAGGCTACGAGACGGTTCACCTGTGCGACAGCGCGAGAGTGCTAGAAACATTCCACGATGAGCCGCGATCGCCGTCCGGCAATTCGGTTTGGAGAACCGGAACATGGCAAAGATTAACAAGAAGACAGGAGCGATGCTCACCGCCGCCGCGATGGCGCTTGCGGTGACCAGCTTCGCTCCCCCCAGCTTCGCGCAGCGCGATGATCGGGGCAGCGCGCGTGCGGAACGCCCGCAGCGCGGCGGCGGCTTCGGCGAGCGACGCAGCGCACCGCCGCAACGGGCGCAGCCTGCACAGCGCCCTCAGCCTGCACAGCGCCCTCAGCGGGCGCAGCAGCCGCAGCGCATTTTCCAGGCACCGCGGGAGAACGCGCGTGTCGATCTGGGGACGCAGCTTCGCCAGGCACGCGAGCGCGAGCAGCGGCAGGTGCAGGTGCAACGCCCGCACGACCCGCGCGGCAGCTGGCAGAGCGGCCGGCCCGGGGGCGACCGCAGTCAGCGTCCGGACCGCGGCAATGATGGCCGCGACCGAGGACCGTCCTGGCGGGCGGATAATGATCGTCGCCAAGACGGCGATCGCAACCGCAATCCCGCCTGGCGCGCAGATAACGACCGACGCGACAATGACCGCTGGCGGGACAACGACCGACGCGACAATGACTCGCGGGGCAACGACCGCTGGCGCAACAGCGACGGCGGTCGCTATCAGGCCTGGAACCGCAACAACTGGCGGCGTGACAACCGGTACGACTGGCAGCGCTACCGCGACCGCAATCGCGGCATCTACCGGCCGGGCCGCTACTACGCGCCCTACAGCGGCTACGCCTATCGACGGGTGAGCATCGGCTTCTCTCTCGGCTCGATGTTCTACGGCAACCGCTACTGGATCAACGATCCGTGGCAGTACCGCCTGCCGCCGGTCTATGGCCCCTACCGCTGGATCCGTTACTACGACGACGTCATGCTGGTGGACATCTACAGCGGCCAGGTGGTCGACGTGATTTACGATTTCTTCTGGTAAGACGAGACCGCCACTGATGCTCTGATCGAACTCCCGGAGGATGCCTCCGGGAGTTTTCCTTTGACTTACCCCATGCCGCCCGGCCGATAGCTGTAGCAGGCATTGATCCCGCCCAAGATCCCGATACTCTGCGCTGTCATGGCGACTGCCGTTCATCCTGACCGAAAGGCCCTTGCCCGGATCGGCGCGACTGTTCGCGAGCGCCTCTCGCTCCAGCCGCTTGCCCGCCGCCTGCCCGAGGAACGGGCGGAGATCTATGCGATCGATAACTTTCTTCCCGCCGGCACCTGCGCCCGTCTCATCGCCCTGATCGATGCGGTGGCCACTCCGTCAAGTCTCGTCGAGCAGGACCTCTGGCCGGATTACCGAACGAGCTACTCGGGCGATATCGACGCCGGTGCTCTCTGTGTGCGCCGGCTTGAAAGGAAGCTTTCGGCCCTCACCGGCATCGCCGCCACCTGGGGCGAGGCCGCGCAGGGTCAGCGATACACCTGCGGCCAGTTCTTCCATGAGCATTGCGACTGGTTCGATACCGACGCCAGCTACTGGCGCCAGGAACGGCGCTGCGGCGGGCAGCGCAGCTGGACTGCCATGGTCTACCTCAACGCGGTCGATGAAGGCGGCACCACGGATTTTACGCGGGTCGCGCTGAGCATTCCGCCACGGACCGGCACGCTGCTCTTGTGGAACAACGCCCAGCCGGATGGCACGCCGAACCCGTGGACGATGCACGCCGCGCGACCGGTGCTGCGCGGCGTGAAGTACGTCGTCACAAAATGGTTTCGAACCCGGCTCTGGCAGTAGCAAGGCCGTCCCGTCACCCGGCTCGCGCCGGGCGGCGCGGGGCTCAGGCAGCCAGAGCCTCGGCGATGAGCTTGCGCGTTTCCGCCACCCCATAAAGCGCGATAAAGCTTCCCATGCGCGGCCCCTGCGGTGAGCCCAGCAGCGTCTCGTAGAGCGCCTTGAACCAGTCGCGCAGGCTTTCGAAGCCGTAGGTCTCGTTCTTGCCGATTTCGTAGACGATGTTCTGCAGTTCCTCCGCGGAGGCTTCATCACCGAGAGCGGCAAGCTTGTCATCGAGTTCCCGCAACGCAGCCACTTCGCCGCCAAGGGGAGCACGACGCTGCAGCGTGGGTGCGATGAAGTCCCGGTTGGTGGCGAGCGCGGCCCGCACCATCTCGGCAAGATCGGGATGGGCTTCGGGACTGGCATCGGCCACGTAGTTGCCGAGGTAGGACCAGACCTGCTCCGCCGTGGCATCGGCGCCGAGCACACCGACGAGGTTGAGCAGCAGCGAGAATGTGACCGGCACGGTATCGCCCGCGCCTTCTTCGTCGCCGTTCGCGCGCAGCAGGTGCCACACCGGGTTGCCCAGCTGCTTGTCGAGCGGCTGCCCTGGAAGGTTGCCGCGGAATTGCCAGTACTCGTCCACCGCCTTGGGGATCACGCCCACGTGGAGCTGCTTGGCGCTCTTGGGCTCACGGAAGAGGTAGAAGCCGAGCGATTCCTCGGTGCCGTACGTCAGCCACTGCTCAATGGTCAAACCATTGCCTTTGGACTTGGAGATCTTCTCCCCGTTCTCGTCCAGAAACAGCTCGTAGATCAGGCCCTCGGGCTTGCGACCGCCGAGGATCTGCACGATCTTGCCGGACTGCGTGACCGAGTCCGTAAGGTCCTTGCCGCACATCTCGTAGTCGACGCCCAGCGCGTACCAGCGCATGGCCCAGTCTACCTTCCACTGGAGCTTCGCTTTGCCCCCGAATGCCGATTGCTCAACGACGGTGCCGTCCTCGTCAGTGAAGCGGATGAGGCCGGTGGCGGGATCGAGCACTTCGACCGGAACCTGCAGCACGACGCCCGTCGTGGGCGAGACGGGCAACACGGGCGAGTACGTCTTGCGGCGTTCTTCGCGCAGGGTCGGCAGCATGACGTCAAGGATGGCCTGGTTGCATTCCAGCACCCGGGTCAGTGCGGCGTCGAATTCGCCCGAATTGTACCGGTCGCTGGCCGAGACGAATTCGTAGTCGAAGCCGAAACGGTCGAGGAAGTCGCGCAGCATCGCATTGTTGTGATGAGCGAAGCTCTCGTGCGTGCCGAAAGGATCCGGAATGCGGCTGAGAGGCTTTCCAAGGTTGGCCGCCAGCACATCCGCGTTGGGGATGTTGTCGGGCACCTTGCGCAGCCCGTCCATGTCATCGGAAAAGGCGACCAGCCGCGTGGGCGCGCCGCCGGTCAGCGCTTCGTAGGCCCGGCGCACGAGGGTGGTGCGCAGTACCTCCTGGAAAGTGCCGATATGGGGAAGCCCCGAGGGACCATACCCCGTTTCAAACAGCACGGGTGCGCCGTTTGGTTTGCCCTGCGGATAGCGCTTGAGCAGCTTCTGGGCCTCCTGAAAGGGCCAGGCCTTGGACACACGTGCGGCTTCGATCAGGGCATTGTCAGTCATGCGGCGCTAATTGGCGAAATGCGCGACTTTCGCAAGGCCGGAGTCGCCGCCTTATCGCCCTCCTGCGGGAAGCGAGCGGAACCGGCGCTCCGCTCGCCCTGATTTCAGTTCCGCCAGATCCAGTTGTACTCCAGCGGCGCTTCCCGGAAGGCGAAGCGGTCGATGTGAGTGGCGACCACGTCGGTCAGGCGCTGCACCGCCTCGCGCTCTTCCCCGGTGATGGTGATGGCGATGCTCTCGCCATCGGCGGCCATGGTGCAGACCGCGTTGGGGAAAGTCACGGTTCCCACGTCCCCATCGACCTGCGTTTCCAGCTTGTGGCTCCAGTGCTTGCAAAGCTGGCGGACGTACTTCCCGCCGTTTTCAGTCTTCACGGTGGCTTCGATAGTGTTCACGTCTAAATCCTTTCGATCGTGCGGGTCGCGTCGTCGATCACATCGGCGACCTTGAGTATGAAATCCCGGTCGGTGCCTTCCTGCGACAGCCGGTCGAAAACGGCGGTCTTAAGCGCATGGAACGCACGGCGGACAGGCGCGGGGTCGATGCGGTCCCGCTGCTCCAGCAGGGCGGAAAGTCGGCCCTTGAGTTCAGCGATGCTGTCTTCCTGTTCCCGTACCCTGGCGATGCCCCGCTCCGTGGCGGCGAATGCCTTGCTGCGACTGGCTTCGTCCGCAGCCGGAGCAATGAGGCCCGTTTCCTCCATGAAGATCAAAGCAGGATAAACCACCCCGGGACTGGGAGCGTATTCTCCACCCGAAAGCGCCTCGACCTCCCGGATGAGTTCGTAGCCGTGGCGGGGAGCTTCGACGATCAGGGCGAGCATCAGGAGCTGCAGTTCCGCCTGGTCGAACAGCCGCTTGCGCCGCGCACCACCGCGCGCGCCTCCGCCACCGAAGCCACCGCCGTCCGGGCCCATGCCCCAGCCGCGGCCGCCGCCGCCGGGGAAACCTTTGGCAAAGACGCCACCGCCGGCGTGGCGCCGCGAGCCATCCCGGCCACGCCGGGCGCCGCGTTCGGCGCGGTCTGCGTCAATACACTTCATATCGTTCATCACTTCTCATCTGTTTTGACATCTCCAAGATATATCTTGATAGAGAAGCGGCAAGCCGGAAAAGTGTATCAGTTGGTAATCTTTCTGGTGAACGGGGGCTCGATCCCGTTCCAAATCGTCTGTCGCATCCCTAAGACCGGACCATGGCTGCATTGCCCCTTCCCGCCCTACACGCCAGTCATGGCGGCTGCTGGCTGCGTGAGCAGGACCTGACGGGCAGTGGCACCAGACCCATCTCCAAGGGTGATGCGGTCATGGCGGCAGCCGATACGCCTCTTCTCATCCTCAACGCTCCGCTTCTGGCGACGCGGCTGGGGTATCCCGATCTGTCCGGGCTCGATCTGCTGGAGCTATACGCCTTCGTGCACCCGGCGCGCTTCGTCGTGCCCACGCCCAAGGGTCTGGCTCACGCGCTCAACCTGGAGGAGCCGCAGGGCGATGCGGACGTGCCGCGCCTGTTGCAGGAGGCAGCCGGTGCCCTGCTCGACATGTGCGGCAATCCCGAGTGGCCCGAGCGCGAAGGTGCCTGGACTGCACTGCAATCGCTGATCCGGATGCGATGGCCTTGGGCCACGCTGCTGACGGGGCGGATCCAGCGTCCGTCACAGGCGGAGCGGTGGCTGTTCGCCCGGCTGCCCGAGTGGGAGGAAACGCCGGAGGCTCCGCAGCCGCGTCAGGTCGTCCTCAGCGAGGAGGAGGTGCTGGAACGGCTGACGCGGCTTACCGGATCAACCGCCGAACAGCGCTCCGGCCAGCGTGCCTATGCCGTGGAGGCGGCGAACGCCTTTGCGCCGCGCGAACGCGCCGGACGACCGCATGTCCTGCTTGCCCAGGCCGGCACGGGTATCGGTAAAACGCTGGGCTATCTCGCGCCCACCTCGCTCTGGACCGAGAAGGCGGGCGGCACCGTCTGGGTCTCCACTTACACCAAGGCACTGCAGCGCCAGCTCCGGCAGGAGAGCCGCCGCGCCTGGCCCGAGCACCGGGCCGACGGCACCCGGCCGGTGGTGGTGCGCAAAGGGCGGGAAAATTACCTGTGCCTGCTCAACCTTGAAGATGCGCTTCAAGGGGGTTTTTCCGGGCGCGCCGCCGTGCTGGCGCAGCTCGTGGCGCGGTGGGCCGCCTATTCACGCGATGGCGACATGATCGGCGGCGACTTGCCCGGCTGGCTTGGAACGCTTTTTCGCCAACGCGGCATCGCGGCCCTCACTGACCGGCGCGGCGAATGCGTCTATGCGGGCTGCCCGCACTACCGCAAATGCTTCATCGAACGCGCGGCCCGCGCCAGCGTCGGCGCCGACCTCGTCATCGGAAACCATGCCCTCGTGATGGTGAACGCCGCGCGGGGACGCGATCCTGCATCACGCCCGACCCGCATCGTCTTCGACGAGGGCCACCACGTTTTCGATGCCGCCGATTCCACTTTCGCCGCCGCGCTGAGCGGAGCCGAGGCGATTGAACTGCGCCGCTGGGTGATCGGGCCTGAAAAGGCTTCGAAGGGCCGCCGCCGGGGCCTGTCCGCCCGCCTCGCCGATATCGCCAGCTACGACGAGGCCGGGGCGCAGGCGATCACCGCCGCACGCGCCGCAGCCGAGGCGCTGCCCGGCGACGGCTGGATGCAGCGCATCCTCGAGAACGCTGCCTCCGGCCCGCTGGAGGAACTGCTCGCGGCGGTGCGGGCCACGGTCTACGCCCGGGATGAAAGCGGGGGGCAGGAGGCCGGCTATGGCCTGGAGACGGAAGCCGCCGGTCTGGACGGCGCCTTCGTCGAGATCGCCCAGGCCGCGCGGATGGCGCTCGCTGAACTGCGCCAGCCGCTGATCCGTCTCGGCATGAGACTGGAAGCGCTGTTGGAGGAGCCGCCGGAC
This sequence comes from Novosphingobium panipatense, assembly GCF_900182875.1. NCBI lineage: Bacteria > Pseudomonadati > Pseudomonadota > Alphaproteobacteria > Sphingomonadales > Sphingomonadaceae > Novosphingobium > Novosphingobium panipatense. The sequence goes on from NZ_FXUI01000007.1 coordinate 77,758, forward strand.
TGGCTCGACGGTCCAGGCCGCGCCCGCATCGAGGGCGCCCGCCATTCGCTGACCTGGCGTGTCGAGACTCTGGCAGCGTGGGAATCGCTGCTCGATCGGCTCGGTGGCCCGGCCGATCCCGAATACGTGGACTGGCTGGCGGTCGATCGCTCGGAAGCGCGGGAGTTCGACATCGGCATTCACCGGCGCTGGCTCGATCCGATGAAGCCCTTCGCCAAGGTCGTCCTCGAACCCGCACACGGCGTTGTGATGACGTCGGCGACGCTTCGCGATGGGGAAGACTGGACGAAAGCAATCGCACGCTCAGGCACGCCGACCATCGATGTCGCGCCGCGCCTGTCCATCCATCAGAGCCCGTTCGATTACGCCAGTCAGGCGGAAGTTCTGATTGTCACGGACGTGCCCAAGGGGGACATCCCCGCCCTGTCGGCGGCTTTCGGGCGCCTGATCGAGGCGTCGGGCGGCGGCGCGCTCGGGCTGTTCACGGCGATCCGCCGCCTGCGCGCCGTTCACGGCCGCATCGCCGATCGCCTCGCGCGCGGCGGCTTGCCGCTCTACGCCCAGCATGTCGATCCCATCGACACCGGTACGCTCGTGGACATCTTCCGCGACGATCCCGCGGCCTCTCTGCTCGGCACCGATGCGCTGAGGGACGGTGTGGACGTTCCCGGGCATTCGCTGCGGCTGGTCGTCATGGAGCAGGTGCCTTGGCCTCGGCCGACGATCCTGCACCGCGCCCGGCGCCTCGCCAACGGCGGCAGCGCCTATGACGACACCCTGATCCGGGCGAAGCTGGCGCAGGCCTTCGGTCGCCTGATCCGCAGCCGCGACGATCACGGGCATTTCGTCGTCCTCTCCCCCGCTTTCCCGTCACGCCTGCTCTCCGCCTTTCCGGCGGGTACGCCAATTCGGAGAGTCTCGCTGGACGAGGCTTTACAGCGCGTGGCCGATCATGCTTCAGGGGCCACGGCCGAGACGATCGAGGCTTCAGACCCACCGAACTGATCCGCCGTACCCGACACCCTGTCCAAGAGTTCGCCCATGAAAACGCTCGGTATCTTCCGTCACGCCAAATCGGACTGGACCGACGCGCGCCTGCGGGACTTCGATCGCCCGCTGAACACGCGGGGCCGGGCCGGCGCGGGCCTGATGGGCAAGCATATCCGCGAACACGCAGTCGGCTGGAAGCGCATCCTCGCCTCACCGGCAGTCCGCGTCACGCAGACGATCGAACTGGCCGGCGAGGCGGCCGGTGAAACGCCGCCGATCACGTGGGATCGGCGCATCTATCTCGCCAGTTCGGCAACACTGATCGACGTTCTGCGCGAACAGGATTCCGATCCGCGCACGATCCTTCTTGTGGGGCACAACCCAGGGCTGGAGGATCTGATCTTCGATCTCGTGCCGGACGACGGCAGCAGCCCGCTGCGCGATGTGGTGGAGGACAAGTTCCCCACCGCGGCCTACGCGGTCATCGAACTGGACATCGAAAACTGGGCGGACCTGCGCGACGGCACCGGCCGGCTTGTCCATCTTGTGCGCCCGCGTGACCTAGACCCTTCGCTGGGGCCAAGCCTCACCGACTGAGACGCACTGCAAAAGGGGGAAACGCCGGCTCCCCCTCCGTTCTCTTCAGCCCTGCACCGTTTCCGTGATGCCGGCCAGGTGCAGCTTTTCCGCCAGGTAGCGCTCGGCGTCGAGCGCAGCCATGCAGCCAGCGCCAGCGGCGGTGATCGCCTGCCGATAGACGTGATCCGAAACGTCCCCCGCCGCGAAAACCCCGGGGATGTCAGTCTTGGGCGTGCCCGGCTCTACGATCAGGTAACCGGTTTCGTCCATGGCGAGCTTGCCCTTGAAGAGTTCAGTCGCAGGCGCGTGACCGATGGCGACGAAGGCGCCGTCGGTCAGCAGTTCGCTCTCTTCTCCGGTCTGCGTGTCGGTCAGGGCCACAGCGCGGAGCGCCCCGTCCTCTCCCGCCACGAAGCGATCGACGCGCTTGTTCCAGACGGTCTTGATCTTGGGATGGGCAAACAGGCGATCCTGCAGGATCTTCTCCGACCGCAGCGAATCGCGGCGGTGGATCAGCACGACCTCGGTCGCGTGGTTGGTGAGGTAGAGCGCTTCCTCGACCGCGGTGTTGCCGCCGCCGATGACCACCACCTTCTTGCCGCGATAGAAGAAACCGTCGCAGGTGGCGCAGGCGGAAACGCCCCGGCCCGAAAGCTCCTGTTCGCCCGGGACGCCGAGCCACTTGGCCTGCGCGCCCGTGGCGATGACGAGCGTGTCGCCTTCATAGGTGTCGCCGGAATCGCCCTGCGCGACGAAGACGTCGCCGCTGAGGTCGACATTGGTGATCGTGTCCCACATCATGCGCGTGCCGACATGCTCGGCCTGGGCCTGCATCTCCTGCATCAGCCATGGCCCCTGGATGACCTCGCGGAAGCCGGGATAGTTCTCGACGTCGGTGGTGATGGTCAGCTGGCCACCCGGCTGCAGGCCCTGCACGACGATCGGCTCCATTCCGGCGCGCGCACCGTAGATGGCGGCGGAAAGTCCGGCCGGGCCGGAACCGATGATGAGCATGCGGGTCTTGTGCGTGGTCGCCATTAAACTGTCTCCGGCGTGAATTCCTTGGCCCGCGAGATAGGGTCTCGCGCATGGGTTTGCCAAGCACGCGCGGCGCAAGCTTTTATTTCATCCCCGCAAATTGCAGGACGGCACGCGGGATCGCCACGACACATTGACCTGCGCGCAGCCGCCCCCCATCCATCGGGAATGATGAGTCAGCTTGGCCCCACTTCGAACCGCTTCGTCTCCCAGCGCCTGCGCCTTCACTACGTGGACTGGGGCAATCCCGAGGCGCCGCCGCTGATCCTGCAGCACGGCGGGCGCGATCACTGCCGCAGCTGGGACTGGGTGGCCGAGGAGCTGCGGCACGACTGGCATGTGATCTGCCCCGACCTGCGCGGTCATGGCGACAGCGAATGGTCGCCCGAAGGACACTACGGCATGGACGCCTTTGTCTATGACTTCGCCCAGCTCGTGCATACGCTGGGGCAGGACCAGGTGACGGTCGTCGCGCACTCGCTGGGAGGCAACATCGCCACGCGTTTTACCGGCCTCTACCCGGAGAAGGTGGCGAAGTTCGTCAATATCGAGGGCCTGGGCCCACCGCCCGCCATGCGGCGCGAACAGGAAGCCCGGGGCGCGGGAGAGAGGCTGCGTCAGTGGATCGAGGAGAAGCGCAAGGCGTCTGGCCGCACCGTGCGCAAATACGCTTCGCTGCGCGACGCATACCAGCGGATGAAGGAGGAGAACGGCTTCCTCACGGACGCGCAGGCGCGCCACCTCACGATCCACGGCGCGACACGCAACGAGGATGGCACCTGGAGCTGGAAGTTCGACAACTACCTGAACGTCTGGACCACGTCGGACCTGCCGACCGACCAGATCATCGCGCTGTGGGAGGCAATCACGTGCCCGGTGCTTTTGCTGTGGGGCAAGGACAGCTTCGCCACCAGCCCGGCAGGCGACGGCCGGATGGACCACTTCCCGACTGCGCAACTGATCGAATACGAGAACGCCGGCCATTGGCTGCACCACGACCAGTTCGGCCGCTTCATAGCCGATGTGAAGGGATTCCTTGCCTGACCGCCGGTACGCTGCGGACGCGCGGAAGCGCCCGCTGGCGAATGCGGGCTTTACGCCTTCGGGGAAAACGCGAAGCAAAATCGGGCCGGCGTCGGGGCGTCCCTGGTGGAACGCGGGGAGGGAGACTGTCGTGCGAACGGCCGGGTAGCAGTCAGGACAGCCCGGCGCGACCCTGTAACGGAGACGGTTCGGACAGGCCGTGCGGGTTCGCAAGACAGGGCTGTGTCCGCTTTCGTGGGAAGCTGCCTTCACGCAGAAGGCTACCGATTGCACGAAAGTTGGGGTGGAGGGGCCGCTGTGCCGCCCGTCCAGTGAACCGCTCCGGAAGGACGCTCGTGGCGTGGTCCACGGCTTTACACCCGCGCACCGCCCACGACGCCGACCCGAGACACCTTGGCGGACGAGGCCCCGTCTGCCGCAGATGGCGAGGTCTATAACCTAATAGGTTAAAGCTGTCAATCTTCGGACAGAGCGGCACGCAGCCGTTCCCGTCCGGCTGCATCGAGACCCAGCTCCCGCTCAAGATAGGTATCGCGGCTTCCGTACCGTTCATCAATGGCCGCCCAGGCGCTTTCAAGGTACGCCGCTTCAACGCCCATCAGGACGCGCAGAACCGCCTCGTCCAGCGGTCCGGTGATCGCACGAACCGTCGCCGCGCCCGATGCGATGCGAGCCTCCACGTCGCCAGCCGTGTTCGTCAGGAGGTAATCGGCAAGGATGTCGTCCGGGTGAACACCGATCGCGGCGTGAAGCAGCGCCACCGCGATGCCCGTGCGGTCCTTGCCCGCCATGCAGTTGACCAGGCTGGGCCCCTGCCCCTCCCCCAGCATCGCGAACCAGTTCCGGATCATGACCTGCAGTTCCGGGCGAAAGACTATGCGTGCGTAATTGCGGGCAAGGCTATCGCGCGTGGACTGAGCCGTCCGACCGCGAAGCCCCTTTGAGGCCGCGACATGCGCCGCGTGGCGTGTCTCGGGATCTGCGCAGAGGACAACGTGTGCGCTAAACTCCGGCGGCCGACGGCAGGGATGGCTGGCACGCTCACGCGAGGACCGCAGGTCGAAGACGCTGGCAAGGTCGAGGGCGGCTATACGGTCAAGATCGGCATCGGTGGCGGCGTGATGCTGGCCCGAGCGCCAGACCATGCGGCGCTTCATGCGCTCTCCGCCGCTGAGGGCATAGCCACCCGCGTCGCGGAAGTTGTGGACTCCTTCGAGGGAGAGGACGCGTTCGCTCATCATGGATCCCTTGCCCTGTGCGGAAGACTGCCAGGAGCAGGCTGCGGCTGCGCGCGCCCTTCCCCTGCGCTTCGTCACATCGCCAGCGCGAACACGGGCCGGGTCATCCGAGCAGGAAATACCCCAGCGCGCCCCAGCACACCACGCAAAGAAGAACCGCCATGGCCAGCCCGCGGCCGTCGTGTTCCTGCTCATGGTCGCGGCGCTGTGCGGCATAGACGCCGCCGGCCGGACGATGCGCGGCCCAGTCCGAAGAACCTCTGCCAAGCCCTTGTAGTCTAACGATATTGTCGTTCGCCACCTTCATAGGTCATCCTCTTACCTACCGGGCGATACCACAGGCTTCCCGTGCATCAGCCGCCCTTCTCCCGATCACTGTGCCTTTGCGGCGTCAGGCGATCTTTCTTTCCCATCCCTTCGTATATCGAAAACGGCGGCATTGTTCCAGAGTGGGGTCCGACCACCGGGGCTTCTGACTGATGCGGTTCCGCCGTCCGGAGACCGGCGAACCGCCGCTTTGCGCGGGGTGGCGGAACGCCGCTGGGGAAAACCCTTAACCCTTATAGCCAGCCTGACGTCCGGTATCGGTCCTGGGGTTGGCGGGGCAATGGCCGCGCTCTAGATTCGCACGATGACTGACGCGCGCCGCCTGAAGATCAAGATTCAGATCCATTCCGGCGAGGAAATCGCGATGGGGCCGGGCAAGGCCGACCTGCTCGATGCCATCCGCGAACACGGGTCCATCTCGGCTGCCGGCCGCGCCATGGGCATGAGCTACCGGCGTGCCTGGCTGCTCGTGGACACGATGAACCGCTGCTGGGACACCCCCCTGGTCCAGACCGCCCCCGGACGGTCCGCGATGAGCGGCGCGCACTTGACGGCGCAAGGGGAGAGCGTCCTCGCACACTACCGCGCCTTGCAGGCAGGGGTGGCGCGGTCAGCCCGTGGTCCGCACTACGATGCACTCGCGGCCTGCCTCCTTCCCTGCCCGCGTACCTCGCAGAAGGGGTGAATGCGCCCCTTGCCTGCCGCGCCGTGCAGTATACTGTAGGATACAGTACCCTACCGGAGATCCTGATGCGTAAGTTCGTGGCCAGCATGATGGCGGCGCTGACCTTCCTCGCCGCCACGGCCGCGACAGCCGCGCCATCGCGCAAGGAGCCGGCGCTGGTGCTGGCGGCGGCCAGCCTGCAGGAATCGATGAACGCGGCCGCCGACGCCTGGGCGCGCAAGGGCCACCCTCGCCCGCGCATCTCCTTCGCCGCCTCCTCGGCCCTCGCACGGCAGGTCGCGGGAGGCGCCCGGGCCGACCTGTTCGTCTCGGCCGACGAGCAATGGATGAACCACCTGCAGGCGCGCAACCTCCTGCGGCGCGGCACTCGGGTCTCGTTCCTGCGCAACACGCTCGTCCTCATCGCGCCAAGGGCAAGCGCCGTGCGGCTGCGTGTAGGTCCCGGAATGGCTCTGGCCCGCGCGCTCGGCAAGGGGCGGCTGGCGATTGCCGATCCCGGCGGCGTTCCTGCCGGTCTCTATGCGAAGGAGGCGCTGACGCGGCTGGGGGTCTGGGCCTCGGTCGTGGATCGACTGGCCCCGGCCGAAAGCGTGCGCGGGGCGCTGGCGCTGGTCGATCGCGGCGCGGCGCCGCTGGGGATCGTCTACGCCACGGACGCGCGCGCCGACAGCCGCGTGCGCGTGGTCGGCACTTTCCCGGCAAGCAGCCACTCGCCGATCAGCTACCCCGTCGCCACCCTTTCCAGGTCCCGCAACCCGGAGGGCGAGGCGTTCCGCCGCTACCTTGTCTCGGCACAGGGCAAGTCCCTGTTCCGCCGGTTCGGCTTCGGCACGCACTAAGCCGCCGCCGATGGCCCCGCTTTCGTCCGCAGAATGGGAGGTGCTTCTCCTTTCCCTGAAGGTGAGCGCCGTTGCCATGGCCGCCGCTCTGCCGCTCGCCTTCGCGCTCGCCTGGGTGCTCGCCCGCTGGCGCTTTCCCGGCAAGGTGCTGATCGACGCGCTTGTCCATCTGCCGCTGGTGCTGCCACCGGTGGTGACGGGCTGGCTGCTGCTCATCGCGCTCGGTCCGGATGCCGCGGCGGGTGCCTTTCTGGAGCGGACCCTGGGCCTTGCCTTCCTGTTCCGGTGGACAGGTGCGGCGCTTGCAGCCGGGATCATGGCGCTGCCCCTGATGGTGCGCGCGATGCGGCTTTCGCTGGAGGGCGTCGATCGCCGGCTGGAGAGTGCCGCCCGCACGCTCGGCGCCGGCCCCTGGCGCGCTTTCGCGACCGTCACGCTGCCACTCTGCGTCAACGGCATACTGGCCGCGCTGGTGCTGGGGTTCGCGCGCTCAGTGGGCGAGTTCGGCGCGACGATCACCTTCGCCTCCAACATCCCGGGCGAGACGCAGACCCTTCCCCTTGCGATCTACAGCGCCCTGCAGATCCCGGGGTCCGACGTGCAGGTCGCGCGGCTGGCGATGCTCTCCGTCGGCCTCTCGCTTATGGCGCTGGTGCTGTCGGAGGGGCTCGCGCGGCGCAGCGGGCAGGAAAAGGGCCGCCATGTCCTTTGACATCGCCATAACTCTTGCGCGAGGCGACCGGCGGCTTGATTACGCCTTCACCGCCGGCCCCGGTCTTACCGCCCTGTTCGGACCTTCGGGAGCGGGCAAGACGACCCTGCTGGATGCGGTAGCCGGCCTCCTGCGCCCGAGGCGCGGCCGCATCGCCGTCGCCGGAACCCCGCTGTTCGATGCCGCCGCGCGGATCGACCTTCCTCCCGAGCACCGCCGCTGCGGCTACGTGTTCCAGGACCTGCGGCTGTTCCCGCACCGCAGCGTCCGCCGAAACCTGGCATACGGACTGAGGCCGGGAGCGGGGCTGGACTGGGACCACACGCTCGACCTCCTCGGCATCACCGGCCTGCTCGATCGCATGCCCGCCACGTTATCGGGCGGCGAGGCGCAGCGCGTGGCGATCGGGCGCGCGCTGCTCTCCGACCCCGCGTTCCTGCTGATGGACGAGCCCCTCGCCTCGGTCGACGGCGCACGGCGCGAGGAAATCCTGCGGCTCATCGAACGCATTCGGGACGAGCTGCGCCTGCCGATCCTCTACGTCAGCCACGATTGCTCGGAGGTCGAGCGGCTGGCGCACACCATCGTGCCGGTGCCCGCCGCCTAGCCCTGCGATGCGGGCGTTCGCACCACCAGCCCATCCAATTCGGGCGTGACGACGATCTGGCAGGAGAGCCGCACGCCGGGATCGTCATCGCCGCTCGCCTCGATCATCGGTTCCTCGATCTCAGTGATATTGCCCGTCACACTGCGCCATTCGGGCACGACATAAACCCGGCACGTGCCGCAATAGGCATTGCCGCCGCAGACCGCCTCGATCGCCGCGATGCCACCCGCTACGGCGTTCTCCATAAGCGACAGCCCCGCTGTCGCCTCAATACGCGTTTCGCGGCCATCCACCGCGATGAACGTCACTGCCACCATGCGTCAGCCTCAGGACGGATCACAGGCGACGACCGCCCCGCGCAGTTCGTAGCCCTGGATCTGCGCGTTCCACAGCACCTGCGGCTCAGCCGTGAGGCGGATGCCCGGCAGCCGAAGCAGGCGGTCGAGAAACAACCGCGTCTCATGCAGGGCGACTTGCGCGCCGGGGCAGCGGTGGGGGCCGTCCCCAAAGCTGAGGTATGGCCCTGCCACCTTCATCCGCTTCGCGCGATCGGGGTCGATCTCGAAGGGACAGGGCCCGGTGATCGCCTCGTCCACATTGGCCTCGCGAATGGAGACGCAGGCGGTCTCCCCTTCCGCCAGCGCCATGCCGGCCGGGCCCGCCAGCGGCTCCGCCGCACGGCGGTGGAGCATCGAGGCCACAGGTTCCAGCCGCAGGATCTCCTCCAGAATCGCGATCTGGTCTTCCTCGCTGCCGGAAAGGAAACGCTCGCGCAGGGGCTGCTTTTCAAACAGGTGCCACGCCGCCATCACGATGAACTCGCGCGTGGTCATCATGCCTGCCCCGCCGTAGCTGAGGCATTCCATGATCATCCCCTTCCGGGAATAGTCCGCCTGTACCATGTGAGTGATCACGTCGTCGCGCGGCTGATGCCGGCGGGCGGCGACGGCGGGCGCCAGGTCATGCTTCCAGAAGCGCCCGACGTGGACCAGCATTCTTGCGTTGAACAGCAACCCGTTGAAGAATCCGGGCTTGCGAGTGATCGAGGATTCGAGCACGGCCTTGACCCGCCTTGCGAGATTGGCGTTGCTGTCGCTGTTGGTCAGCCCGACGATTTCCGCCGCGACATCCACCGCCATCTGCCAGCTCAGTTCATCCAGGGGTGCGGAACCCCTCTCCTGAAGCTTGGCGACGATCGTATCCATCGTGCGATCCATCACCGCCCGGTGGCGCGTCGCGATGGTCCGGGGAGCGAAGAGCCCCGCCACCGCAGCGCGGCGCTTGCGGTGAACATCCCCGTCGAGGAAGAAGAACGAGATTTCGTCCGGCTTGCTGAGATCCACCACCTCGGCACTCGCCCCCGCCTGACGCACCCTGGTAGAACGCAATATCTCGCGCGAGGCGGCAAAGGAACGGATGATGCGGGCGCCGTCCGCCGGTTTCAGATTGGCCTCGGCGATTCGGGCGCTCTTCCGGTCGTCTCGTCCGCTGTGCGCGGGGCATGCAGGCGCGGCAGCCTGTGCAGTGGTCGTCATCGTCATGGCTCTCCCGTGCCGTCCGAATATGATCCATGGTATCTCATTGAACGGCGCAGGCAAAGAAAAAGCATGGTCGGCGTCTACGGCTCGACCATGCTTTGGAGTGTCGCTTGCAGCGTCAGGCGCGCGGCTGCCTCAGGCGGCGCCGATCAGTTCCCGGCCGATGAGCATACGGCGGATCTCGTTCGTTCCGGCGCCGATGTCGAGCAGCTTGGCGTCACGCAAGTAGCGCTCCACCGGCCAGTCCTTCGTGTAACCCGCGCCGCCCAGCGCCTGGACAGCTTCCCCCGAGACGCGAAAGGCGTTCTCGCTCGCCAGCAGGATCGCGCCCGCTGCGTCAAAGCGGGTGGTCTGCCCCGCGTCGCAGGCACGAGCGACCGCATAGACGTAGGCGCGCGCCGACTGCAGCGCGACGTACATGTCCGCCACTTTCGCCTGCATCAACTGGAAAGCCCCGATCGGCTTGCCGAACTGCTTCCTCTCCCGCAGATAGGGGATGACGGTGTCGAGGCAAGCCTGCATGATGCCGAGCTGCAAGCCCGCCAGCACGACGCGCTCGTAGTCGAGGCCGCTCATAAGCACGCCCACGCCGCCATGCAGCGGACCCATGACGTTCTCTTCCGGCAGGAAACAGTCGTCAAACACCAGCTCGCAGGTGGGCGAACCGCGCATGCCCATCTTGTCGATCTTCTGCCCGATGGAGAAACCCGGCGTATCCTTCTCAACGAGGAAGGCGGTAATCCCCTTCGATCCTTCTCCGGTCTTGGCGTAGACCACGAGCGTGTCGGCGCAAGTGCCGTTGGTGATCCAGAACTTGGTGCCGTTGAGCCGGAAGCCGCCCCCAACCGCATCGGCGCGCAGCTTCATGCCGACAACGTCGGATCCGGCTCCGACCTCCGACATGGCAAGGCTGCCCACATGTTCGCCCGAGATAAGCTTGGGCAGGTAACGCGCCTTCTGTTCCTCGTTGCCCCACCGGCGGATCTGGTTGACGCACAGGTTGGAGTGGGCACCATAGGACAATCCGACCGAAGCAGAGGCGCGGCTGACTTCCTCGACGGCGATGACATGCTCGAGGTAGCCGAGGCCGATACCGCCCCAGTCTTCCTCGACGGTGATGCCGTGCAGGCCCAGTTCGCCCATTTCGGGCCAGAGTTCACGGGGGAACCAGTCCTCCGCATCGGCCCGAGCGGCAAGGGGAGCGATGCGTTCGTCGGCGAAGCGGGCAACGGTTTCGCGAATCATCTGCGCGCTCTCACCGAGAGCGAAATCAAAATCCGGGGTGGCGCGCATGGGTCCTCTCCTCTTGCCTGTGCCTGTTCGGCCCTCCTCTAGGGCAACATCGATGCTTCGCGAAGGTTTATTATTTCGCGTCGTCGCTCACATCTATCGCTCAGTCCGGCGTGGCGATCCGGAAGGAGGCAAGCGCGGCGACGAGAAGAGTGCCTGCCGCAAAAGCCATCGTCCAGATCGGCTCGCCGGGGAAGAACGCCTTCATGATCGAGCCCATGACCGTCGCCACCAGAAGTTGCGGCAGCACCACGAAGACGTTGAAGAGGCCCATGTAGATGCCCAGCTTCGACTGCGGCAGGCTGCTCGCCAGAATCGCGTAGGGCATCGCCAGGATGGAGGCCCAGGCCACGCCGATGCCAAGCTCGCACAGGATGAGCGCCGTGGGATCGCGCAGGATCATGAACCCGGCGAACCCCGCAGCCCCCGCGACGAGGCAGAGCGCGTGCGTCCTCGCTTTTCCGATCCGCGCCGAAAGCATGGGCAGCACGGCCAGCGCGGCAATGGCCGCGACACCGTTGTAGACGGAAAACAGCACGCCCACCCAGTTGCCCGCCTCCTGATAGGCGGCACTTGCCGGGTCGGCCGAGCCGAAGTGGTACTGCGCGACGACGGGCGTGGTGTTGATCCACATGATGAACAGCGCGGACCAGCTGAAGAACTGCACGAACGCGAGCCGCTTCATCAGCGGCGGCATACCGGAGAAATCGCCGACGATCCCGGCCAGCATCGACGTGCTGCGCCCCGCCCGCGCCATGCGGATCGCCAGCCCGGTCGCGATGCCGTATCCGCCGAGGAGCGCGGCCAGGAGGTAGACCTCCTTCTCCAGCGCCCATGCCCAGACGGCCAGCGCAACAAGACCGCCCGCCACGATCCACGGCAGCCCGCTCAGGATGTTGCGCCGGGCCAGAGCTCCGGCGGTGTCCGCCGCTCCGTCATCCTCCGCCTGCCCGAACGCGGCCATTTCCTGCGGGGAGTACTCCCTCGTGGAAACCACCGTCCACACGACCGCCAGAAGCAGCGCCAGGCCGCCGGCCCAGAAACTGTAGCGCACCGTATCGGGAATCTCGCCGAGCGCGGCGGCATTCGAAATGCCGAAGTGCTCCAGCGCATAGGGGAAGAGCGAACCGACGACGGCGCCCGCACCGATGAAGGCGGTCTGCACCGCGTAGCCCGCCGTGTGCTGGTCGCGACGCAGCATATCGCCGACGAAGGCGCGAAACGGCTCCATCGAGACGTTGAGGCTGGCATCCAGCATCCACAGCAGCAGCGCGGCCATGAGCAGCCCCCCGCTTGCCGGCATCCCGATGAGCGCGATCGTCGCCAGAATAGCGCCCGCAAGGAAGTAAGGCCGCCGCCGCCCCAGCCGGCCCAGCCAGGTCCGGTCGGACATATGCCCGACGATCGGCTGCACCAGCAACCCGGTCAGCGGCGCGGCGACCCAGAGCGCCGGAAGATCGTCGATGCTGGAGCCCAGCGACTGGAAGACCCGGCTCATGTTGGCGTTCTGCAACGCGAAGCCGATCTGGATGCCGAAGAAGCCGAAGCTGATGTTCCACAGCCCTGCCCAGCCCTGCCGGGGCTTGTCCATCATGGCGTCCTTCATCGCATTCCTTCCCAGATCCCCCGCCGGCCCAGATCTCCTGACGGCGTGCCTTTGGACCGGGCGCGCTGCCGCCTGCCGGTCAGTCCGTCGGACTTGCACGCCGCCTTGTCGGTCACAACATGCATACGAATGCCATGGCACCGCACGGCCGCCCTCGGTGCCTTCCGCTCAGGTCGGGGCGCCCGACCCTGCGGTGCTGCGACGGACGACAAGATGGGCGGGCAGCGTCCGGGACACCGCCTCTCCGCTTTCGATCTGGGAGGCCAGCGTCTCTACCAGCACGGCCCCTGCCCGCTTGATATCCTGCATCATCGTGGTGAGCGGCGGGTTCGTCATGCTCGCGGCGGGGAGATCGTCGAAGCCCATGACCGCCACGTCGCCCGGGATCGACAGCCCTGCCTCGGCAAGGGCGCGCATGGCGCCGATGCCGATCAGGTCGCTGGCGGCGAACACGGCGTCGAAGGGCACGCCTTCCTCGATGAGGGCGCGCATCGCTTCGCGGCCCATCTCCTCAAGGTTGACGACGTCGCGCTGGAGCCGGGGGTCGACTGCGATACCGTTGGCGATCATCGCCTCGCACAGGCCGCGGTAGCGCTTGGCAAATTCGGGATAGTGTTCGTCCGCCTGCCCGAGAAAGACGATGCGCCTCCGCCCGAGCCCCAGAAGATGCTCCCCCGCAAGACGCCCGGCGCCCAGGTTGTCCGACCCGATCGTCACGCCCGTCTCGTCCCGAGGGCTGCCCTGGTCCACGCTTCCCCAGCGCACGAAATGCGTGCCCTGCCGCACAAGCTGCCGCAGCCGGCTTTCGTAAAGCTTGTAATCGCCATAGCCCAGCAGGATCAGCCCGTCCGCCCGGTGGCTGTCCTGGTAACGCACGTGCCAGTCGTCCTCCAGCTTCTGGAAGGAGATCAGAAGATCGAGGCCGCGGTTGGCGCATTCGCGGGTGATGGCCCCCAGCATGGCCAGGAAAAAGGGGTTGATCTTCGAATCGTCGGGCGACTGCTCCTCGAAGAAAAGCAGGGCGATGGTGTTCGACCGCTGCGAGCGCAGCGAGGATGCGTTCTTGTCTACCGAGTAGTTCAGCTCCCGCGCGATCGCCTCGATCCGCGCGCGTGTCGCCGCGCTGACGGATTTGCTCCCCCGCAACGCCCGGCTCACGGTCGGCTGCGAAACTCCGGCGCGATAAGCGATATCGAAGCTGGTTGGCCGGTTCGTCGGTTTACGTCCCATTCCTCATCCTCATCCCGTGCGGCACCTTATTGCCACAGAGCCGCGTGAACCGGTTGCAGTCGTGCCCTTTCCCTAAGATGCGGCAGTTGCCCGGATGCAACGCCCCGTGCCGCAAGAGCACTCACGTATACGTATGCCATATTATGCGCAACGCCGGAGCCTCCTAAGCAGCAGCGAACAAGGGGGCTACGGCAGCAATGCGCGGGCTCCCTTCTTCAGGAGGAAACGCCGGACACCATGCGAAATGGGCCGGCCTGGTTCAGGAGAGGACGTCATGTCGCTACGCAATGAGATTTCGGCCGTCGCGGTTTCATCGCGCACGGCTGTTGCCGCAGCCCTTTTCGCGGCAGCGCTTCCCGCCGCCGCATCCGCGCAGAACGCAAGCCCCGCTGACGAGGGTGCAGCCGCCGCGGACACCATCGTCGTCACCGGCTTTCGCGCCTCGCTGCTCAACGCCATCAATGAGAAGCGCACCGCCGAGCAGATCGTCGAGAGCATTTCCGCCGAAGACATCGGCAAGCTGCCCGACGCTTCCATCGCGGAATCGATCGCCCGCCTGCCCGGCCTGACCTCGCAGCGCGTGAACGGCCGCTCGAACTCGATCGCGATCCGCGGCTTCGCGCCCGACTTCTCGACCACGCTGCTGAACGGCCGTGAACAGACGTCGACCGGTGACAACCGCGCCGTCGAATACGACCAGTACCCGTCGGAAGTCGTCAGCGCCGTCAACGTCTACAAGACGCCCATGGCAAGCCTCGTCGGCCAGGGCCTGTCGGGCACCGTCGACATGCGCACCATTCGCCCGCTGGAAGCCGGCAAGCGCATCATCTCGGTCGGCGCACGGGGTTCCTACGCCGATCTCGGCAAGCTGAACGCCGGTTCCGATGACATGGGCTACCGCATCAACGGCATGTACGTCGACCAGTTCGCCAACGACACGATCGGCGTCGCGCTGGGTGCGAGCTACACCGACGAGCCCTACCAGATCCAGGAATTCAACGCCTGGGGTTATGGCGAGACGGCCGACGGCAGCCGCGTGATCGGCGGCTCCAAGTCCTACGTCACTTCGACCAAGCTGAAGCGCCTGGGCCTCAACGGCACCCTGCAATGGCAGCCGACGCCCAACCTGACGACCACGCTCGACGGGTTCTACTCGAACTTCAAGGACGACCAGATCAAGCGCGGCGTCGAGCTGCCGTTGTCCATGGACACCGACACCGCCGTGCTGACCAACCCGACCGTGGTGGACGGGCTCGTCACGGGCGGCACCTTCACAGGCGTCAAGGGCCTCGCTCGCAACGACCTCTTCAACCGCCACGCCAAGCTCTACTCGTTTGGCTGGAACACGAAGTGGGAAGGCGACGATGGCTGGAAGGCCTTCGTGGATGTCAGCTACTCGAAGACCGACCGCAGCGAACTCAGCATCGAGACGACCGCCGGGACGGGCCGCTACCTCGTCGGCGCCTACGACACCGTCGGCTTCACGATGAGCCCGAAAGGCGCCATCTTCTCGCCGACGATCAACTACGGCGATTACGGCAGCATCCTGCTGACCAGCCCGCAGGGCTGGGGCGGTGACCAGACGGCCGTCGACGGCACCCGCATCATCAATGGCCAGGACGGCTACTACAACGACCGCCGGATCAAGGACGAGCTCTGGCAGTACCGCGTCGAAGTGGAGCATGAGTTCGAAAGCGGCTTCCTGCACTCGATCCAGGCCGGCTGGAACTACACCAACCGGTCCAAGACGCTGGTGCCCGAAGAGTACTTCCTGGGCCTTGCCGCTAACACCGACGGCCTGACCAGCGTCCCCGTTCCGGACCAGTACCGCACCGGTCTCACCAGCCTTCAGTACCTCGGCCTTGGCCAGGTCATCAGCTACGATCCGGCCGCGCTCGTGCGCGACGGCATCTACAACCGTGTCGCCAACCCCTACGGCGACGTGGTGGTCAAGAGCTACGCGATCCGCGAACGCCTGATGACCGCCTACCTGCAGGGCAACCTCGATGCGGACGTGGGTTCGGCGCACCTGACCGGCAACTTCGGCGTGCAGGCGCAGTGGACGGACCAGAACTCCCGCGGCGCCAGCGCCGTTCTGCTGGGCCAGAACCCCAACGGCTCGCCTAACGTCGGCGCGCTCGTCCGCAACGACAGCGTCGACTACCTCGATGTCCTGCCGAGCATGAACCTGTCGCTGCGCTTCCCGAGCGAAACCGTGGTGCGCTTCGCGGCGGCCCGCGAGATCATTCGCCCGCGTCTCGACGACATGCGCGCGTCGGAAAAGTTCGATTACACCATCACCGGCGGCGTCGCTCAGGTGACCGGAGAGTCGGGCAACCCGTACCTGCGTCCGTGGCGCGCAAACGCCATCGACCTGACGTTCGAGCAGTACTTCAGCGGCAAGGGCTACATCGCGGCGCAGTTCTTCTGGAAGGATCTGAAGAGCTACATCTACAACCAGCAGTTCACGGTGCCGACTGACACCCTGTCGCTGCAGGATCCAGGCAACGGCGTGGTGCTTTCGCCCACGGCGCAGCTGACGACGCCGATCAACGGCAAAGGCGGCAAGCTCTACGGCGTCGAAGTCGCCACCACCCTGCCGTTCGAGACCTTCGTCTCCGCGCTGGAAGGCTTCGGCGTCACCGGATCGGTCGCCTACACGAAGACCAAGATCAAGCCGACGCCGGATTCGCCGTCCACCGACCTGCCCGGCTACTCCAAGTGGGTCGCCAACGGCACCGCCTACTTCGAGAAGGCTGGGTTCAACGCGCGCGGCTCGGTCCGTTACCGCTCGACCTTCCTGGGTGAAGTCTCCGGCTTCGCGGCCAACCGCGTCCGCCGCCGCGCCAAGGCGGAGACCATCATCGACGCCCAGATCGGTTATGACTTCCAGGCGGGCAGCGCACTTGAAGGTCTCTCGCTCTACATTCAGGGCCAGAACCTGACGGACGAGCCTTTCGTCACCACCAACCCGGGCGATAACCGCGAAATCATCGACTACCAGCGCTACGGTCGTCGCTACCTCGCAGGTTTCTCCTACAAGTTCTGATCGTGCTGCCTTGGCGCCGAACGGGAATCTCCTCCTCCCGGGCGGCGCCACACCGGCGGAACCGGCGAAGTTCCTCCCTTCCCGGTTCCGCCTACCCATCCCGATGAAGGGATCGCTCCGCCTCCGTACTGGCAAGGCAGGGCATGACATCATCCTGTTCGCCTGGCGCGGCGCGCCCGGCACCGGCCATCTGGAGAATGCCCCGATGAACCGCCTCATCCCTTCGCTCGCCGCACTGGCGCTGGCCCTCTCACACGGCAGCGCGTTTGCCGGTCCCGCCGAGGACATGCGCGCCCGCACGCCGGAACAGGAAGTGATCTACTTCGTCCTGCCGGACCGATTCGAGAACGGCGACCCGTCGAACGATCGCGGCGGCCTTAGCGGCGGCAAGCTCGATCATGGCTTCGACCCGGCGGACAAGGCGTTCTACCATGGCGGCGACCTCAAGGGCCTGACGAACCGCCTGGATTACATCCAGAACCTTGGCGCCACCGCGATCTGGGTGGGGCCGATCTTCAAGAACAAGCCCGTGCAGGGCCCTGACGACCAGAAGAGCGCCGGATACCACGGCTACTGGATCACTGACTTCACGCAAGTCGATCCTCACTTCGGCACGAACGACGATTTCAAGGCCCTCGTCGATGCCGCCCACGCGCGCGGCATGAAGGTCTACATGGACATCATCGCCAACCACACGGCCGATGTGATCCAGTTCAAGGAGGGCATCGCCGAGGGGTATCCCTACCGCTCCAAGGCGGACTATCCCTTTTCGCGGCGCGGGGGCCTGAAAGGGCCGGCAATCAACGCCGGCTTCGCCGGCGACGCCGATCCGAGCACGGGAAATTGGGCGAAGCTGACCGATCCCTCCTTCGCGTACACACCCATCGTCCCCAGGGCCGAGAAGAACGTCAAGGTTCCGGCCTGGCTGAACGATCCGGTCTGGTACCACAACCGCGGCAACACGCATTGGAAGGGCGAAAGCGCGCAGTACGGGGACTTCGTGGGTCTCGACGACCTCGCGACGGAGAACCCGCGCGTGATCGCGGGCATGATCGATATCTACGGCGACTGGATTGACCGCTTCGGCATCGACGGCTTCCGCATCGACACGGCCCGCCACGTCAACCCGGAGTTCTGGCGCCAGTTCGTCCCCGCCATGCTTGAGCGAGCGAAGGCGAAGGGCATCCCCAACTTCCACATCTTCGGCGAAGTGGCGACGGGCGATTACGATCCCGCCCTCCTCGCTTCCTGGACCCGCGATGCGGACCTTCCCGCCGTTCTCGACTTCGCGTTCATGCGCGCCGTGAACGATGCGGTGGGCGGGGCGAAGGACGGCGGTACGGAAACCCTCGCGCGCCTGTTCACCGACGATGCGCTCTATGCGGGCGGCACCAAGGGTGCGCTCCAGCTTCCGACGTTCCTCGGCAACCATGACGCGGGCCGGCTGCCGATGTTCCTGAAGCTGGGCCAACCGCTTGCAAGCAACGACGAGCTGCTGCGCCGCTCGATGCTGGGTCACGCCATGCTGCTGACCCTGCGGGGCGTGCCGACCATCTATTACGGTGACGAGCAAGGCTTCGTCGGTCACGGCGGCGACCAGTGGGCGCGCCAGGACATGTTCGCTTCGCAAGACCCGCTGCTGACCGACGAACCCCTCCTCGGAACGGCCCGGGCGCCGACCGCCGAGCACTTCGATCCGGCGCACCCGCTCTACCGGCACATTGCCCAGCTTGCCCGACTGCGGCGCGATACCCCTGCGCTTCACGCCGGGAGCACCAAGGTCCGCGCCTCTTCCGAAAAGCCCGGCCTCTTCGCCGTATCGCGCTTCGATCCGAAGACCGGGCGGGAAGTGCTGGTGGCTTTCAACACCTCGACCGAGGAAGTGCGCGCCAATGTGGTCGTGGAGCCCGGCTCCGCCCGGTTCCGCTCACTGGCCGGGTCCGGCTGCCCGGCCGCCCCGACGGCTCCCGGCTCGCTGGGTCTGACGCTCCCGCCCCTCGGCTTCACGGTCTGCGCGGCGCAGCCCTGAGCGCCTTCGCCCCTGACTTTCCCTCCCCGGAAAAAACGCGATGACCAAAGAAACGATTTCCAATGCCCCCTGGTGGCGCGGCGCGGCCATTTATCAGATCTACCCGCGCAGCTTCGCGGACTCCAACGGCGACGGCATCGGCGATCTGAAGGGCATCGCCGCGCGGCTTGACCATGTCGCCCGGCTCGGCGTCGAAGCCGTATGGATCTCTCCGTTCTACGCCTCCCCCATGGCGGATTTCGGCTACGACATCTCGGACTACTGCGCGGTCGATCCGATGTTCGGCACGCTTGAGGACTTCGACGCCCTGGTGACGCGTGCGAAAGAGCTGAACCTCAAGATCATCATCGACCAGGTCTACGCGCACACCTCAGACCGCCATCCCTGGTTTGCCGAAAGCCGCACCTCGCGCGACAATCCGCGCGCGGACTGGTACGTCTGGGCCGATCCCAAGGCGGACGGCACTCCGCCGAACAACTGGCAGTCGATCTTCGGCGGCCCGGCATGGCGCTGGGACGCACGGCGTGGCCAGTACTACATGCACAACTTCCTGGCCGAACAACCGCAGCTCAATTGCCACAACCCCGAAGTGCAGGACGCGCTGCTGGGCGTGGCGAAGTTCTGGCTCGATCGGGGGGTCTCGGGCTTTCGCATCGACGCCCTCAACCACGCGATGCATGACCCGCTCCTGCGCGACAATCCCGCCGCTTCCGATGACACCCGCGTCCGGACCCGGCCCTATGACTTCCAGGTGCAGGTCTACAACCAGTCCCATCCTGACCTGTTCGGCTTCATCGAACGGCTGCAGGCGCTGATTGCCAGCTATCCCGGCACCTTCTCGCTTGCGGAAGTGGGCGGCGCGCGCGCGGGCGAGGAGATGAAGACCTTCACGCAAGGGCCGGACCGTCTCGACAGCGCGTACGGCTTCGATTTTCTGTACGCCGAGAACCTGACGCCCCGGCGCATCGCCGCAGCGCAGGATTACTGGCCGGACGAGGCGGACGTGGGCTGGCCCAGCTGGGCTTTTGAGAACCACGATGCGCCCCGCGCCCTCTCCCGCTGGTGCGCGCCGGAGGACATCGACGCCTTCGCGCGGATGAAGACGATGCTCCTGCTCTCCTTACGGGGCAATCCGATCCTGTTCCAGGGCGAGGAGCTCGGCCTGCTGCAGGACGAGATTCCGTTCGAGATGCTGCGTGACCCGGAAGCCATCGCCAACTGGCCGCTCACCCTTTCGCGCGACGGCGTGCGCACGCCCCTGCCTTGGCTGGCGCAGGACGAACACGGCGGCTTCACCGCCGCAACGCCCTGGCTGCCGATGAGCGCGCAGAACCTCGCCCGCGCCGTCGACCGTCAGGAGGCCGATCCGGACTCCCTGCTCCATCTCACCCGGCGGCTCGTTGCACTGCGCAGCGGCAATGCCTCGCTTCGGCGCGGTTCCTGCGAGGTCGTGGTCGCCGACGAGACACACCTGGTCCTGCGCCGCGCCTTGGACGGCCAGAGCGTTCTCACCGTGTTCAACATGGGACCGCAAGCCACGCCGTGGCCGGCCGGAGTGCCGACCACGGGTGAAGCCCTCGCCGCCGTCAACGACGCCGAAGCCGGCACGCTGCCCGCCTGGGGCGGCATCTGGATCATCGAAGGAGAAACCGCATGAAGTCGCCGCTCGCCCTGTTCGCAACGGCCGGTATCGTCCTTTCCGCTCCCGCCATAGCGCAGGACGCGAAGCCCTCCGTCACGGCGGCTTCGCCCGACGGCTCGATCGTCCTCACGGTCACCACCGATAACGACAGCCGCCCGACCTGGTCGGTGAGCCGCAAGGGCAAGCTGCTGATCGCGCCCAGCAAGCTCGGCTTCGTGCTGACGGACGGGCTGAACATGACTCGCGGCTTTGCCATCGCAGGCAGCGAGACGGCGCAGGGCAACCAGACTTGGGAGCAGCCCTGGGGCGAACGCCGCTTCGTAAAGGACACTCACAACCAGCTGACCGTGCGCTTCCGCCAGGCGGAAAACCAGGGCGCGCGCCTGATGAACGTCACGTTCCGCCTGTTCGATGACGGTATCGGCTTCCGCTACGAACTGCCCGAGCAGCCCGGGCTCAAGACGATGAAGATCGCAGACGAGACGACCGAGTTCGACATCGTGCCCAAGGGTACGGCCTGGTGGATTCCGGGCGGCGAATGGAACCGTTACGAACAGGTCTATCAGGAGACGCCGATCGAAGCCGTTTCCACGGCGCACACGCCGATCACCATGAAGCTCGAGGACGGCACTCACATGTCGTTCCACGAGGCCGCGCTGGTCGACTATGCCGGGTACTGGTTCAAGCGTGCCGACGGCCAGAAATTCCGCACCACGCTGACTCCCTCCTCCCAAGGCGCGCGCGTCGTGCGCGACCTGCCCTTCGCCACCCCCTGGCGGACCGTACGCATCACCGACGATGCGGCAGGCCTCGTCGAAAGCGATCTGGAGCTCAATCTCAACGAGCCGAACAAATTGGGCGATGTCAGCTGGGTGAAGCCGGCGCGCTACATCGGCATCTGGTGGGGCATGATCCGCAATGACTGGAGCTGGGCGGAAGGTCCGAAGCACGGCGCGACGACCAAGCGGACGATGCAGTACATCGACTATGCCGCGAAGCACAAGTTCCGCGGTGTGCTGGTGGAAGGCTGGAACAAGGGCTGGAACGGCGACTGGTTCGGCCATGGCGACGAATTCAGCTTCACGGAAGCGACGCCGGACTTCGACCTCGAAGCGGTTACGAAGTATGCCGCCCGCAAGGGTGTCCGCCTGATCGGCCACCATGAGACAGGCGGCAACATCGCCAACTACGAAGCCAACATGGACGCGGGCTTCGCGCTCTATGGCAAGCTGGGCGTGGACACGGTAAAGACCGGTTACGTCGCCGACCATGGCGGCATCATCGCCAACACGGATCACCCGGGAGCGCCGGTGGGGCCGCTGCGGATGGAGTGGCACGACGGCCAGCGGATGGTCCAGCACCACCTCGCCGTGGTGGAGACGGCCGCCAAGTACCACGTCGCGATCGACGCCCATGAGCCGGTGAAGGACACGGGCCTGCGCCGCACCTATCCGAACTGGGTATCGCGCGAGGGCGCGCGAGGCATGGAATACAACGCCTGGGGCAAGTTCGCGAACGGCCCGGAGCACGAACCCACGCTCGTCTACACGCGCATGCTTTCCGGCCCGATGGACTTCACCCCGGGCGTGCTCAGCCTTGAAGGTGCGCAAGGGCCGCTCGCCTCGACGCTCGCCAAGCAGCTGGGCCTGTATCTCGCGCTCTACTCGCCGATCCAGATGGCGGCGGACTTCATCGAGCAGTTGGACAAGCATCCCCGCGAGATGAACTTCATCGAGTCCGTTCCTACCGACTGGTCCGAAAGCCACCTCATCGCCGGTGAAGTGGGCGACTACGCCATCTTCGCACGCAAGGATCGCACCTCCAAGCGCTGGTTCGTGGGCGGCGTCAACGACGCGACAGCGCGTACCGTCACGCTGCGGTTCGACTTCCTCGAACCGGGCAAGACCTACAAGGCAAGCGTCTGGAAAGACGGCGAAGGCGCCACCTATGAAACCGAAGCGCGTCACAGGATCGCCTATGACACGCGCACGGTGCGCAAGGGTGACAGTCTCGACGTATGGCTGGCGCCTGGCGGTGGAACCGCTATCCGGTTCGAGCCGAACTGAGGCCGCTTGCAGGGCCTCAGGAGCAGCGTGACTGGGCGGGACTCGTCCCTTCCGTCACGCCTGAGGCCGTGCTGGCGCGAAGGTCGCGATCGTCACGCACGATGAACGCGGCTTCGCGCCGGAAGGTGGGCCGGCCGACGAACCAGGAGCCGAACAGCGGCTGGTACGTATAGCTGACCTCGGCGAACATCACCGCCGAATTGGGCACGGCGGTGATCAGGGGACTGCCCATCCCGGCCAACGTGGTTCCGGTCAACCCGGCCTTCTCCCTGCCGTACCGCGACACGACCGCCAGCTTGCCACGGCAGCGTTGCCAGTGGATGTACTGTCGCCCGGTTGCCGAATCGCGCTCAAGGCTGGACAGGATGATCCGTCCATTGTCCTCGAACTTGAAGCTTGAGCCCTGAACCAGCGCCCCGGTCATGACCGAGTCCACCATGGTCTCCGTGACGGTCGGAGACACCGCACTGTTGTCCGTCTGCCCCAGGCGCGAGGCGTTGTCGGCCACGGTTGAGGCGATCTGTCCGACCTGCATGTTGACCGTCGCCATCCATGCCAGTTCGGTGCCGTAGAAGCCCAGCGTCACCAGAATGGGCAGGATCAGCGCGAACTCCATGAATGAGACGCCGCGCTGGTCGCGCTTCAGGCGCCGTGCGAACCTAATCACTTGGCACATCATGAGCAGGTTCCCGACGAGGAGCCGTACTTTTCCTGAAGCGCAAACGGCTGGTTCTTCTGCACGGCGGTCGCGCTCTGGGTGCGCAACGCGCCGCCGTTCGGCATGAAGGGCACCACGAACACAGGCTTGTACTTGACGGTCGCCGTGTAGAGGACGACGTCGTTCGCCCCGCCGTTGTCGTTGGTGCCGACGTCCGCATCCCAACGGTTGTTCCTGTTCTCGTCGGTGTAGATCTCGGCGTTGTCGCAGCGCCCGTTACCGTTCTTGTCATTCCAAAGCTCGGCGCGCTTGATGTCGGCGAAATCGTAGTAACTGACCCGCTTAAAGGTGACCGCGGCTGCAGGCGCGACGGTCTTGACCATTTTCTCCACGTAGGCATCCGACTGCGCGGTATTGGCGATCTCCAGGCTGTTGCGCCGCGACGCTTCCTGCACTGCGCCCCGCAGCACCGACACGATGTAGGCGTTGTAGGCCATGTCGAAGATACCCATCAGCAACAGGATCAGAACCGGCGCGGCGACCGCGAACTCGATGATGGTGGCACCCCGCGCGTCGTCGCGAAGCCGCCTGAGGCTGGCCGGGATCCTCACTCCACCACCCTCAGTTCACCGACTTGCTTGGCGATCTCCTGGAACGCCGCGTTCAGTTCCGTGGAGTTGTTCGCCACATAGGAGCTTGAATCGGACGCGCAGGCCTTCAGGTCGGAGTTGATGCTGGTCGTGAAGGCGATGACCCAGACGCGGATGCCCTTGTCCTTGATCGCCTCGCAGACCGCGCGAAAGCGGCTGGTATGACGCGCGGCATCGTTCGAATAGCCGTCGCTCGTAACGCGGCGATCATAGTACTCGATGCCCCAGGCCTGCTGGATCAGGTAATTCGGCTCCATCTCACCATCGGTCATGAAGATGAGATGGCGCGACACTTCGCCGCCGTTTCGCGGTTCCTCGTTCACCACCGACGACCACAGCCCCTGCGGCGAGAGCAAGCGACCGCCCCAGATCATGCCGATGTCGAGATAGGTGCTACCCTCGGCCTGAAGAGAGTCCGCGTAGGCGTTGAAGGCGCTCTGGCTCATCGGTGCGAGAAGCTGCGCGCGAACCGGGCAATAAGAATTCGCGGCACCACCGTTTGAGGTCTTGGCTGTCGTGTAATTGCTGCGGCTGTCCCAGCGGAGGAAGGCCACCTCGGGCCACATCGGCTTCCACTTCGTCGCATCGCGGTTCACGTCGGGCGCACCATCGAGGTCGAGATCAAGCGCGCCCGCAGGGCTGATGCCAAGGATTGACGAGTAGCTGAAGGCGCTCTGCGCCACAGTCTGGCGTTCCTCGATGCAGCCGGCCCAGACGGAGGAGACGTTGGCACCGTTGGTTCCGGTGGGCGTAGTGGCGCGGGCGAAGGTCTTGTAGACGCTCGTGTCGTACTCCTGCGGCTGATAGGACCAGCCCTGCGTCACCGACCGCGACTGATAGCGTTCGTTGACGATGTAGACCGTGCGGCAATTGAAGATCAGGAACGAGCATACACGCGTCTCCTGGCAGCTGTACTCGTATTTGCGCTGCGTGCCACTATCGGCGTCCTCGAAATCGGACGAGTTCGGCGGTTTGTTGGCGTTGCACTCCGCCAGCGTGTTGTAGTTGTCTGCAGCATTCGATCGCGACCAGCTGGTGAAGCTGCTCGGTGTGCCGTACGACGCCTCCCACACGCGCGATTGGTATGTCTGCTTGTCGACGATATAGCGGCGATCGCGGTCCATGATGAGCCGGCCGACGTTCACCGACGAGCTGTAAGGCACGAACCCGTACCGCACACGCGCGTTGCTGCTGGCCGTGGCCGCCGCGATCGTGCCGTAGAAGTTCTTCATCGCCGCACGCAGGGCCTGAATGCGGGTCTGCGAGCCGGTCAGGGTCGTGTTCATGGAACCGGTGGTGTCGAGCACCATCATGACGTCCGAGTTGCCCACGCCCATGGAACTGCTGCAGGTCACCCGGATGTCGAAGGTGTTGCGCCCGAAGACACGCATGACCAGCGTGTCCAAAACCGTTGTGGCGGTGCCAACCACCGTCTGCCCATTGTCTGGGGAGCTAAAGTCGGGAACGACAGTGCCCAGTTTCAGGTTCGCACTACGAACATTCGTCGCGAAATACGCCAGAGCCGCATCTTTAGAAGCCTTATCGAACCCTTCGGTCGTGACCGTGCGCCGCCCGGCCAGAGCGCCGGCATCGCACGCAGCCTGCATCTGGCTGCGCACAAGGTAACTGCGGCTGATGTCGATGGCGGAGCCCACGATGGCAACGGCCACCAGCATGCCAACTGCCGCGATCGGCAGGACGTTGCCTGAGGTGTCACGAAACAGTTTTGCCGCGAAATCAAATGCTTTACGCATCGTCAACCAAGCTGTCCTTGCATTTGTCCCGTTCTTCCCGATGTTAATACCGCGAATATCTTAAGGAAGTTTTCGCATCGGCTCCGGCGGCATCCGCCAGAAGCGGCATCAGGCGGAGCGAAAAAATTTATATCGCCGGGAACCAGCAATGCCCTTCGGGCGTTGTTTGCCCGATCCGAAGGACCGCGCGCAGGGGGGCGGTTCCGAATTCCAGGCAGTTATCCCTGCGAGTTGAGTGAATGGCGACGGCGCGCGGACTGGATAACTCAAAGCTCCTCTACATCCTGCTTCCCCTTGTAATCGGATTGACTTTCGTCGCCGACACGCTGCTGCCGCTGGGAACCTCGATCTGGGTGATCTACCTGCTGCCAACGGTTCTGGCGTACCTGGCGCCGCACCGTCTGGCGCCGATCGCGGTGGCTGCCGTGGCCACGGTGCTGGTGGTCGTGGGCTATCACGTCGCCCCCACGGGCGTGGGGCAGAGCGTGGCCCTCATCAATCGTACGCTGGGCACGATCACCAATCTTCTTCTCGCCGGCATCGGCGCGGCGTTCATCTCGTACCGCAATGCGACTCGTGCGCTGCAGGCCGTCCGAGAAGGTGAAGCCACGCTGTCACGGAACGTCGCGGGCAACCTGGCGCTTCAGGAGCTCGCCCAGCGAGCCCTGACCTTCCTTGCGGAGCGTTTCGACGCCTCGGCCGGTGTCATCTATGTCGAACAGGATGGCACTTACAATCGTGTCGCAAGCTATGGCGTTCCCTCCAGCGCGGACGTGCCTCACAAGCTGCAGCCCGGCGACGGTCTGCTGGGCGAAGTGATGCGTGATGGCCGCTCGCGGATCATCACCAAAGTGCCGGCTGGCTATCTCGCCTTCGGAAGCGCGCTCGGCCATGCCGCCCTCGACAAGCTGGTCCTTGGCGGAACCGTGATCGACGGCAAGATCAACGCCGTGATCGAGCTCGGCTTCCTCGACGATGCCGAATCGCGAGCGCCCGAAGCTCTGCAATTCCTCGATGTCGTCAGCGCCTCGCTTGGCCTCAGCCTGCGCGCGGCCAAGTACCGCGCCCGGCTTGAGCAACTGCTTGCCGAAACACAGCAGCAGGCCGAGGAGCTCGCCAACCAGAGCGAGGAACTGCGCACCACCAACGATGAGCTCGAAGCCCAGAGCAAGGTCCTGCTCCACTCGCAGGCTCAGCTCGAGGAGCAGCAGGCCGAACTCGAACGGTCGAACGCACAGCTGGAGGAGCAGGCCAACTCACTCGAGGCGCAGCGTGACGAGCTGACCCGCGCGCAGGCCCTGCTGCGCGGCCAGGCCGAGGATCTCGAACAGGCGAGCCGCTACAAGAGCGAGTTCCTGGCGAACATGAGCCACGAACTGCGCACCCCGCTCAACTCCCTGCTTATCATGGCGCGCCTTCTGGCGGACAATCGCAGCGGCAATCTCAGCGACGAACAGGTCCGATTCGCCGAGACGATCGAGACCTCGGGCAACGACCTGCTCACCCTCATCAACGATGTTCTCGACATCTCCAAGATCGAGGCCGGCAAGCTCGACCTGGAGCCGCGGACGGTGCCGGTCTCGGCCATCGTCTCCAAGCTGCGCGACACCTTCGCGGCTTCCGCCGCCAAGAAGAACCTGGATCTACGGCTTGAGATCGCCAGCGACGCGCCGATCGAGATTGAAACGGACCCGCTGCGCCTCGAACAGGTTCTCAAGAACTTCCTGTCCAACGCCATCAAGTTCACCGAGCGCGGCCATGTCGCGCTGGAAGTCACGCAAGCCGGGGATCGGATGGCCTTTACGGTGCGCGACACCGGCACGGGCATCCCGGAAGACCAGCAGGGCACCATCTTCGAGGCCTTCCGGCAGGCGGACGGCGGAATTGCCCGCAAGTACGGCGGCACCGGCCTCGGCCTTTCGATCTCCCGCGAACTGGCGCAGCTTCTCGGCGGCGCGATCACGCTGGAGAGCACGCCCGGCAAGGGCAGTGCGTTCACTCTCACCCTGCCCCGGCGCTTCGACGCGGCTTCCGCTCCTGAGCATGTCCGCCAGCCCTCCCCCACGCCGCTTGCCAGCCCGCCGGTCCCCGGCCCCACTGTCAGCCGGCGTATCGCCGCGGTGCCGGACGATCGTGAGACGCTGAGCGGCGATTCGCGCATCATCCTCATCGTCGAGGATGATCCCGCATTCGCCCGTATCCTGGCGGATCTGGCTCACGAAGTCGGCTTCTCGTGCCTCATCGCAGGTACGGCCGACGAAGGCGCGCTTCTTGCCCGCCAGTACCTTCCGCAGGCCGTCATCCTCGACATGCACCTGCCCGACCACACCGGGCTTTCCGTGCTCGACCGCATCAAGCGCGACGCGCGCACGCGCCACATTCCGGTCCACATCGTCTCTGCCGATCACGACGATCACGCCGCCCTGGCAAGCGGCGCGGTCGGCTACCTGTTCAAGCCGGTCAGCCGCGACACGCTAGTCGATATGCTGGAAGGGCTTGAAGCCCGGATGGCGCAGCGCCTGCGCCGCGTCCTTGTGGTGGAGGACGACGCGCAGCAGGCCCAGGCGATCCACCATCTCCTCGCCTCGCGCGACGTCGAAACGGTCGAGGTCCACTCGGCGGCGGAGTGCCTCGACAGCCTCGGCGCCGAAACCTACGACTGCATGGTCCTTGACCTCAACCTCCCCGACATGTCGGGCCTGGACCTGCTCGAACGCCTCTCCCACGACGAAAGCGTCGGCTTCCCGCCGGTCATCGTCTACACCGGCCGCGATCTCTCGGCCGAAGAGGAGATGCGGCTGCGGCGCTACTCCAAGTCGATCATCGTCAAGGGAGCCAAGAGCCCCGAGCGCCTGCTCGACGAAGTGACGCTGTTTCTCCACCAGGTCGTGTCCGACCTTCCGGCGGAAAAGCAACAGCTTC
Source organism: Novosphingobium panipatense (assembly GCF_900182875.1). Lineage (NCBI taxonomy): Bacteria > Pseudomonadati > Pseudomonadota > Alphaproteobacteria > Sphingomonadales > Sphingomonadaceae > Novosphingobium > Novosphingobium panipatense. The sequence continues at coordinate 106,251 of NZ_FXUI01000007.1, forward strand.
TGGCCCGCTCCCTGGGTCGCGATCAGGCGCTTGAAGGCCGGCAGGTCCTCGTGGTCGAAGACGATATTCGCAACGTCTATGCGCTCACATCGGTGCTCGAACCGCATGGCGTATCCGTACGGATCGCCCGTAACGGCATCGAGGCCCTGGGCGAACTGGCCCGCGTGGCCGATAGCGACGGTTCGGCGGTCGATCTCATCCTGATGGACGTGATGATGCCCGAGATGGACGGCCTCACCTGCATGCGCGAGATCCGCAAGGATGCGCAATGGTCGCGTCTGCCGATCATCGCCCTCACCGCCAAGGCCACCGAGCGCGACCACCGCGAGTGCCTTGAGGCCGGCGCGAACGACTATCTTTCCAAGCCGCTGGACGTGGACAAGCTGCTCAGCCTGGTGCGCGTCTGGATGCCGCGATGATGGTGATCCGGTCCGACGACACGCTTGCGGATATCGAGCTCGACCTCATCGTCGAGGCCATCTGGCGGCGGTACCAGTATGACTTCCGGGACTACTCGCGCGCATCGCTGCGCCGCAGGCTGGAGCACGCGCAGGCCCACTTCGGCCTGCCGCACATGTCCAGCCTTCTCGATGTCATTCTGCATGATCCGCAGAGCCTGCCTGTGCTGATCGGCACCCTGACCATCCAGGTCAGCGAGATGTTCCGCGATCCGTCGTACTTCCGCGCGATCCGCGAGCAGGTCATCCCGCACCTTGCCACATGGCCGTCGGTCAAGGTCTGGGTTGCGGGCTGCGCCAACGGGGAGGAGTTCTATTCGCTGGCGATCCTCTTCCGCGAGGCCGGGCTTGAGGAGCGCACGCACTTCTACTGCACCGACATCAGCCGTGCGGCCCTGGCGAAGGCGGAAGCGGGCATCTACGAAATCGAACGCATCGCCGGGTTCTCGCGCAATTACATCGAGGCCGGCGGACTGGGCTCGCTGTCGGACTACTACACAGCCAGCTACGGTGTCGCCCGCTTCGATCCCGCCCTGCGTCGCCGCGCCGTCTTCGCGGACCACAACCTTGCCAGCGACGCGGTCTTCTCCGAGGTCCAGCTGGTTTCCAGCCGCAACGTCCTGATCTACTTCGACCGGACCTTGCAGGACCGCGCCCTCGGCCTTTTTGCCCGGTCGCTCCCCCCCGGCGGTTTCCTCGGCCTGGGCGCACGGGAGACCATCAACTTCTCGGCCGAAACCGAGAGCTTCGCTGAGTTCGCGCCGCAGGAGAAGATCTGGCGGCGCACGACTCACGACGCGCTGGAGGCCAATTTTGCTGAATGAGCCTCTGAAAATCCTTGCGGTCGATGACATCCGCGAGAACCTCGTCGCGCTGGAGGCCGCGCTTGATCAGCCCGGCGTCGAGCTTGTGACGGCATCCTCCGGGTTTGAGGCGCTCGAATTGCTCCTCAAGCACGATTTCGTCCTCGCCCTGCTCGATGTGCAGATGCCCGAGATGGACGGGTTCGAACTGGCCGAACTGATGCGCGGCACCGAGCGTACGCGCGGCGTTCCGATCATCTTCCTGACCGCCGTCGCCACGGACGAACGGCGCAAGTTTCAGGGCTTCGAAGCCGGGGCGGTCGATTACCTCCTCAAGCCGATCGACATCACCGTCCTCAACTCCAAGGTTGCAGTGTTCGTCGAACTGGCCCGCCAGCGACGCGAACTCGCGTTCCAGCGGGACGAACTCGGCGCCGCGCTCAGCCGCCTGCGGGCGCATGGCGACAATTCGCCGCTTGCGGTGCTGGAGATCGATTCCTCCCTTCGCATCGTCGGCTGGTACAAGAGCGCCGAGCGGACGCTGGGCTACCTGGGTTCCGAAGTGCTGGGTCAGTCGCTGCACGATGCGCCTTTTCTGCCGCCGAATGCCGGACGGGAGGAGTTCCTCAACGGCATGGCCGCCCTGATCGAAGGCGGTGATCGCCGCGCCATGCAGGAACACAGCTACTGCCGGGCAGACGGCATGCTGCGCGAGGGGGAATGGTACTGCTCTTCCCTGGCGGGCAACGGCCTGAGGCCCGGGAGCGTGATGATCGAAATGCTCGACATCACCGAACGCCGCCGCGCCGAGGAGACGCAGCGGTTGCTCATCGGTGAATTGAACCATCGCGTGAAGAACACGCTGGCGACAGTCCAGGCCATCGCTTCCCAGGGATTCCGACACGCCCGGTCGCACAAGGACTTCCAGGACGCCTTCACCGGCCGCCTCCAGGCTCTGTCCAGAGCGCACTCGATGCTGAGTGCGACCACCTGGGAAAGCGCCGGACTGCGCAGCCTCATTGCCGATCATGTCGCCATCGGCGCCGTAAGCGAGGAGCGCCTGCTGCTGGACGGCCCCGATGTCGATCTTTCGCCGGAACTGGCGCTGCGCTTCTCTCTGGTGTTCCACGAATTGGCCACGAACGCGCACAAGTACGGGGCTTTCTCCAATGCCGTCGGCACGGTGCGCCTGACGTGGACCTGCACGGACAATGTCCTGCACATGGAATGGCTCGAGCGGGGCGGTCCGCCTGTCCAGCCGCCAGAACGGCGCGGCTTTGGCTCCACCCTGATCGAGCACAGCATGCTTGCCGACGGGGCGCAGATCGTGTCGGACTTCGCTCCGGAAGGCGTGACGTGGACGATGACCCTTCCGCTCGGACCCGCTGTCGTCGGCGGAGCGGTCAAGCCGCCCCCGCCGCCGGTCTGCGCCAGGCCGGACCGTCCCGCCGCTTCGGAGCCACTCCCGCACCTGCGCATCCTGGTGGTCGAGGACGAGCCACTGGTGGCAATCGAACTGATGATGGAGATAGAGAACGGCGGCTGCGTGCCACTCGGTCCTGCCACTTCCTGCGACCAGGCCCTTGCGCTCATCAAGGAGACCGGCCCCGATCTTGCCCTTCTCGACGGCAACCTCAACGGCGAGAAGATCGGCCCGGTGGCCGACGAGCTGGCCCGGCGGCGCACACCGTTTGCCTTCATCAGCGGCTACGACCGCGAGCACCTGCCACAGGCGCATTGCGACCGTCCTATGCTAAACAAGCCTTTCCTATCGGCAGATGTTCGGAACATGCTGCTCGAACTGGCGGAGAGCGCAAAGGACCGCGTACCGTAAGGCCGCCGCAGGAACGCGCCGCCACCCCGGAGCGCTTTCGGCGATTCGCGCCTCGTCGCCCGTCGCGGCAGAGGCGTGACAATGGCACCACGCCTTGTCTCTTTCGCCCCTTTGCGTCCGAAGCGGCGCGGGCAATCCTGAGCGCGGTTTGCTTTTACACCCGCTTGCACTATATGCGCGCTCGAACGCCCCGGCCGTCCCCAAGGCGCCGGGGCTTGCTCTTTTGATCGTTTCAAGGACCACGCGCATGTCCCGTCGCCGCCAGATCTACGAAGGCAAGGCCAAGATCCTCTACGAAGGCCCCGAGCCCGGCACGCTGATCCAGTACTTCAAGGACGACGCGACCGCTTTCAACGCGCAGAAGAAGGGCACCATCCAGGGCAAGGGTGTCATCAACAACCGCATCAGCGAGTATGTGTTCACGCGCCTGAATCACATCGGCGTGCCCAACCACTTCATTCGCCGTCTGAACATGCGCGAGCAGCTCGTCCGGCAGGTCGAGATCATCCCGATCGAGGTGGTTGTGCGCAACGTGGCGGCCGGCTCCATCTCCAAGCGGCTCGGCATCGCCGAGGGCGAGATGCTGCCTCACACGCTTATCGAGTACTATTACAAGGACGATGCGCTCGGCGACCCGATGGTCGCTGAAGAACACATCGCCTGCTTCGGCTGGGCCAACCACGACGAGATGCAGGACATCGCCGCCATGGCGATCCGCGTGAACGACTTCATGGCCGGCATGTTCGCCGCCATCAACATCCGCCTCGTCGACTTCAAGCTTGAGTTCGGCCGCATCTGGGATGGCGACTACAGCCGCGTGATCCTGGCCGACGAGATCAGCCCGGACGGCTGCCGCCTGTGGGACATGGTCACCGGCGAAAAGCTCGACAAAGACCGCTTCCGTCGCGACCTCGGCGGGGAGGAGGAAGCCTACCAGGAAGTCGCCCGCCGTCTCGGCCTGCTCCAGGATGATGCCGGCCCGAGCGAGGTGCTCGACCTGTCGAAGCACCGCAAGCTGCGCGGCAAGTAAGCCACAGGCGAGATGAAACAAGAAGGAGCGGTGCTTTGCGGGCGCCGCTCTTCTCGTTTCGGAATCACGCCTGCCGGCTTCGACTTTCCCGCACGCTGCGCCACCACCCCCTTGCCACCGCTGCCGCCCCTTCGCTACGTCGTGGCGCGATGAGAGGTTCCTTGATCGCGCTTCTCCTCGTGCTGGTGCCCCCGCCACTGGCAGCGAAGGAGAAAGCCCCCCACGCCGACATGACCTGGGCTTTCCAGCACAGCGACGTACCCGTCGATCCCGCGTTCCGCTTCGGGCGGCTCAAAAACGGCATGCGGTATGTCATCCGTCGCAACGCGACACCCGCCGGGACCGCCGTCGTTCGCCTGAACGTCGAGGTGGGATCGCTGGACGAAGGGCCTGCCGAACACGGCTTTGCGCACTTCGTCGAACACATGGCCTTCAACGGTTCCACGCGCGTGCCGGAAGGCCAGATGGTGCCCCTTCTGGAGCGGGAGGGCCTTGCCTTTGGTGCCGACACGAACGCTTCCACCAGCTTCGAGCGCACGGTCTACAAGCTCGATCTGCCGCGCAATGATCCCGCGCTGATCGACACGGCGCTGATGCTGATGCGCGAGACCGCCGGCAACCTCACCATCGCGCAGGCAGCGGTCGATCGGGAGCGCGGGGTCATCCTCTCGGAAATGCGGGACCGCAATTCCTGGGCCTTGCGCAACGCCATCGAGTCCACCCGCTTCTTCTACCCGGGTTCGCTTTACGCGCAGCGCTTCCCTATCGGCACGGCCGAGACACTCCAGGCCGCCAGCGCAGCAAGCCTGCGCGCCTTCTACGAACGCGAGTACGTTCCCGCGCGCACGACCCTCGTGATCGTCGGTGACTTCGACGTGGATGCCGTGGAAGCGGGCATTCTGCGGCACTTCAACGACTGGGCGCCCAAGCCGGCCGAGCCTCAGCCCGCACCAGGCCCCTTCTCGCGCAAGGACAGGAACCGCGCGTCCGCCTACCTCGACCCCGCCTTGTCCGAGCGCATCACCGTCCAGCGAAACGGCACATCGCTGCACAAGCCCGACACGATCGCGGAGCGGCGCGAGAGGCTGCTGCGCTCGATCGGCTACGACATCGTCAACCGACGGCTCCAGCGCCTCGCCCGCAGCGCACAGCCTCCTTTTCGGGGCGCGGGTTTCGGCACGGGCGACGTGTTCAAGGCCGCCCGGTCGACACGACTTATCGTCGATACCGTCGACGGCAAGTGGCGCGCGGGTCTCGAAGCCGCCGGCCGGGAATACCGCCGCGCCCTCGCCTACGGCTTTTCCGAGGCGGAAGTGGCCGAGCAGGTCGCGCAGCTTCGCACGGCAAGCGTGAACGCGGCGGCCGCCGCCTCTACCCGCAGCAACGCCATGCTGGCGCAGCTTGCCCTCACGCTCGTTGAAGACCGCCTCGTGCCGTCGACGCCGCAGTCCTCGCTCGAACGGTTCGAGGCTTTCGCCCCCGACATCACACCCGCTGCCGTGCTCGCCGCACTGAAGCGCGAGGCGCTGGGGCTTGATGCTCCGCTCATCCGCTTCCAGGGGCGTCAGGCGCTCGAAGGCGGCGAAGCGGCGCTGCAGGCGGCCTGGAACGATGTGATGCACGGAAAGGTGGAGAGGCCCACCGCCGCCGACACCGCGCAGTTCGCCTATACGGACTTCGGCCCGCCCGGACAGATCACCTCGGACACGCGCCGGGACGATCTCGGCCTGCGGGAGGTGCGCTTCGCCAACGGCGTGATGCTCAACCTCAAACGGACGGACCTCGAGAAGGACCGTGTGCGCGTCAGCCTCTCCATCGACGGTGGGGATCGGCTCAACACCCGCGACAACCCTCACGCCACGCAACTGGTGCCTAACCTCGAGGATGGCGGCCTCGGCCGGCACAGCCGCGACGAACTCGATACGATCCTTGCGGGGCGCAGCGTGTCGCTGGGTCTCGGCCGGGGAGAAAGCAGCTTCGACACGCGTCTGGTCACCACGCCGCGCGATCTGGAAATCCAGCTCCAGCTCCTGACGGCGCTCATCACCGACCCGGGCTACCGGCCTGAGGGAGAGGTGCGCTACCGGCAGGCCATCAACAACTTCTTTGCCCAGCTCGACGCTACGCCCGCCTCCGCTCTTGGCGCGCGGCTTGGCGCAATCCTGAGCGACAGCGATCCGCGCTTCAGCCTTGGGGACGTTGAGGCGTACCGGCAACTCACTTACGCGAAGCTGCGGAACGATATCGGCGACCGGCTTGCCAAAGGTGCGGTGGAAATCGCGCTTGTCGGTGACATCGACGAGGATACCGCGATCGCCCTTGTCGCTCGGACGTTCGGCGCGCTTCCGCCACGTGAAAGGGGCTTTCACGAAGAGTCGGCCGGCCCGCCGCGCCCGTTCACCCGCGACCGCTCCCTGCGAATCGTGCGGCACTCCGGCCCCGCCGACCAAGCGCTGCTGCGCATTACCTGGCCCACCCGTGACGACAGCGACGCGGTCGAAGCGCTGGCGCTGGAGATGCTGGAGCGCGTCATGCGCGTCGAACTCACCGACCAGCTGAGGGAAGCGCTGGGCAAGGCTTACTCACCCTCGGCAGCCAGCAGCCTCTCGCGCGGATGGAAGGGCTACGGCACCTTCTCCGTCAACGCCTCCATCGATGTGACGGACGTGCCCGCCACGCGCAAGGCGATTGCACAGGTGGTCGACGAACTGCGCGCCGCGCCGGTAAGCGAAGACATCCTGCGCCGCGCACGGCAGCCGCTCATCGAAGCCTACCAGAACGCGCTGAAGACCAACGGCGGCTGGATGGCGCTGGCGGCCCGGGCGCAATCGCAACCAGACCGGATCGAGCGTTTCCGGAACGCTCGGGATCGGCTGCTGGCGCTTACACCGGCAGACGTGCAGGCTGTTGCCCGCCGCTATCTCGTGCAAGGCGCGGGAGTCGAGGTGCTGGCACTGCCCAAGGATGCGGCAGTACCCGCTCCCACCTCCTAGCGGGCGTGGTTCGGACGGGTTTCCCTGCCCGTCCGCTCCGCCCAGTCGACGATCAGGTCGTCGTACAGCTTCTGGTCGATCAGCTCGTACTTTTCCTTGAAGTCGCCGAATGCGGCGGCTGCGCTCGCGACCGAGCCGGTTTCCATGAGCTCCCGCGCCATCTTCAGGTGGTTGACCGCGGCGGAGACCCAGCCCCAGCCCGTGGAAAGGGTGAAGCGGGTATCGGGCAAGTTGAAGCCGAGGGTGCAGACGGGGATCGGCATGTGCGGAATGACCTGCGCCTGCTGTTCGGGCGGAGCGCTGGCAAAGACGATGGCATCCGCACCCGCCTCGGCGTAGGCCTTGCCCCGCCGGATGGCCTCTTCCACAGATCCGGTGCCGCCGCCGCCGTTCGCGCTGGTGTACAACTCGTCGCAGCGCGCGATGATGACGAGGCCCGAATCGCCACGCGCCTTGACGCCGGCCTCGATCCGGCACTGCATCTCTTCCACCGGGCAGAGCCCGTTCACATGCTTGGAGTGCTTGGGGTTCACCTCGTCCTCGACGTGGTACCCGGCCACCCCGGCTGCGACGTACATCTTCGTGAAGCGATAGGCGTCCGCCACTGTCTCGCCCAGGGTGTCGGCATCGGCGACAAGGGGGATATCCATGGCCTGCGCGATCCTTCCCGCTTGATCGATCTGCTCGATCTGGCTGAAGATGCCGTTGTCGGGCACCGCGTAGTGGAAGGCCGAACAGGCATGGCCGCCAAGGTAGGCCGCCTTGAACCCGACGTGCTGGACGATTCGCCCGGTAAGCGCGCTGTACGCTTCGGCAGCCACGAAGTGCTCGCCGTTCTCGATCAGCGCGCGCAGCTTTTCACCCGGTGTCGGCATGTCCTGTCTCCCTCTCTGGGATCGAGGGCTCGCACGTCGCCCCCGAACAGGCAAGCGTGCGGGCGTACCGGACCAAAGGCTTCAGCGGCTTATCGGCGGGGCGTTGCCAATGCGCTCCAGCGTCGGGACCAGTTCATCGAAGTGGTCGATCACCGCCGCCGCGCCCAGCTCCGCCGGCGCCATGTCGTTGAATCCGAAACTGACCGCGACGCACGGCAGCCCCGCAGCGGCAGCCGCCAGCGTATCGTAGCTGGTGTCGCCCACGTAAGCCGCCGCGCCCGCTCCGCCCTTTTCACGCATCAGGTGAAGAAGGTCAGGCCTGGGCTTCGCACGGCCGGGGCCCAGCGTATCCCCGCCGATGATGGCGTAGAACCGCTCCGAGAGACCCAGTTGCTCGAAGATCGCTCTGGCGAAGCGCTCAAGCTTGTTAGTCACGACGGCGATGCGCACCCCCCGCTGCGCCAAGGCATCGAGCATCGCCTCACCCCCCGGAAACAGCCGCGTCTCGACCGCGATGTTGTCGGCGTAGAAGTCCAGCAGCGCAGTGTGCAGTTCCTCGAACCGCCTCGCCTCGACCGGCCCGCCGGTCGCCAGCAGCGCCTTGTCCAGCATCCTGCGCGCACCGCCGCCTACAAAGCCGCGCACTTCGTCGCGCGCGACGGCGCGCCGTCCTTCCAGAGCGAGGGCGTGGTTCACCGCGTGATCGAGGTCACCCAGCGTGTCGAGCAGCGTCCCGTCAAGGTCGAACCCCACTATCGCGAAAGGAAAATCAGTCATGGTGCGATGCAGTGACGGCACGGGATGGAAACCGCAACAATTTGCTGGCACTAGAGCGCGCATGACATCTGCCAGCCCCACCCAGACCACGCCGCTCGCCATCGTCGTTCTTGCCGCCGGCAAGGGAACCCGCATGAAGAGCGACCTGCACAAGGTGCTCCATCCCATTGCCGGTCGCCCGATGCTCGAGCACCTGCTCGCCAGCGCGGCCGAACTTGCGCCGGAACGGCAGGTAGTCATCGCGGGGCATGGGCGCGAGCAACTGGCCACGGCGCTCGGCACCCGCGCGACGATCGCGGTACAAGACCCGCAGCTTGGCACCGGCCATGCGGTCCAGCAGGCCGAGGAGGCCCTCTCGGGCTTCGATGGCGACGTGCTGATCCTTTACGGCGACGTGCCTTTCGTGCGGCCGCAGACCATGCGCGCCATGATCGAGCGCCTTCACGCACCGGACGGGCCGGCCGTCGTGGTGCTGGGCTTCGAACCGCAGGATCCGCTGCAGTACGGCCGCATTCTCGCTCACGACGACGGCCGCATCGCCATGATGGTCGAGTACAAGGACGCGACGGACGAACAGCGCGCCTGCCGCCTCTGCAATTCCGGGCTGATGGCCGTGAAGTCCGCCGATCTCTTCGGCCTTCTCGCCAAGGTCGGCAATGAGAACACCCAGGGCGAGTACTACCTGGTCGACATCGTCAACATCGCGACGCTGGAAGACCGCGCCTGCGCCGTCATCGTCACGGACGATGAGGACGAGGTGGCCGGGATCAACAGCCGGGGCGAGCTTGCCGAGGCGGAAGGCCGCTGGCAGCACAAGCGCCGCGCGCAGGCGATGGCGGACGGCGTCACGCTGGTCGCTCCCGAAACGGTGTTCTTTGCGTGGGACACGCGCCTCGGTCGCGACGTCACGGTGGAGCCGAACGTCGTATTCGGTCCGGGCGTGACGGTTGCGGACAAGGTCGTGATCCACGCCTTCTCGCACCTTGAAGGCGCCACTCTCGAGAGCGGCGTGGAGGTCGGACCCTACGCCCGCCTGCGCCCCGGCGCCGTGCTGAAGGCCAACGCCAAAGTCGGCAATTTCGTCGAGGTCAAGAAGGCGGTGCTGGGCGAAGGCGCCAAGGCCAATCACCTGACGTATCTGGGAGACGCCGTCATCGGTGCCGGTGCGAACATCGGCGCTGGCACGATCACGTGCAACTACGACGGGTACTTCAAGCACCAGACGGTCATCGGCGACCGTGCCTTCATCGGGTCCAACAGCGCCCTCGTGGCTCCGCTCCGGATCGGCGCCGATGCCATCGTGGCGGCGGGCAGCGCCGTGACACGAGACGTCGCGGACGGCGAACTGCGGCTCGTGCGCGGGGAACAGCTCGTCAAGCCGGGCTGGGCGGACCGCTTCCACGACGCGATGAAGAAGAAGAAGGCCGAGAAGCCCCGCTGATTACCGGCGTCAGGGCCGCCGCCTCCTGGCGGCGCGGCGGCCGAACGAACGATCAGGAGCCGATTGCGGTGCGACGGGCGATGTTGCCGAGTTCGGCCCGGGCGATTGCGCTTCCCGGATCGTACTGAAGCGACTGTTCGTAGAAGCCCTTCGCTGCATCGAACTGTCCCATGGCCGCCTTGGTGAAGCCCATTCCGCGCAGCGCGCGTGCAGCGACCTTGGTGTCTGCGCCGCCGGTCGTCTTGTCGACAACGGCCCAGGCCTTCGCGAAAAGGTCATAGCTCTGCTGCCAGTCGCGCCGGGACTTGAACAGTTCCGCGTATTCATTCGTGAAATGCGCGTTGGCAGGCGCCATCTGCGATGCCTTCCGCAGCTCGTTTTCCGCGAGGTCGCCACGGCCGAGATCGATGAGCGCGAAGCCCTTGCCGAAGTGCGCCTCGCACAGGGCCTTGTCGACCACGATGGCTCCGGCGGCGTCCTGCCCGTCACTGCGGCACAGGCGCGGGCGCATGTCCCCGGCGAACTGCCGCTCCGAATCGGCGATGACCTTGTCGAACATCTTCACCGCCTGGTCGTGCTTGCCCTGCCGGAGAAGATTATAGCCGCGCTCCACATGGGCTGCGGCGTCGAAGCGCGTGTCGGTGACGCGCGCGGGGGCATTGAAGCTGTTGCTGGCCAGCTTGGCGGGCGCAGGGGTGGCCGTGTTGGCGTGCGCCGCACCGGCAAGAAGCAGGGAAGTCAGGACACAGGACGCAATTCGAGCGTTCATCAGCGATTTTCCTCTCCCGAGACACTGTTCTGCGCCGGTCTGCGCCGAGCTCTTTGATGAGGCCAAGTCGTCAGCCAGTGTTCGTTGAACGCCCGAAGATATCCGACGTCCGTGGTTTGACAAGTCATCTTGACGAAACCAAACCCAGTTTATCGCAAATGTCGGCACGCAGGCCGGTAACTGGAGTTTTACGATGGCGAATAGCCCCTGGAGTCACAGCCGTAATTCGTCGATTTCGGATGACGTCGACTTCGAGATCAAGGGTCAGGACCTGCAATTTGTCGAGATTGAACTCGATCCGGGGGAAAGCGCGGTGGCGGAAGCCGGTTCAATGGTCTGGAAGGATTCGTCGATCGATATGACCACGGTCTTCGGAGACGGTTCGGCCGACCAGGGCGGCGGTTTCATGGGGAAGCTGCTGGGGGCGGGCAAGCGCCTCGTTACGGGCGAAAGCCTCTTTACCACGGTCTTCACGCATCGCGGCCACGGTAAGGCGCGCGTCTCCTTTGCCGCACCCGTGCCCGGCGCGATCCTGCCGATCAAGCTGGACGACGTGGGAGGCCGCCTGATCTGCCAGAAGGACGCCTTCCTCTGCGCGGCGCGCGGGGTCTCCATCGGCATTCACTTCCAGCAGCGCATCATGACCGGCCTCTTCGGAGGCGAAGGGTTCATCATGCAGAACCTGGAAGGCGACGGCTGGGTCTTCGTCCAGATGGGCGGCACCGTCATCGAGCGGGAGCTCCGCCCCGGCGAGGAACTGCACGTCGATACCGGCTGCGTCGCCGCCTTCCAGCCCAGCGTCGAATTCGACGTGGTGCGCGCCGGCTCCGTCAAGTCGATGATTTTCGGCGGCGAAGGCGTATTCTTCGCGCGCCTGCGAGGGCCGGGCAAGGTGTGGATCCAGTCCCTGCCCTTCTCGCGCCTGGCGGGCCGGATGCTGTCGGCCGCCGGTTCACGCGGTGGCCAGAATCGAGGCGAAGGCTCGATACTTGGCTCCTTCGGCAACCTGATCGACGGAGACTAAGTTTTATCGAAAGCGGCGCGCTCCACCCCGGATTGTCCCGGTGACGCGCCGCTTTCCATCACATCGAAGGCGCATATCCGCCGTTGAGGGGATAGGTCTGGCCCGTGATCCACTCGGCCGCGTCGGAGCAGAGGAACGTAACCAGCGCCGCCACGTCCGTCGACTTCCCGTAGCGGCGGATGATATAGCGTGCGACCTGCGCCTTGGCGCGGTCACTCTCCATGATCTCGGCAAGCTTCTCTTCCGGCATGTCTGGCATCAGGGAGGACAACGAAACGGCGTTGCAGGTCACGTTGTAGCGACCGACCTCCTTTGCGATGGAACGCACGAAGCCCTGGGCCCCGGCCTTCGCTGAAGCATAGACCGCCAGCTTCGGCTCCCCCACGCGACCGGAATCCGAAACGATCGTCACGATGCGGCCCTTCTTCGCTTCAACCATGTTCGGAATGAAGGCGAAGCAGGCATTGTACACGCCGTAGAGGTTGGTGCGCAGGTACTGGTCCCAGGCCGAAGGATCCTCTTCCCAGAAGTTCACCCTCGGCCTCAGCAGGGCGGTGGGGCCTGCCATTCCCGCGTTGTTGACAAGCACGGTTGCGGGCCCAAGCGCCTCCTTGATCGCCGCGTTCGCCGCGCGGATCGCGTCGAGGTCTCCGACATCGAACGGCACCGCCAGCGCCGGAACGCCGGTCCTGCGGATTTCCTCCGCCACTGCCTCGGCCCGCTCCGGAACGAAGTCGTTGACGGCGATGCCTGCGGCATTGTGGCGGGATAGCTCCAGCGCGATGGCGCGTCCCGCGTTCTGCCCGGCTCCGGTGACGATCGCGACCTGCCCTCCCAGATCCAGAAGATCGTGCTCACTCATCTCTCTGCTCCAGTCCCTGTTGCCTGACTGTTTGATAGTATATACTATCTTTGATGGCGATGCCGGATGGTGGCCCGGCAATGGCGATCATCCGGGCGATGCCGTTCGCGGTTCGGTGCTAGTGAAGAGGCACGCACGCACAATGCCAAGCGCAGAGCACGCTGCTCCGGAGGATATCGCGGCGACGGTGGCCGGGTGAGGGAGGAGAGGACATGTTCGAAGAATTCGACCTGAGCGGCCGCGTTGCCGTGGTTACCGGAGCTGGCACGGGGATCGGTCGGGCGACGGCCCTGCTCCTCGCCCGACGCGGTGCCGACATCGTGGCGGTCGGACGCAAGCGCCCTGCCCTCGATGCCGTCGTGCGAGAGATCGAGGTGCTCGGCCGCAGTGGTCTGGCGGTCGAGGCGGATGTCCGCGAGTTGGACCCGGTCCAGAACATGGTCGATACCGCAGCGACGCACTTCGGGCGCCTTGACATTCTGGTCAACAACGCGGGGGGCGCTCACGGGCACGTCGGGATCGCCCAGATGCCGCCCGCCAAGTGGGAGCGCGACATCGCGCTGAACCTGAACTCCGCAATGTATGCCTCACAAGCTGCCTTCCCCCACCTGCGCAAAGTGCGGGGCTGCATCGTCAACATATCGTCCGTCGCGGGAATGCACGGCACGCAGGGTGTGGCAGCCTATTCCGCAGCGAAGGCCGGGCTGCAGATGTTCACCCGCGTCTCGGCCGCCGAGTGGGGTCCCGTGGGCATACGCGTCAATGCCGTGGCGCCCGGCATGACGGCGACGGAGAAGGCCCGGGCCGGATGGGAGAAAGCTGGCTTCGATGCGGACAGCGCCACTCACGTGTTTCCGCTGCGGCGGTACGGCTATCCGGAAGAGGTGGCGCAGCTGGTGGCGTTCCTCGTCAGCGACGCCGCAAGCTACATCACGGGCGAGGCCATCGCCGTGGCCGGAGGACCGGTTCTCGGCGGCATGGTGACAATCGAGGACTGAACTGCGAACCCTCCCGGTCAAGACCGGGAGGGGGCCCGCGATCAGTCCGCCAGCTTCGCTTCCATGGCGGCGATCTCGGAGCGCAGCCACATCGTCTCAGACAGGTTGCTCCCGCCGCTCTCCTTCAGCAACGCCTCATGCGCCGCCTTGCGCACGGCGAGCGAGCGGGCGTTGGCGGGCTCGGCACTCAAGGCGATGTCCGTGAGGTGTATGGCTTCCAACGGAGCCCCGCCGTCGAGCTTCGCCTGCGCGCGCGCGGCCAGGATGTCCGCGCCACCTGCAAGCTCGACAAGGTCGGCATCCACGCTTGTCCTGGGCACACCGTAGAGGGCCGTCGTACCCTCCTCGTAATGCAGCCAGCCCGAATACTCCCGCCAGATCGACTTGACGGCCCAGCTCGCCTTGCCGTGGTATTCGCCGATCGCAAGCCCCTCGGGCCAGGCGAAATCGCGCATCAGGCTATGAACATCGCGCCCTTCCGTCATGCCGCCCAGTGTGTAATCGCGGACGTAGGAGACGGCGGCGTGCAGCCTGTCGAGGTCGGCCCGGATGCGGTCCTTGCCTCGGATCGCTTCACCGTGGCCGGTGATAACGATCTCGGCGCCGAGATCGCGCACCGTTTCGAGGGACTTCAGGTAATTGCGGACCAGTCGCGGCTTGTCTCCGCGCAAGGTGTTGAGAAAGGGCATGGATAGCCACACCGGCCCGAACAGGTTTCCGGTGAAAGCGATCTTTTCGCGCGGCATCCAGACGGTCAGGCTGTCGATCGTCTCTCCTTCGGGCGTGGAGATCAGTTCAAAGCAGCGTCCGCCCAGTTCCATGGTCAGGCGGCGGTCGACAAGAATGTCGGGCTTCACCTCTGGAGCGGCCTTCGGGGTATTGCCGCGTTTCAGCGTGGCCCCCCACAGCTTTCCGCTGCGGGGACCGAAGAAGGGCTGAAGCCTCATCATGTCGCCAAGCGCTTCATTGAAGCCGGGACCGCCCACGACCTGGGTGCCCTCTTCCACAAAGTCGGGTACGCCACCATAGTGATCCGCGTGGCTCTGCGTCAGGATGATGAAGGCCAGCGGACCCGTGCGATGCGGTTCCAGCAGCCGCTTCGTCCGCTCGGCGTTGTCCATAAATCCGGTATTGATCATCACATCGCCTTCGCTGGTGGTCACCAGATAGGCATTGGAGATGTCGTTCGCCTGGAAGACGAAATCCGTCACGGCAATGGCCGCAGTCTGCTCGTCACCCGAACGCACCAGATTGGCAAGCTTTGGCCCGGCGTCTTTCACCTCGCTCATTTCAGTTCTCCTCAAACCCGATCATGACCTTGGCCGACTGCGGCATGGCGGCGATCTCAAGGCCTTTCATGACTTCGCTGAAGGGTAGCTTGTGGCTGATCATGCCGGCGATCTTGTCCTTCAGGCGCGGCATGGCAGCGATCACCTCGGGCATCTCTGTCGGGTAGCCGACGGCCGTCGTGATCGTCATCTCGCTGGTCAGCATACGCCCGGCGGGGAATTCAATCGGCTTCATATACGCCGCCGTAATGACGAGCCGGGCGTGAAGCTTGGCCATCATTATGACCTCGGTCAGGATGTTGGGCGCACCCGCGGCGTCAATATAGGCGTCCGTACCCACGCCCACGCGGCCGTAACTCGGCACCTCGCCATGAAGACGTGCGAGTTCCGCGCGCAGATCCACCTTCGTCGGATCAAGCGCGGCCTGCACACCAAGAGCGCGTGCGCGTTCCAGCCGCTCCTCCGCCAGATCGAGCGCAACGACGTCGGTAATGCCACGGTCGATCAGCCACAGCACCATGCCAAGCCCGATCGGTCCGCAGCCGAACACGACGACCTTGTCGCCCGGCTTGACCTCGGCCCGGTTGACCCCGTGCATGGCCACCGCAAGCGGTTCGCACATGGCGGCGACGTCGAAGTCGATCCCCTCGGGGATGGGCAGGATCGACTCACCGAGCCGGGCCTCACGCACGAGAAGCTCCTGGGTAAAGGCGCCTTCCGGCCCGCCCGACCCGATGTTGCCCGGGGTCATCATCGGATTGACGACGACCGCATCTCCCACCGCGATTCCTTCAACCGAAGGGCCGACCTCCATCACCTCCCCAGCGCCTTCATGACCGAGCGCCGTAAGCGTCCCGGGCGTCGGTATGCCGCCAATCTTGATGTAGGACAGGTCCGATCCGCAGATCCCGACTGACTTCATCCGGACGACGACATCATTGGGACCGGTGGGCGGGCGCTCGTAGGCATCCAGCCGCACGTCACCCGATCCATGGATCCTGAGCAGTTCCATTCGCCTCTCTCCTCGCCGGTCCGCCGCCCTCACGGCCGGACCATGTATCCCCCGTCGATGGTGATGGTCTCACCGGTCATGAAGCTGCTGGCGTCCGAGCACAGGTAAGCGCCGATTCCTTCGAAATCCGCGGGCCGACCGGTGCGCTTCATCGGTATCGTCGGCGCAAAGTGCTGCGCGACCGCTTCCGCCCGCGCGCCTTCGCCCATCATTGGCGTGATAATCAGGCCCGGCGCGACGACGTTGGCGCGGATGCCGAGCGGCGCCAGTTCGATGGCGAGACAGCGGATCGCCGCGGCCACCGCCGATTTCGATGCGGCATACTCCATCTTGCCGGGCAGTCCCTGAAAGAGCGAGAGCGATCCGCAGGCCACCAGGCTGCCGCCGCTTTCGTCTCCAGCCTCGACGCGCTCCTTCATCAGTCTCGCGCCTTCGCGCAGGGTGAAGAAGGCGCCGTGCAGCGCGGTCTTCTGGAAGTCATACCAGTGGTCCGTCGGCATGTCGAAGACCGAGTTGTAGCGCGGCGATGCGCCGGAGTTGGCGAACACGCAGTCCACCCGGCCAAAGTCCGCCATCACCTGATCGTAGCCCGCAACGATGTTCGCCTCTTCGGAGACATCCACCTGGTAAGCGATCACCCGTCCCGCGCCGGCCGCTTCAAGCTCCGCCTTGGCCTTCGCGCTTTTCTCGGCGTTGCGGGCCCAGATCGCGACATCACTGCCCATCCTGGCCACACCCATGGCAAAGCCGAAACCGATGCCGCCGTTGCCTCCGGTCACCACCGTCACCTTGCCCGTGCAGTCAAACAGGCCCTTGGCCATCACTTTCTCCCTCGATCCCGGTTCACGCCTTCAGGCGGCGCATTCGTGGCCGCGATGTTCAGGGGCGGGGCGTTGTCCCGCAAGCCCGAGCGCCATAGAAATACGGTCGGAACGTGGCGTTCGGGACATATAGCGATCCCTTGCGCCGGAAAGACGCCGATGATGCCTGACGAAGTGCAACGCCCCTCCATGAGCGTGGATGCCCGCCTTGAGAGCGACGGCATCTGCGCCCAGCTTGTGCGTTTCGACATACCGACACCTACGGACACCCGGCACGCCGTTGCAGAGGGCTATCATGTCAACATGTGCCTTACCCCGCGTCCGCTGCAGTCTCGCGGAGGGTATCGGCACCGTTGGGGGCCGCACCGGCTGGAGCGGCTGGGTGACATCTTCGTGATTCCTCCGGGCGAGGAGCTGTCCATCAAGGGTGGCACCGGCCGGCAGGTATCACTGATCTGTACGATCGACGCGGCGCTTGTTCACGATCTTGCGGGCCAGAGCCTCAGCTGGGACGACGCGCACCTCGCCGCCGCGCTCGACATCGGCAGCGCACAGATCCGCGCCCTCCTCTTTCGCATCACGGCCGAGGTGCGCCACCCCGGGCTGGCCTGGCAGAAGATGTTGGCCTTGCTTGGCAGCCAGCTGGCCATCGAACTGGCCCGTCATTGCCTGGAGGTGGCGGAGCGTCCCGTGACCGGCGGCCTTTCCGGCTGGCGCCTGCGGCTGATCGACGAGCGCCTGGCCGACTACTCGGCGGCGCCCTCGCTGGAGGAACTGGCCAGGCTCTGCTCGCTGTCCATCCGGCAGTTAACGCGAGGCTTCCGGGTCAGCCGCGCCTGTTCGATCGGGGACTACATCGAACAGCGCCGGATGGAGGCGGCCAAGCGACTCCTCATGGACGGCGAGAGCGTCAAGACGATCGCCTTTTCCATGGGCTTCTCGTCCCCTTCCAGCTTCACCTTCGCCTTCCGCCGCGCTGTCGGAGCAAGCCCCAGTACCTTCCGGCAGCGGCAGGGGCGTGCGCTTGAACAGCCCGTCGGGTCTTGACCGGAAATCGACATAACGTCCGGATCTGGCACTCCAAGCGCGTTGCCTTGCAGGTGTGAGGGACGATTACTCTTCCCTCATGAACGGCCGCACAGGCCGATGGGAGAGGACAACCGCATCATGGCCACGACTGCCGCCGAACGACTCGTACCTGACGCTCTGGTCGAGCAGGCGATCAAGGACACCGGCATCGACAGCTTCGACAACGACAGCTGGCGCGAAGGCTTCGACGTTTTCACGCGCTCGTTCAACGAAGGCATTGACCGGGGCTGGATGACCGACGGCGGCATCGAGCGCGCGCGCAACGACACCCTTCATTACCTGCGCGGCCGCCTCAAGGTGTCGCAGTACCTCCGCGACAATCCCCAGTTGCTCGAGCGCCCGGTCGAGCGGCCGGTCTTTGTCATGGGCGTGCCGCGCACCGGCACCACGCTAATGTCCAACCTGCTTGCGGCCGACCCCGCCCGCCGTTCGCCCCTCACCTGGGAGATCGACGACCCGGTGCCGCCGGTGGGGTCCAACGCGCTGCTGACCAGTGATCCCCGTGCGACCAGCCGTCTCGCACAGGAAAAGGCCGCGCTGGCGGCAAACCCGGCCATGGGCAAGTACTACCGCGGCTCTGCCATCTATCCGAACGAGTGCGTGTTCTTCATGGCGCACGATTTCAAGACGCTGATGATCGAGTCCAAGGGCAAGCTGCCGCTGTACAAGGACTTCATCTTCTCCTGCGACATGACGAGCGCGTACGAGTACCACAAGAAGTTCCTGCAGGTGCTGCAGCACCACGCGGGCGGCGTCTGGAACGTCAAGAAGCCGAGCCATGCGCTGTGGCTGGAAACGATCTTCAAGGTCTACCCCGATGCCCGTGTCATCTGGACGCACCGCGACCCGTTCACCGCCACGGGCTCGCTGTGTTCGATCATCTCGCTCAGCCATATGGCGCACATGGGCAGGATCGACGCCGAGTGGCTCAAGGAAGACTACCCCTGGCAAGCGGCCGAGCACGCCAACCGGATCATGGATTTCCGCGACATGTACGGTGAGGACAAGATCATCGACGTGCATTACGCCGATCTCGTCAGCGATCCGGTGGCCGCCACCAGGAAGGTCTACGCCGCCCTGGGGGACGAATGGACCTCCGAGGCCGAGGCGGGCATCCAGCAGTGGGTGGACGATAACCCGCAGGACAAGTTCGGTCGTCACGAATACAAGCTGGCTCAGTACGGTCTTTCGAAGGCGGACCTGGAGCCGCTCTTCGAACGGTATCTCTCGCGCTACGACATCGCGCGGGAGGGCTGAGATGCTGGAAGGGCTCCATTACCAGAACGCCTACGTCTGTGACGAGTTGGAGGCAGGTATCGACCTTTTTCGCGGCCGCGGGCTGGAAAAGGACCCTGTCATCATTCCGGTCGACCAGACGGTCGTCACGCCGGGGGGGCCGAAGCGCCAGAAGGGCCGCATCTGCTTCATCTGGATCGGCGACCTGCAGTACGAGCTGATCGAGAACGAAATCGACGAGGTGGGCCTTTACGCCAACTGTCTGTCGAACGGCGGTCCCCTGCGGTTCCACCACATCTGCTTTCGCGTGCCGGACTGGGCCGACTTCCGGTCCCGTGTCGATGCGCAGGAGTTCCCCGTCGCGATGGAGCGCGGCCTTTCGGCTGAAGCCGAGGGCGGGCTGAAATTCCTTTACCTCGATGCCCGCGAGGTCTTCGGACACTACATCGAGTACACGTGGATGCCCGAACCCATGTGGCAGCACATCCGCGCCATGTAAGCGGTTGCCCCGGCGTGCCGGGGCAGCCGCTCACAGGCGATCATCAGGCCATTTCGGCGGTGACATCCTTGTAAAGCGTCGTGCGCTGGCGCAGGCGGCGCCCGACGCTTTCAGCGGCCGCGCGCATGTCCGCCACGTCGGCGAGTTGCCCGTGCGAGGCACCGGCCGCGCGGCTGATGCTCTCGTCCATCAGAACGCCGCCGAGGTCGTTGGCTCCTGCCGCCAGCACCGCCGCCGCGCCCGGCATGCCCAGCTTGACCCACGAAACCTGTATCGATCCGATCGCTCCGTGCAGCGCGAGCCGGGCGACGGCATGCATCATGACCGCCTCCCGCCAGGTCGGCCCCTTCCGGCACTGGCCCTTGCGATAGAACGGCGCTTCCATGTGGACCAGCGGAAGCGGCACGAACTCGGTGATCCCGCCGGTGTCGAGTTGGAGGTCGCGCAGCGCAAGAAGGTGCTTCGCCCAATGGCGCGGGCTTTCGAGGTGACCGAACATGATGGTCGAGGTCGTCGGCAGGCCTACGCGATGTGCCGAAGCCACGACGTCGAGCCACTCCTGCGTGGTGAGCTTGTCCGGGCAGATCCTCTCGCGAATGTCGTCGCAAAGGATCTCGGCCGCCGTCCCCGGCAGCGAACCCAGGCCCGCGTCCCGGAGCATGGACAGGTAATCGCTCACCGGCATCTCCAGCGTTCGCGCCCCCTGGCTCACTTCCAGCGGGGAGAAGGCGTGCACGTGGAGTTGGGGACGAGCGTCCTTCACCGCCCGCAGAATGGAGAGGTAGGTCTCGCCCGTGTAGCGGGGATGGATGCCTCCCTGAAGGCATACCTCGGTCGCGCCGCGCGCCACCGCCTCCCGCGCGCGTGCCGCGATCTCCTCCAGATCGAGGTCATAGGGTTTGTCGCGAAAGCCCGCCTTGCTGCTGGTCTTGCTGAAGGCGCAGAAGGAACAGGCGTGGGTGCAGATATTGGTGTAGTTGATATTGCGATTCACCACGTAGGTAACATCGTCGCCCTGCACCTCGGCGCGAAGCACATCCGCCGCTTCGATCACCGCCTGCGCGGCCGCGCCACGTGTGGCGAACAGTGCCGCGATCTGGTCTTCATCCAGCCCCGTGCCGCTTGCGGCCCGATCGAGGATGCGATGCAATTGCGAGGCCACCGGCCCCTCGTGGCGACGGCCGAGAGGCGCCTTGACCGTACCCGGCGCGCGATCGGCGATGCCGGGACTCCACCGGCTGTCGCGCCCCAGTGCCTCGGCATCCGCCAGCCGCAGGACCGCCGGTCGCAGGCTATCATCCAGCCAGCCGCCTTCCTCCACGAAGCGCGGATAGATGGTCAGGCGCTCCACCAGCGGTAGACCGGCCCGGGCACACACGGCTTCCAGTCGCTCGATCTCGGGCCAGGGTGCTTCGGGGTTGACGTGGTCGAGCGTGACGGGCGAGATCCCGCCCCAATCGTCTATTCCCGCCTCGATCAGTTCCAGCAGTCGCTCGTCGTTGAGATTGGGCGGCGCCTGCACGGAAACCGTATCCGGCAGGACGATCCGGGCCGCGGCCACGACACGAAGGAAGTCGTTTTCCGTGGCCTCCGCCGCCCCGGACATCTTCGTGCCGGGCTTGGGACAGAAGTTCTGCACGATGACTTCCTGCAGGTGCCCGTGCTCTTCATGAAGATCCCGCAAGGCCAGCAAGGCACCCATCCGTTCCTCAGGACGTTCGCCGATCCCGATCAGGACGCCGCTGGTCGTCGGCACCCGCGCCCGACCAGCCGCCGCCAACGACGCCAGACGGACCTCGGGCGCCTTGTCGGGCGAGCCGTGATGGCACATGCCCTTTTCCATCAGGCGTTCCGACGTGCTTTCCAGCATCAGCCCGACCGAAGCGGCGACCGGGCGCAGCATTCGCCAATCCTCCTCCTCCAGCACACCGGCGTTAACGTGAGGCAGAAGCCCCGTCTCGAGCAGCACTCGCTCCGCGCAGTGCCGCACGTAGTCGATCGTGCGGCTGAACCCTCTTTCGGCCAGCCATTCGCGCGCGGCCGCGTAGCGCCGCTCCGGCGCATCGCCCAGCGTGAACAGCGCCTCCTTGCACCCGGCAGCGACCCCGGCCCGTGCGATCTGCAGCACTTCGTCCTCGCTGAGGTAAGGCGCTTCAAGGCGTGACGGCGTGGTTGCGAAGGTGCAGTAATGGCAGACGTCGGCACAGAGCCGGGTAAGCGGGATGAAGACTTTCGGGGAATAGGTCATCCTGGCGGGGGTGTAGTTGCCGAACCGCGACCCGCGGCGCGTGCGGGCCTCTGCCATGAGCTCATCCAGCGGTGTGGTGAGCAGCCTCGATACAAGTGCAGTGTCGTCGCGTGCCATGGTCATCCTGTCTCGATACCGGCTGCGCTCAGTGCTACGCGCGCTAGCCTCTCCCGGTCACCGGCAGCGCACATGACTGTGGGCGTGACGGTGACTGAAAGGCCCCTCTCCTGCAAGCCCCCTGCATCGGCGGCGTCCGCGCTGTCTATGATGATGTGGTCGAGAAGATCGCCGTAGTGATCGGCTATGGAGGCGTTGGAGACCGGCCTGCCCAGTTCTGCGAGCAGCTTGCCCAGCGGCCCCTTCAGCGATGCCCCGCCAACAAGAGGCGAGACCGCCACGACCGGCACCCGGCGATGACGCAGGGCTTCCCACACACCGGGAAGGCTTAGGATCGGATCGACGCTGAGGTACGGATTCGAGGGGCAAATCACGATCGCGCCGAGGTCCTGGCTCTCGAGCGCGGCGGCAAAGGCCGGTGACGGCGCAGCCCGTAATGCGCCGCTGAAACGGACCCCCGTGGCGACGGGCCGGCACTGCTCCTTCACGAAGTACCGCTGGAAATCGAGCCACCCTCCGGCCGTGCCGACCTGGGTGCGGACCGGAGCGTCGCTCATCGGAACTATCGCGTGCGCGATACCCAGCGCGCGGGTCAGTCGGGCGGTGATCTGCGACAGGCTGTCGCCCTGCCGCAGACGCCAGGAGCGCGCGATGTGCGTTCCCAGGTCGCGGTCGCCAAGATTGAACCAGTCCGCTTCCCCAAGGGACCGCAGCATCGCCATGGCCTGCCAGCTCTCGTCCTTCACGCCCCAGCCCCGGGACGTGTCGTTGAGATCGGCGAGCGCATAAGCGACGGAGTCGATATCAGGGCAGATCGTCAGCCCCAGGTGTTCGAAATCATCACCGGTATTCACCACAAGTGTCAGATCCTGCGGCGAAACTGTCGCCGCAAGGCCAGCCGCCAGCTTCGCCCCGCCGACGCCACCACTAAGCGCCAGAACGTGCTTTCCCGTCATCGAAACATATCCTGTTCAATCGGTCGCAGCCCGCTTGCGGCGCCCGGTCCGTCCTCTTGCGTGGTCCAGCGTGATGCACCCCGGACCAGCGCCACAGGGGTTCCTTCGTCGCCTTCCCCCATGGCGAGGCCCGCCATGGCCGCCAGCGAATCCGCAACCGCGATCACGGTGGCCTGCAACGTCCGCCCGTAAAGATCGCTTCCCCTTCCGCGCCGATCCTCGATCATGGAGAGCCCGGCGCAGCCGATGGCGGTGCCGACCGTGCCGATCCGCCACGCCCGCCCCATGGAGTCCGCAATCACCACGCCGATCCGGGCGCCCGTCCGTACCTGCAGCTCATCCCGCAGGCGCCGCGCCGACGCATCGGGATCGACGGGCCAGAGCAGAACCGTGCCCGCGTCTGCGCCTTCCACGTTGCTGGCATCGATACCGGCATTGGCCAGGACATGCCCGGTGCGATGGCGCGCGATGATGGCCGCCGGGTGCGGCCGCAGGATCTCGGCACTTTCGTCGAGGATCGCCTGCGCCATCGGCGCTGGCCGACCGGTTGCCTCAGCGAGCCACTGCGCCTCCGCGCCCGGCTGCAGGGATGCGAGCGCCACCGTGCGGCCTTCCACCTTGGATACGATCTTCTGCGCGACGACACAGATATCGCCGTCGCGTAAGGCGTCCCTTTCGGCGTCGAGGGCTGCGCAAATCGCTTGCGCAATGGAGTGCCCGGCGGCGAACATGGGCAACCCGGTCAGCGGTCGCACGGATAGTTCTGGAACGAGGTTCATTCTGTTCTCCCGGACAAAGCTTGTACGTGCGCGGCCCGGGACGACAATCGCCTGAGGCAAGATTTCGCGGGAGGGATTTCAGGACATGGCCAGGATCGCTGTCATCGGAGGCACGGGGGCGCTCGGCAAGGGGATCGCGCGTCGTTTGGTCGGCGCCGGGCACGAGGTCACCATCGGTTCCCGCTCGGCCGAGAAGGCGCAAGCGACCGCGCAGGACCTTGGCGCCGCTGGCTTCGCCGCGAACGCAGATGCGGCCGAAGGCAAGGACGTGGTGATCGTGACCGTGCCCCATTCCTCCCAGGCCGATACGCTGGCCGGCATCCGTGACCGGGTGGGTGAAGCGGTCGTCGTGGACACAACCGTCCCGCTCGTGCCGCCCAAGGTGATGCGTGTTCAACTGCCCGCCGAAGGCAGCGCGGCAATGCAGGCGCGGGCGCATCTCGGCGCCGACATCCGACTGGTGACGGCCTTCCACAACGTCTCGGCCCATCACCTTGATTCCGACCATCCCATCGACTGCGACGTGCTCGTCTTCTCGGACGACGTGGCGGCGCGGCAGACCGTGATCGACCTCTGCCCTGGCATGGGCCTACGCGGCCTCTCGGGCGGTGCTCTCGCCAACTCGGCCGCTGCGGAAGCGCTGACCTCCATTCTCATCTACATGAACAGGACCTACAAGGCGGATGGTGCCGGTATCCGCTTCACCAATCTGGCGGAAGCGCCGGCCATCCCGTGACCGTATGGGCGCTCATCGCGGCCAAGTCGCCGGGCCAGGGCAAGACGCGCCTCGCCGCTGTTCTGTCACCGCGTGAGCGGGGCGCACTGGTGGAGGCCATGCTCCGCCATGTCGTCGGCGTGGCGCAAGGCGTGGCGGACCGGACGCTCCTGACAGGGCTTCGCCGCGGTGGATGGGACACGATCGAGGATCCGGGCGGAGGCCTGAACCCGGCCTTGATGCACGCCCTCCGCACCATAGCGGCAGTAAACCCGCCCGACCGGCTTGTCGTGCTGGCGGCCGACCTTCCCAGGCTCGCGCCGGAGGATATGGTCCGGCTCGCATCGATCCCCGGAGCCACCGTCGGCATCGCGCCGGATCGCCATGGCACGGGCACCAACGCGCTCTCGCTTCCCCTGCCCCACGCGGCGGCCTTCGCCTTCCACTATGGAGCAGGCAGCGCCGCCCGGCATAGGGCAGAGGCGGATCGGCTGCGACTGAACGCAGTGACGATCACCTCGCCCGGGCTGGCGAAAGACATAGACGAGCCCTCGGACTTGGCCGATGCTGGCCGTCTGTTCAGCCCTTCGGCCTAGCGCAGGTGTGGGATCACAAAGCCGAAAAGGGTTCGGAGGCGGAGGGGGATCTGTGCAGGCAAGCGACCTCGACCTGAGCGGCCAAGTGGCCTTCGTGACCGGCGGCGGAGGCGGTATCGGGCGGGCGATCGCACTGTGCATGGCCGACATGGGCGCCGACATCGCCATGATCGAAGCCATTCCCGAGCGCTGCGAACAGGTCGCCCGGATGGTGGAGGAACGCGGCCGCACGGCGCTGTGCATCCCGGGCAATGTGATGGATATCGACGCCCTGCAGAGCGCCGTTGCCCGCGCCGCAGACACTTTCGGCAGACTCGACATCCTCGTGAACAACGCAGGCGGCGTCACCCGGCGCGGATTCCTGGACATGACGGAGAAGAACTGGCGCCGCCACGTCGACCTCAACCTGATCAGCAACCTTGCAGCCACCCAGGCGGCGGTGCCGGTGATGATCGCAGGCGGACGCGGGGGCGCGATCGTGAACGTCACCAGCATCGAGGCCAGCCGCGCGGCGCCCGGCTATGCCGTCTACGCCGCGTGTAAGGCCGGCATCAACAACCTGACCCGCACTTTCGCGCTTGAGTTCGCCGAACACGGTATCCGCGTCAACGCCATCGCACCGGACTATACGGTGACGCCCGGAACCCGCGGCAATTTCACCGGACGTGTGGATGAAAGCACCTGGCATCAGCCAAGCACCGCGCAGGCCGATGGCATCGGCAGGCGCATTCCCGCAGGGCGAGCCGGCATCGACGAGGAGTGCGGCCGCGTGGCTGTGTTCCTTGCCTCGTCCATGGCGAGCTACGTCACAGGGACCATCATCCCCGTGGACGGCGGCTCCTGGGCATCCAGCGGCTGGGTGCGGGATCGCGGCGGCACCTGGATCCTCCCGCCGGACGTCACCGAATAACGAACGAGAGAGCGATGACCTTCACCCTCAGCACCAGCCTGCCCTTCGACCATGTGGACCAGCCTCGGGAATGGGGAACGATGGAGGCGCTGCACGAAATCGCAAGAGCGGTGGAGAAGGCGGGCTTCTTCGCCGGTTCCGTCACGGATCATCCGGTGCCATCCTCCCGGTGGCTCGACAACGGCGGGCATTATGCGCAGGACCCCTTCGTGATGCTCTCCATGCTCGGAGCCGCCACCACGACGCTGCGGCTCCAGACAAACATCCTCGTCCTGCCGTATCGCAATCCGTTCATCACCGCGCGGGCGATTTCCAGCCTCGACCATTTCACCGGCGGGCGCGTGATCCTCGGGCTGGGCGCGGGCTACCTCAAAGCCGAATACAAGGCGCTGGGGGTGGACTTCGACACCCGCAACGACACCATGGACGAGTACATGAAGGCGATGAAGCTCGCCTGGACCGGCAAGGACTTCACCTTCGAAGGCAACGGATACACCGCACTGGGCAACCGCGTGCTGCCCACGCCCGTGCAGACCCCGCACCCGCCGCTGCTCGTGGGGGGCAACTCAAAGCGCGCCCTTCGCCGGGCGGTGGAACTGGGCGACGCATGGCACCCGTTCTTCGTGCCAAAGGCCGTGACCGATACGGCCCGCACCGCCAACCTCGAGGGCGACGAGGACATCCTCGCCGCCATCGGCTACATGGCAGAGCACTGCGAGAAGGTAGGCCGCGCCGTCCCGCCCCAGGTCATCGCGTCCTCGACCTACAGCGTGAAGGCCGGGTGGAACGCGCAGGAGGCGCTTGACCACTTCGCCCACCTCAAGTCCCTCGGGGTGGACGGTTCAGGGGCGACGATCTACACGCGAACGCGCGCCGAATACCTCGACCAGGCACAGAAGTTCGGCGAAGAAGTCATTGCGAAGATTGACTTCTGAGCGCCATGTGCTGTGTTGGCCTGGCAGCCGACCCCGGCCGAGCGGCCGCATTTCCCCGCCCGGTTCAGAGTGCCGTCAGGGCCTCGTGGAAAGCCTTGACGGCGGCTTCTTCGTCGCCATTCCACACCGCCCCTGAAGCGGCGACGAAGTCGGCACCCGCGCGCGCAAGATCCGCACAGTTCGTGGGCGTCACGCCGCCGATGGCGACACAGGGGATCTCGAAGATGGACTGCCACCACTCCAGCAGGTCAAGCCCGGCGACGTGCTTCGTCTCCTTCGTGGTGGTCGGGAAGAATGCACCGAACGCGACGTAATCCGCACCCGCCTCACCGGCCTCCATAGCAAGATGGCGGCTGTCGTGGCAGGTCACGCCGATCTGCGCATCGCGTCCCAACGCTTCCCGCGCTTCCTGCACGGTTCCGTCGCCTTGCCCGATGTGAACCCCGTCCGCGCCGAGCCGTTTGGCAAGGCTGATCGAATCGTTCACGATGAACGCTACGTCCCGATCCGCGCAGATCTTCTGCAGGGGTTCTGCCAGCCGGGCTGCGGCATGCTGGTCCAGATCCTTCACCCGAAACTGGAACGCCGCCACTTCTGCGGCATCGAGCGCGCGTGCAAGACGATCGGGAAAGCCGCCGCCGACGTCCAACGGCGAAATCAGGTAAAGCTGCGTGGGCTCGCGGGGGATCTCGGCTTCGTCTGTCATGGCGTCGGCCCTACCGCTTCGCGGCGGACAGGAAAAGACCTCGTTGGCAGGACAGCATCATGAAGCCCTCACGACGACACGGCTGGATCACGCCTTCGGAATTCCTTCGGGGCGCTCTACTGGCAATGCTGCAGGCCGCACGGTAACACCGGCATTCGAAAACTGTTCAGGGAGCAATGCACATCCTCGGCTCAATGAAAACGACCGGCCTTCTTCTCGCCCCTGCGCTCGCCCTTGCCGGCTGCACGCTTATTCCTCCTGCGGACCCGTCGCGCATCGGAGCCGCACCGGTAGCGCAGCCTGTGCCCGCCTACACGCCCGCTCCTGTCTATACACCGCCGGCCGATTACAACCCTGTCCCACCGCCTGCCGTGCAGGACAGGCTCATATACGCGGCACTCGGCCAGACCGTCGCCGTCGATGGTCCGCGCCTCACCCCGCTGCAGGTGCTGGAGGACAGCCGCTGCCCGATGAACGCACGCTGCGTCTGGGCCGGACAGGTCCGGTTGCGGATCCGCATCGAGACCGGGACCGGCGGCGAACTGGAACTGACGTCCGGCAAGCCGGCGCGGGTGGCTGACGGCACGCTGGAACTGGTCCGGACCAGCCCCGACAAGATGACGGGCAGCGGCAGCGGCGCCATCGATCCGGCCGCCTACCGGTTCGGCTTCCGCTTCGTGGGCGGATACTGAACATAGCAAAGGCGGCACCCGCTCGGATGCCGCCCTCACTGACGAAGGTTCGTGAAGATTAGACGGCAGCTGCCGCTTCGGCCTTCTGCGTCGAACCCTTGTGGATCTCGGCGATGGCTTCGCCCAGAGCTGCGTCGAATTCCGCATCGCTCATCTGCGAGCGCAGGTCCGACAGCAGGGCCCGGCTGAAGCTCGCGATGATCCCCTTGTTCCTCGACAGTTCAACGCACGCTTCCGCACGCGAGTAGCCGCCCGAGAGGGCGACGACGCGCAGCACCTTCGGATGCTCGACCAAGGGATCGAAAGTGCCCGGAACGACCGGCAGCGACAGCTTCAGCATGACCTGCTGCCCCTCGGGCAGCGCGTCGAGGTTCTTCAGGATCTCGGCCAGGAGGATCGTGTCACACTCAGCGCGAGTTTCGCTCTTGATGTTCACTTCCGGCTCGATCATCGGCATCATGCCGTGCGAGAGCACCTGCTTGCCGACCTCGAACTGCTGCTTGACGACGGCAGCGATGCCTTCGGCGTTGGCGGAGTTGATGAGCGAACGCTCCTTCGTGCCGTAGACACCCAGCGCCTTCGAACGGGTGAGCAGTTCGTCCAGCGTCGGCATCGGCTTCATCAGCTGCACGCCGTTCACTTCATCCTCAAGGCCCTTGTCGATCTTGATGAACGGGACCACGCCCTTGGCGATCAGCGCCTGCGGGGTGGGCACGCCGTTGACGGTGCCGTCCATGGTGCGCTCAAACAGGATCGCACCAATGACCTTTTCACCGGTGAACGCGTCCGACGAAATAATGCGGGCGCGCATTTCGTGGATCAGGCCGAACATTTCCTCCTCGTTCGACCAGGCGCCTTCTTCGATCCCGTAGCCCTTGAGCGCCTTGGGCGTAGAACCGCCGCTCTGATCCAGCGCCGCGATAAAACCGTTACCGGCGGCCATTTTGGCGGTCATTTCCGAATACTGCATGGTTTCTCCTCCTGAGGTGTTCGGTAACTTGATCTTAGCCTACGCTGCGCTCCCCTCGTTCGCAACTGAGGCATCCGTTAATTCGGTACGCTGCGCGGGGGCACGTGGCGTGCCCGGGCGTGCAGCAGAATGTTGAGACGACGGCGAAGCGGAATGTCGATGTAGCGTACACACAACCACCCCAGCCCCACGCATGCGGAAAGGTATAGCGCTCCCATGAGCGCAGGGTTCCAGCCGAGATCATCCTTGAACCAGCGAAGCGGCTCCATCAGTCCCCAATGGACCGCGTAGACTGCATAGGACACCTCTCCCAGGAACCACGCGACGGGCACCAGCACCCGCGACGGCTCTCCGCGCGATCCGAGCCAGACCAGCGCGGGAGCCACGAACAGGCTGCAGGCAAGGTCGTACCACGCCTTCGGGATGGCCTGCGGATTCGCCACGAGCATCGTGACTATGGCGAAGAGGCAGAACACGCCGAGCCATCCCGGGTGACGGATGTCCTTGGCGGGCAGTTGGGCGAGCAGAACCCCGGCCGTGAAGGACATGGCCGTACGCACCAGTGAAATGCCAAGCTGGCTCCAGAGCGGACCGATGTTGCCGCCATCATTCGCCAGCACGGCGGGAACGAAGATGCAGGCGGACGCCGCCGCCACCGCCACCTGCCCCTTCCGGGGCAGCCGGAACAGGACAAGGACCAGCGCCAGGCTGGCCACAAGTTCGAAGAACAGGGACCACGCCGGCACGTTCAGAGGGAAAAGGGTGTGCGTGAACGGTGAAGGCAGCATCAGCGCGTTGAAGGGCAGCGAGCTCGCGATCTTCTCATAGCTGAAGATATCGCCCCTGCCCGTCCACCGGTTCGAGACGGCGGATAGCGTGGTGATGACGATCCCCGCCAGGAACAGCGGATAAAGCCGCACGACGCGCTGCTTCATGAATTGCACGCTCGTCAGTCCGGTGCGCCAGCGCGGCAGATACGTGCGGCACAACACAAAGCCCGACAGCGCGAAGAAGAAGTCAACCGCGACATAGCCGTGCGGCGCCTGCGAGATGTTGTAATGAAAAAGCGCCACGCCGAGCGCCGCAATGCCTCGCATGCCGTCAAGGGTAACATACCGGCCCTGCCAGGGCGGCGCTGCTCGGTCACTGGCGTTCATGCGCGGGGCACTTCCGAAGGCTTTCGTGTCATCGTTCGTCCCACACCGGGACGGGCTTCGACTGGCGGCAAATCCCTCTTAGGAGTTTCCGCCGCCAGCGAGCAATTCAGGTCTTCCGCCCGACGGTGGGGCGGGGGCCAGGAGGCAATCAGGCAGACAGCGCCGCGACGCCGGGCAGCTCCTTGCCTTCCATCCATTCGAGGAAGGCACCGCCGGCCGTCGAGATGTAAGTGAAGTCCTGTGCAACCCCGGCATGGTTGAGCGCCGCCACCGTGTCGCCACCGCCGGCAACGGAGATCAGCGAGCCTTCCGCCGTAAGCGCGGCGGCGGTCTTCGCCAACGCGACGGTGGCCGCGTCGAACGGTGCCATCTCGAAAGCGCCGAGCGGCCCGTTCCAAACGAGCGTGCGGCAGGTCTTCAGCACGTCGCCCAGCGTTTCCGCTGCCGCCGGGCCTGCATCGAGGATCATTTCGTCCGCCGCCACTTCATGGACGTTGCAGGTGCGCAGGCTCGGCGGATTGGCCGCAAACTCCTTTGACACAACGACGTCGTACGGCAGGTGCACCGTGCAGCCCGAAGCGTCCGCAGTTGCGAGGATCGCGTTTGCGGTGTCGGTCAGGTCATGCTCGCAAAGCGACTTGCCCACATCCACCCCCTTCGCCGCAAGGAACGTGTTGGCCATGCCGCCGCCAATGATCAGGTGGTCGACCTGGGTAACGAGGTGCTTCAGCACATCCAGCTTCGACGACACCTTGGCGCCGCCAACCACGGCCGCGACCGGCTTCTCGGGCGCACCGAGAGCCTTGTCGAGCGCTTCGAGTTCGGCCTGCATGGAGCGCCCCGCATAGGCGGGCAGGACGTGCGCTAGACCCTCGGTCGTGGCATGGGCGCGGTGCGCGGCCGAGAAGGCGTCGTTGACGTAGAAGTCGGCATTGGCGGCAATGGCCTTCGCCAGTTCCGGATCGTTCTTCTCCTCGCCCTTCCAGAAGCGGGTGTTCTCGAGGATGGCGATGTCACCCGCGCGCAGGATGCCCACGGCCTGCTTCACCACGTCACCCGCAATTTCGGGAACGAACATCACTTCCTTGCCGAGCGTCTTTTCGACCGCTCCGACCACCATCGAAAGCGACTGCGTGGACACGCGCTCCCCCTTGGGGCGGCCGAAGTGCGCCAGCAGCAGGACCTTCGCGCCCTTTTCGCTCAGTTCGAGAATGGTGGGCGCCGCCGCACGGATGCGGGTGTCGTCCGTTACCGCCCCGTCCTGCATGGGCAGGTTGAGGTCAACACGCACGAGCGCCACCTTCCCTGTCACGTCACCAAGGTCATCAAGGGTCTTGAACGCGGTCATCTCTCGATCCTTATCTCGTCGCCCACGGCGATAGCGCCGTCCTCAAGCACCGTACCCAGCACGCCGCCCCGCCAGTCCGGCATGAGCGCGCCTTCGAGGCCCGGCACCACATTCTCCATGCGGCTGCACGGATCGCATTCCATGGTTATTCCGATGCGCAGAGTCGGGCCAATGGCCACCACGTAACCGGCCTGCCGCGGAAAACGCAGCCCTTCGACCAGCAGGTTCGCACGACGCGAATGCCACGAAGGACGCTCTCCGAAGAGATCCGACACGTTCAGCTCATCGAGCGCCGCCTCCCAGCTCTCGATCTCCATGAGGGAGATCTGCCGGCGCGGCGCGCGCCCCGGACGCACCGCGCCGCGAAAGTCCCCCTGGACTCCCGCGGCGGCAGTTACGGTGACGGACCGCATATCCTCCATCGGTGCACGCGAACGTCTGCGCCGCGCGATGCCGATGAGGCGCCCCGTCACCATCGCAGGTTTTACAGCAGGCCGCCCATGACGCCAGCCGTGTCGACCATGCGGTTGGAGAAGCCCCACTCATTGTCGTACCACGAGAGTACGCGCACCAGCTTGCCTTCGAGCACGGCCGTTTCCAGGCTGTCGATGGTGGACGAGTGCGAATCGTGGTTGAAGTCGATCGATACGAGCGGCTCTTCGGTGTAGCCGAGCACGCCCTTGAGTTCGCCTTCCGCAGCCGCCTTGAGCAGTGCGTTGACTTCCTCGGCGGTGGTGTCGCGCGAGGGCACGAAGGTCAGGTCGACGACCGAGACGTTCGGGGTGGGAACGCGGATCGACGAACCGTCGAGCTTGCCCTTGAGGTCGGGAAGAACGAGGCCGACGGCAACGGCGGCACCGGTGCTGGTCGGGATCATGTTCATCGCGGCAGCGCGCGCGCGACGCGGATCGGAGTGGATCTGGTCGAGGATCTTCTGGTCGTTGGTATACGAGTGGATCGTGGTCATCAGACCGCGCTCGATGCCGATCTTCTCGTGCAGGACCTTGGCGAAAGGCGCCAGGCAGTTGGTGGTGCACGAAGCGTTTGACACGACGGTGTGCTCGGCGGTGAGCTGGTCGTGGTTGACGCCGTAGACGACTGTCAGATCGACGTTCTTGGCCGGAGCCGAGATCAGTACGCGCTTGGCGCCGGCTTCGATATGCTTCGAGGCGGAAGCCTTGTCGGTGAAGAAGCCGGTGCACTCCAGCGCGATGTCGATGCCGTTGGCCGCATGCGGCAGGTTCGCCGGATCGCGCTCGGCAGTGACCTTGATGCGCTTGCCGTTGACGATCAGGTCGTCACCATCGACTTCGACGGTGCCGGCGAAGGCGCCGTGCACGCTGTCGCGCTTGAAGAGGAGAGCGTTCGCCTTGGCGCTCGCGAGGTCGTTGATCGAAACCAGTTCGAGGTCATGGTCGGTCCGCTCGAGAATGGCACGGGCAACATTACGCCCGATACGTCCGAAACCGTTGATCGCAACCTTGGTCGCCATGTATATCTCCTCCTACTTAAGCGCTGAGCTGGTCCATGATCTTGGGAACGATGGCATCGACCGTGAAGCCGAAGCGTTCGAAAAGGACCTTGGCCGGGGCCGACGCGCCGAAGCGGTCCAGGCCAATGTTCAGGCCGCCATTGCGGCTGAATGCAGTGAAGCGTTCCCACCCGTGCGTGACCCCCGCCTCGATCGAGACGCGCAGGATCGACGGATCGTTGGGAAGGATTTCGTGCTTGTAAGCGGAGTCCTGCGCCTCGAACAGCTCCATGCACGGCATCGAGACGACATCCGCGCCGATACCCTGCGCTTCAAGGGCGTCGCGCACCTTGACCGCCAGCTCCACTTCGGAGCCCGTGGCGATGAGGATGACCTTGCGATCCCCCTTTGCCCGGCGAAGGGTGTAGGCGCCGCGAGCCGAGAGCATGTCGCCCGAGGTGCGTAGCTGCGGCAGGTTCTGACGCGTGAGCGCCAGGACGGAGGGCGTTTCCGCCGATTCCAGCGCAAGCTGCCAGCACTCGGCGGTCTCGATGACGTCCGCCGGACGGAAGACGTTGAGATTAGGGATGAGGCGCAGCGACATGACCGTTTCCACCGGCTGGTGCGTCGGTCCGTCTTCGCCGAGACCGATCGAATCGTGCGTGAGGACGTAGATCACGCGGGTCTGCTGCAGCGCCGACATGCGGATGGCGTTGCGGGCGTAGTCCGAGAAGATCAGGAACGTGCCGCCGTAAGGAATGACGCCGCCGTGCAGCGCCATGCCGTTCATCGCGGCGGACATGCCGAACTCGCGGATGCCGTAGTAGACGTAGCGGCCCGCGTAGTCTTCCGCCGTGAACGGCGCCTGGCATTTCGCCTTGGTGTTGTTCGAACCGGTGAGGTCAGCCGAGCCACCCACCATGTCCGGCACCAGCGGTGCCAGGACGTTCAACACGTTTTCCGACGCCTTGCGGGTCGCGACGTTGCTTTCGCCCTCAAGCCAACCCGCGAAGGCCTTTGCAGCCTCGTCACCGGAGGGCAACTCGCCGTTCATGCGACGCGTGAATTCCGCTGCCTTGTCCGATGCAGAAAGCCGCGCCTCCCACTCGGCCCGGAGCTTCGCACCCCGTTCGCCCAGCGAGCGCCAGTCGGCCAGCACTTCGGCCGGGATCTCGAACGGAGCCGAGGTCCAGCCAAGGTGACTGCGTGCTGCGGCGATCTCGGCGTCGCCAAGCGGCGCGCCATGGACATCATGGCCGCCCTGCTTGTTGGGCGCGCCCTTGCCGATGACCGTGCG
Source organism: Novosphingobium panipatense (assembly GCF_900182875.1). Taxonomy (NCBI): domain Bacteria; kingdom Pseudomonadati; phylum Pseudomonadota; class Alphaproteobacteria; order Sphingomonadales; family Sphingomonadaceae; genus Novosphingobium; species Novosphingobium panipatense. The sequence continues at coordinate 140,958 of NZ_FXUI01000007.1, forward strand.
GCACGCCACCAGCGTCGGCTTGTCGGAAGCCGCAGCCTGGCCGAGCGCCCGCTCGATGTCGGCGAAATCGTGGCCATCGCACTCGAACACGTCCCAGCCGGACGCACGGTAGCGCGCGGGGATGTCCTCGGAGGTCGAGAGCGAAGCGTCGCCGTCGATCGTGATCTTGTTGTCGTCCCACAGAACCTTGAGGCGGCCCAGCTTCAGCGTACCGGCAAGACCGACCGCTTCGTGGTTGACGCCTTCCATGAGGCAGCCGTCACCCGCGATCACCCAGGTGTTGTGATCCACCAGATCGTCCCCGAAGGTGGCAGCGAGATGACGCTCGGCCATGGCCATGCCCACGGCCATCGCCACGCCCTGCCCCAGCGGACCGGTCGTGCATTCGACGGCTTCGATCAGGAAATTCTCGGGGTGACCGGCGCAGACAGAGCCCAGCTGGCGGAAGTTGCGGATGTCGTCCAGCGTCGGGCTGGCGTACCCTGAGAGGTGCAGCAGCGAGTAGATGAGCATCGACCCGTGGCCGGCGGAGAGCACGAAGCGGTCCCGGTCCGCCCACTTGGGCTGCGAGGGATCGAACTTCAGGAACTTCGCGAAGAGCACCGTTGCAACATCGGCCATGCCCATGGGCATGCCGGGGTGACCGCTGTTGGCGGCCTGAACCGCATCCATCGACAGCGCCCGAATGGCGTTGGCCATCGGCGCAAGGCGGTCGGAAGCGAGGGTCATTGAAAAACTCCGGGTACGCGGGAATGCAGGGCGATTCGTACTTTGCGAACCCCTTTAGGGAGAGGTCGCCTCCCGTCAAGTTCGGCTCCCCTATTCGCGTGGCTGACGCCCTGAATCGTACCCGTTCGCGCCCGGTCGACCATGCTTTCGAGGTCAGATCGTCGCGCTCGGCGCACTTGTGGCGCGATGCTTGCCCAAAAGGTTGTGAACAACGCGGCTCAACTGCTTGCCTGGCGACCACAATGCAGCCAGCGCTGAACCATGGAAAAGGCCCCTGCCCTGCTGGCGCTCGACCGGATCGACGCCGCCCTGGCGCGGATCGAGGCAGCCGCGTCGAGCAATTTCGGTCGCGACGAAGACCTGCGCCGCCGTCACGACGATCTCAAGCAGAGCGTCGCGCGTTCGCTTGCCGGGCTCGACCAGCTTCTGGAAGGGCGCGGCTGATGGGCAACGTCACGCTTTCCATCGGCTCTCGCGAGTTCACCCTGGCCTGCTCCGACGGCGAGGAAGGCCATATCCGGCGGCTCGGCGAGGTCGTGGACGCCAAGGTTGCTGCTGCCGGCGCTGTCGGACAGACCGAATCGCGCATGCTGCTGTTCGCGGCGCTCATGCTGGCCGACGAACTCCACGAACTGCGCGTTCGCCCCGCTGTCAGCGCCATCCCCGATGAAGTGGGAGAACGCCTGGCCGCGCTTGCCGCGCGTGTTGAAAATCTTGCCGACCTTCTTGAGAGTGACGCGCCGAACGCCTAACTAGGTTTCGACGGGATCTGCCCGGCACGAGCCGTTCGAACATCCCTGAGGCTATAAGCAATCCATTGGGAGCTGTCCCTGCCCGGATCCTGGTCCGATGCACATGGTTCCCACCTGACGTCGAGGCGTCAGAGGATTTCTAGGAAAACGACCCATGGTGGACCCGTCACCCCCCATCGATCCGGCAACCGGCGAGGCGCGCGCCGGTGATGCGGCCGCGGCAAAGGCCGCGCTGCGCCAGCACTTCCGGCAGCTTAGGAGCGAGCATGTGAAGGCGCTGCCGCAGACGCTGCGCGCCCTGATCCTCAATCGCCCGCCCGCGCCGATCGCGACGATGCTGCCCGAGGGGTCGACTGTCGGCCTCTATCATCCGGCAGGGGCCGAGGCGCCCGCGTTGGGCTGGGCGCGGTGGCTGTCTGAGAACGGCCGGCGCATTGCCCTGCCCTTCTTTGCCGCGCGGGATGCTGCGATGGAGTTTCGCACCTGGAGCAATCCGTGGGATGATGAGGCCCTGGAGGTCGGCCCGTGGCGGACGCTCCAGCCTTCCAGCCCCGAAGAGCGTGTCATTCCCGACGCGGTCATCGTCCCGCTCGTGGCCTTCACCGCCGACTGCCACAGGCTCGGACAGGGCGGCGGGCATTATGACCGCTGGCTCGCGGCAAATCCGGACGCCATCGCGATCGGACTTGCATGGGACTGCCAGTTGGCCGAGGAACTGCCTGTCGAAGCACACGACCAGCCTCTGGCAGCCGTGGTCACTCCGACACGGATATACAAAGCACACGATTGAGAGACAGAGAGGGCCCTGCAATGCGCGAAGCACCCACATGGCGAATTCCGTTCGGGGTGCTCCTGCTGGTCCTCGCGCTGGGCATCTATTCGATCGCCGTCGCCACGTTCGTCCCGCCGCTGATCGGCACCTGGCACGCACTGGCGCAGACCCCCGTCTACATCTTCTTTGGCGTGATCTGGCTGCTCCCTCTCAAGCGCTTCCTGATCTGGATGGAAACCGGACGCTGGAGCGCCCCCGCCGCCGCCGAATAGAGGCAGACTTCGAAAAGCCAGACGTGCAGATACGAAAAAGGCCGGGCAAAGCCCGGCCTTTTCATCTCAATCGCTGTGGGACCACTTCAAGAAGAAGTGGCGCGAGTGACGGGGCTCGAACCCGCGACCTCCGGCGTGACAGGCCGGCACTCTAACCAACTGAGCTACACCCGCGCAGCGATATCATGTTTACCGGTTTCCCGGCCCGACTGCCCAAGCAGCCGGTATTTTTCCCAAGTGGCGCGAGTGACGGGGCTCGAACCCGCGACCTCCGGCGTGACAGGCCGGCACTCTAACCAACTGAGCTACACCCGCGTTCTTGCGGTTGCGTCCGCTTGGGAGCGCCGCCACTAGGCCAGCCTCGCAGGGCTGTCAACGGCTTTGCGAAGCGCTTTTCGATTTTTTCTGAAAAAGCAAAATTCGGCCGTCTTTTCAGAGGGTGAACCGGAGTATTCCTCCCCAGGCAAGGCATTCCGGCAGCAGGCCTCTCACACACGAAACCGATGGTCGGGCTCTCTCGTACTCCCAGTTGCGCCGCTTGCCCGCTGACAGCCACTCGACAACCGTGCGATCGGTCTCCACCGGGACCGCCGTCCTGGCCCGGCGATCCATTTCAGGACATCGCGTCTGTGCGAAGGAGCGAAGCCGTCGAGCGTTCGCTGTGCACCCGAATTTGGCCAAGGCGGCGAAGTTCTCCGGAATAGGAATATCGGGCTTTGGAGCACGCGACGGGCGTAGGCCGCCTGAAGGGATCCACGCCCTTGCCGCCCCGCGAGTCTGTCGCGCAGTTCCGCTTCGATGGCAGATCGGACCCGGTTCGCACGTGGCCGAACTGGCCTAAGGCAGCGTGGACAAATTCGGCTCGCCGAATGGCCGGGATGGGTGGGAAGAGGAATGTCTGCATTGCGGTGTCAGATACTTGATATCGGGCGGTAGCGTCGTTTAGCGTATCTAAATGTCCCGAGCCAAAATTTTCATATTGCTCGTTGTTGCCTTAATCTTTGTGGGAGTAGCCGTTGTCGCAACTTCAGACCTCGTAGAGGAGCACGAGCAAAAATGCAGAGAGAACGTCAAAATCATCGTGCACGATGAACTTCTCTGGCAGCAGTTTCGGTCCGAAGCTCAGACTGCTTATCGGAATGAGGCGGCGCAAGTACCTCCTATGACGGGCCGGACTTACTACGTTGGAGTAGGCGAATTTACGGTTTCATTTGGAAAAGGTCGGACATATTTCCGGCCTTCCGCTAAGAATCAAATATTGCGCGACGACCTTTTCATTATGAAAGGTGACAAGACAGTCGCCCAATTTGTGGATTTCATATATTCGTATGGAGGTTCACTGGGCGGCCCTACCGGGTTCAACTGCCTGCACCATTATCAAGGAATGAATTTATCCCAACATAATTTGCCGAGCACTAGGTGACGTCCACTCTCGGGTAGCCAAAATGTCTAGATGAGCGTCCGCCTTGGGGCGTTTCCAGACCGTCCGAATTTGTCCACGCGCCCTAGGGCCTCGCCCTGCTGATCTTCGCCGTGGATGACGAACGTGCAGTGCGCCGTGAACGGGGCCACGTCCGCCACATTTCTGCCGGCGACGGTGAAGTGCGGCATACCCACTTCACAGTCTCCTCTGCATCGGGCAGCGCGGCGTGAGCGATGCCGCCCAGGTGTCCGAGAATCGGACGGGCGAAATCCGCCGCGGCGACGATGTATTCGTCCACACGCGGATCCCGCCCGATCTCAAGTCGTAACTTATCCTGCAAGAATGAGCGCGGGAGCCTCTATAAGCGTCTTCAGGTCCTGTGCGAAGCTGGCTGCGTCCCAGCCATCGACGACCCGATGGTCGCAGCTGATCGAGATGTTCATGAGCTTGCGCTTCTCGATCCGCTCGACGCCGTCCGCGCCCTTGACGAACATAGGCCGCTCCACGATCCGGTTAGGGCCGATGATCGCGACCTCCGGCCGGTTGATGACGGGCGTGGTCGCCACGCCGCCCATGGGGCCTAGTGAGGTGACGGTGATCGTCGAGCCGGACAGTTCGGACGACTTGGCCGAACCATCGCGCGCCGCATTGGCAAGACGGGCGATCTCGGTCGCCAGCTGCCACAGGTTGCGGTCCTGTGCGTCGCGGATCACCGGAACCATGAGCCCGGCGGGCGTCTGCGCCGCCATGCCGAGATGCACCGCACCGTGGCGCGTCACCACGCCGACCTGATCGTCGTAGTGCGCGTTCAGCATCGGATACCGCGGAAGCAGCCTGCAGATGGCGGTGATCAGGAACGGCAGCATCGTCAGCTTCGGCCGCTCGCCACGCCCGGCGTTCAGCTGGGCACGCGTTTCCTCCAGCGCCGTCACGTCGAATTCCTCGACATAGGTGAAGTGCGGGATGTTGCGCTTCGACGCAGCCATGTTCTCCGCGATGCGGCGGCGAAGACCGATGACGCGGACCTGCTCGTCCTTGCCGCGGCTGGCTGCAGCACGGAAGCCTCCCCCGGTGTTGTAAGAGAGGAACGCGTCCAGATCGCCATGACGCACGCGGCCATCCTCGGCCGACCGCACTTCGGCGAGGTCGATTCCGAGATCCTGCGCGCGCTTGCGTACGGCGGGGCTGGCCTGCACCTTGGCGGCACTGCTCCTGCCCTCCGCCGTCTCCGTAGTCTCCCTGGCGGCGACAGGTTCGGGCGCAAGGTCGGCGGGCGGCTTGGCGGCAGAGTCCGGTGCCGCAGCGGCAGCGCGGTCCACATCGCCGGCATCCGACGTCTCGGCCTCGATCCGCTCCGCAACCGCTTCCGCCTTGGGCGCAGGCGCCTTGCCCTCCTCGTTGCCGCTGCCTTCCACCTCGATGACGACGAGAGGCGAGCCGATTGCAATGACATCACCCGCCATGCCAGCGACTTCGACGACGGTGCCCGACACGGGGCTTTCCATTTCGACCGTGGCCTTGTCGGTCATCATGTCCGCAAGGCGGCCGTCTTCCTCGACCGTGTCGCCGACTTTCACGTGCCAGGCGACAATCTCGGCCTCGGCAATGCCCTCACCGATGTCGGGGAGCCTGAAGATATAGCGTCCCATGCAATCAATCCTTCAAGAGCCGGTCCACCGCCTCGCCAATGCGGACGGGACCAGGGAAATAGGCCCACTCAAGGCTGTGGGGATACGGAGTGTCGAAGCCGGTGACGCGCTCGACAGGCGCTTCGAGGTGATAGAAGCAACGCTCCTGCACCAGCGTGACGAGTTCGGCGCCGAAACCGGAGGTGCGGGTAGCCTCGTGTATCACCAGGCATTTCCCCGTCTTCTCCACGGACTTTTCCACAGTCTCGATGTCGAGCGGGACAAGGGTGCGCAGGTCGATGATCTCGGCGTCGACCCCCTTCTCCGCCAGGACCGCCTCGGCCACATGGATCATCGTGCCATAGGCGAGGACCGTCAGCGCCGACCCTTCCCGCACAATGCGCGCCTTGCCGAGAGGGGTGCGGTAATAGCCCTCGGGAACGAGGCCACCGGGATGGCCTTTCCAGGTGCGCGACGGCTTGTCGTAGTACCCGTCGAAAGGCCCGTTGTAGATGCGCTTGGGCTCGAAGACGATGACAGGGTCGTTGTCCTCGATCGCTGCGATCAGAAGGCCCTTGGCATCGTAGGGCGTGGCCGGGATCACCGTCTTGATACCCGCCACGTGCGTGAACAGCGCCTCCGGGCTTTGACTGTGGGTCTGCCCGCCGAAGATGCCGCCGCCGAAGGGCGACCGTACCGTGATCGGCGCGGTGAACTGTCCCGCCGAGCGGTAGCGCATGCGCGCCGCTTCGCTGATCAGCTGGTCCAGGCCCGGGTAGATGTAGTCCGCGAACTGGATCTCGGGCACCGGGCGAAGGCCGTAGGCCGCCATGCCCACCGCCGCGCCGATGATGCCGCACTCGTTGATGGGCGAATCGAACACGCGGTTGCGACCGAATTTCTTCTGCAGGCCCGCCGTCGCGCGGAACACGCCGCCGAAATAGCCGACGTCCTCGCCCAGGATGACGATGTCCGGATCGCGCTCCATCATGATGTCGAGAGCATCGTTGATGGCCTCGATCATGTTCATTTCGCGCGCGGGCGCGTCAGTCAGGGTTTCGGGCATGTTCATGGGGTTTTTCTCAGACATCGCCCTCCTCCTTCCACTCGGGCCATTTTATCTGCCGCTCGCGGATGGCCTGGGCGGCCTGCTCCTCGAGATGCCAGGGAAGCTCCTCGAACACGTCCTCGAACATGGTGTGGAACGGATGATGGAGACCATGGCCCAGCACGCCGTTCTTCTCGGCCTCCTTTGTGGCCGCCTTCACGTGCTCGACCAGCTCGCGGTCCATGGCGTCCTGCTGCTCTTCCGACCACTCGCCAAGCGCGATCAGGTGCTTCTTCAGGCGCATTATGGGATCGCCCAGCGGCCATTCCTCGCGCTCCTGCGCAGAGCGGTACGCGCTGGGATCGTCGGAAGTGGAATGCCCTTCTGCGCGATAGGTGAAATGCTCGATCAGCGTCGGGCCCTGGTTCGCGCGGGCACGGTCCACCGCCCATTGCGAGGCGGCGTAGACCGCCAGCGCGTCGTTCCCGTCCACGCGAAGACCGGCAATGCCATAGCCAACCGCTCGGGCGGCGAATGTCGTCCGTTCAGCCCCGGCAAAGCCCGAAAAGCTGGAGATCGCCCACTGGTTGTTGACGACATTGAGAACGACCGGCGCGTTGTAGACGGCCGCGAATGTCATGGCCGCGTGGAAGTCACCCTCGGCGCTCGACCCTTCCCCAACGAAGGCCGAGGCGATGCGCGTATCGCCCTTGATGGCGCTCGCCATGGCCCAGCCCACGGCCTGTGGGAACTGCGTCGCCAGATTGCCGGAGATGGTAAAGAACCCGTAGTCGCGCGACGAATACATGATCGGAAGCTGACGCCCCTTCAGGGCGTCGCCGCGATTCGAGTAGATCTGGTTGACCATCTCCACCAGCGGATAGCCTCGGGAGATGAGAACCCCCTGCTGGCGATAAGTCGGGAACACCATGTCGTCTTGCGCCAGCGCCTGGGCGTGAGCGACGGAGATCGCCTCCTCGCCCGTACACTTCATGTAGAAGCTGGTCTTGCCCTGCCTCTGACCGCGATACATCCGGTCATCGAAGGCGCGGGTCAGCGCCATGTTCCTCAGCATCCGCCGCAACGTCTCGGGATCGAGGCCGGGATTCCACGGGCCTACCGCCTGATCCTCCTCGTCGAGGACGCGGATCATGTCGGTGGTCATCGGCCAGGTGTCGCTGGCCGGGCAATTCTCGTCCGGTCGCGACAGCTGGCCGGCCGGGGGCACCGGAAGGTGCGAGTAATCCACAAGGTCTCCGGGCCGGTAACGCGGCTCCGGGACGTAAAGTTCAAGCGGCGGCAGGTTGCCGCCTTTCCGTGCCGTATTCTCGGCCATTTGACACTCTCCCGCCAAGGTCGGGCCGTCAGAACCTTGAGAAGCAAAATTCTACGGTTAAGTCATAATATTTCAAACCTTGGTAATGTCAATCAGACCGCCACCGGTGCCGCGATATGAGCCTGGGGTGCGTAATCCGTTACTTCGAAGTCCTCGATGCGGTAGCCGAAGATCGACTCGGGCTGCCGCAGGATTGTCATCCTGGCGCCCCCTTCCGGCCGCCGTGTGAGCTGCTCTTCCACCAGCGCCGCATGGTTGAGGTATAGATGGACATCACCGCCCGTCCAAACGACTTCCCCCGGTTCAAGGTTGCATTGCTGCGCCATCATGCGCGTGAGAAGCGCGAGCGACCACATGTTGAAGGCAAAGCCCAGACCAAGGTCACAGCTGCGCTGATAGAGGAGGCAGGAGAGCCGTCCGCCCGCGACGTGGAACTGGTAGGTCTTGTGGCACGGGGGCAGCGCCATGGCGTCCAGTTCGGCGACGTTCCACCCTTCGATGATGTGCCGGCGGCTACCCGGGTTGCTGCGCAGGCTGTCGATCACCTGCGCGACTTGGTTCACGCCCGGCCCCCGCCGGAACAGACCATCCTGCACCGGCTCGTACGTGGCCCAGTCGACCCACTGCTTCCCGTACACCGGTCCGAGGTCGCCCCAGGCCGCAGCAAAAGCCGCGTCGGCCACGATCCGGGCGGAGAAATCGGGACGGCTGATGTCCTCGCCCGTTTCCCGGCGGTAGCGGTCGAGCGGCCAGTCCGTCCAAATCTCCACGCCCTGCGCGCAGAGCTGGCGGATATTGGTATCGCCTGTCAGGAACCAGAGCATCTCGCGCGTGGCGGTCTTCCAGTAGACGCGCTTGGTGGTAAGCAGCGGCATGGCGCCGCCGGACAGGTCGAACCGGATCGTCGCGCCCATAATCGATCGCGTGCCGACGCCTGTGCGGTCCACGCGCTCATCTCCGTGTTCCCAGATGTGGCGCATCAGGTCGAGATACTGCCATTCCCAGTGCGGCACGGTGGTCGAAGCGGCGTTGAGCGGTGTCGTCGTCATGAGCACGGGCTTATCGGCCTTGCGCCGAAAGTTGAAGCCCGAGAGCGCCCTGCCGGCGAGAGCCGCCCCGTTCTGCTGGCGGCGAACTTTTTTGCTCAGCCCCCTTGCCACCCCCAAAGTCCCCCTATATAGGCGCGCTCCTGCCCAGGGCGGTCTTCGGAACGCCCTCCGGTCGGGGAGTAGCTCAGCCTGGTAGAGCACTGTCTTCGGGAGGCAGGGGCCGGAGGTTCGAATCCTCTCTCCCCGACCATTTCACCTTCGGGTGAGCAAGCAAGGCCCAGCGGAAACGCTGGGTTTTTTGCTGTCTGGCTCCCGTTTTCGCAGACCTCCTGTTCACCGCCCCGCGAAGTACTGGGAACGCATCTCCGCGACGCGCGCCCGCGCTTCCGCGACGGCGCGCTCCTCAAGCGCCATCAGCACGTGTTCGACGGAGCCTTCGAGATGCATGCGAACGGCGGCCCGTGCCCGCACCGGATCGCGCGCCTTCAGGGCGGTGAGAATTGCCGCGTGCTGGTCCAGGCTGTAGCGAAAGTTGTGGTTGCGCGCTTCCTCAAGCATCCGCCGGCACTCGGGCGAGCGTGAGCGCATGTCCCACAGGTCGCGCACCCCGCGTTCCACAGCGACATTGCGGGTCGCGTGCGCGATGGTCATGTGGAAAGCCGCGACGGCCGACTCCCAATCGTCGAACGTGCCATCCTCCCGACGCATCTCGGCCAAGGCCTCTTCCAGCCGTTTCAGCTCCTCGTCCGTAATATTCACGGCCGCTAGCGAAACGGCCTCCCCTTCGAAGATCAGACGTGCCTGCACGAGCTCCATCGCTGTGACATTCGCGGCCATCGATGCGCGCTCATCCTCGGGCCGGCGCAGGACGTAAGCGCCTGACCCGATCCGCACCTCGATCACACCCATCACTTCGAGGGCGAGCAGCGCTTCGCGGATGACCGGCCGGCTCACTCCCATAAGCACGGCCAGCTCCCGTTCGGCCGGCATACGTCCGCCTACCGGGTAGAGCCCTTCGCGCACGCCATCCATCAGGCGCGCGGCAATCTTGCGGTAGAGCCGGGGCGATGCCGGCTCCCTGGCGGATTGCGCCCCTTCCCCTGGGCTATCCTGTTTCATTCTGGCCCCTTCCCCGTCTGACCGATCTTTCGGCTTCAGTCGTTCGGTCTTACCAGTTCCACGTCCAGCGGAACAAGCAGCCTGCCGGGGCAGTCAATCGGCCTTTCCGCCTCGGGCTTATCCGGAGCGAAGCAACTGGACACCCCAGTCCCGCTCGAACAGGTACAGCAGCAGCCGCGCCGCTTCGCCGCGTTCCCCGGACAGGCCGCCGTCCCTCTCGATCAGCAGGCGGGCGTCGTCGTGCGCCATCGGCAGCAGGCGGGTAATCTGCTCCAGATTGGCGATGCGGAAGGGCGTGTCGCCCGACTGGCGCGTTCCCAGCAGTTCACCCCCGCCGCGTAGCTGGAGATCCTCTTCGGCCAGCCGAAAGCCGTCCTGCGTCTCGCGCATGAGGGCAAGGCGCTGGCGCGCGGTCTCCGACAGCTTGTCGCCGCGTAGCAGGAGGCAGGTGGACTTTCCCGATCCACGCCCCACCCGCCCGCGCAGCTGGTGCAGTTGCGCGAGCCCGAACCGCTCTGCCTGTTCGATGACCATCAGAGTCGCGTTGGGAACATCGACGCCCACCTCGATGACGGTGGTGGCGACCAGCAGGCTGGCCTCGCCTCGCGCGAACCGCTCCATCGCCGCGTCCTTGACCTCTGGCCGGAGCTGGCCATGGACGAGAGCCACAGCATCGCCAAAACGTTCCTTGAGCGCCGCGTAACGCGCTTCCGCGGCCGCAAGGTCTTCGTTCTCATTCTCGGTTACCATGGGGCAGACCCAGTAGGCCTGCTGGCCCGAGGCAATGTGTCTGGCGAGCGCCTGCGCCACGTCGTCCAGCCGCTCGACAGCGACGACCCGCGTATCGATCGCCTGCCGTCCCGGAGGCAATTCGTCCAGCTTGGAGACTTCCATCTCGCCGTACTGCGCGAGCGTCAGCGTACGGGGGATGGGCGTGGCCGTCATCGCCAGGGTATGCGGCACCCGGCGTCCCTTGCGCGCCAGCATCAGGCGCTGGCCAACGCCGAAGCGATGCTGCTCGTCGATCACGACAAGCGCGAGGTTGCGGTACGTGACACTGTCCTGAAAAATCGCGTGCGTGCCCACCACGATCTGGATGGAACCGTCCAGCAGGCCCATCAGGATCGCTTCGCGCGCCTTGCCTTTGTCACGCCCGGTCAGCAGGGCGATCTCGACGCCGGTACCCCGCAGCATCCGCGACAATGTTTCGTAGTGCTGCCGCGCCAGGATTTCGGTCGGCGCCAGAAGCGCGGCCTGTGCGCCCGCCTCGACCGCGATCAGCATCGCGGACAGCGCAACGACGGTCTTGCCCGACCCCACGTCCCCCTGAAGCAGGCGCAGCATCGGGGCGCCCTGCGCCAGATCACCCTCGATCTCCCGGATGGAGCGGGCCTGTGCGCCGGTCAGGGCGAAAGGAAGCTGCAGCTTGGCGCGCAGCGCGCCGTCGCCCTGCAGCGGCGTCCCGCGTTGCGATCGGTTGCTCTCCCGCACCAGCATGAGCGCAAGGGCGTTGGCAAGCAGTTCGTCATAGGCGAGACGGTCCCGCGCCTCCGCGTCGGCGCTGCGATGGGCTGCGGCCAGCGCTTCGCGCCAGACGGGCCAGCCGGTCTTGGCCGCAAGGCCGGGCTCGATCCACTCCGGCAGGTCGGGAAGCCCCTGGAGGGCCTGCGACACCAGCGAGCCAAGGCGTCCCTGGGTGAGCCCCTCCGACAGCGGATAGACCGCTTCGCACAAGTGTCCGAGCGGAGCGGATGCGTTCTCCGAAACATGCTCGGGATGGACGATCTGGAGCATCTGGCCGTACTGGTCCAGACGCCCTGCCACCCAGCGGGTTTCCCCCACCGGCAACTGCTTCTTCGCCGAATACGAAGCGCGGCCGAAGTAGGTGAGCGTGCAGATATTGCCTGCAACGTCTTCGGCGACCACCCGGAAAGGCCCGCGCCCGGGCGGAGCCCGGTGCTCCCGCACGGTGAGGGCGACCACCACGTTCTCCCCGATGCTCCCTTCGTCGAGATTTGTGATGACCCGGCGTTCCACGAACCGGTCAGGCAGGTGGTAGGCCAGATCCCGGATCCGCGTGAGCCCCAGCTTCTCCAGTGGCCGACGCAGCTTCGGGCCGACGCCATCGAGAGCTTCGGTTTCGACGAAAAGGGAATTGAGCGCTTCGGGCCGCATGGCGGGCCTCTTAGCCTGAGTGCGCACCGTTTCGCCAGAGCCGCTGGAACTCCGTTCCCTGCCCTTCCGTTGATCTGGCGAGTTCAAAGAGGAGACAACCATGCTCTTGCCGCACGGAACCGTATTCGCGATCGTCGATGGAGAGAAGTTCGAGCTTTACCGGAACACCGGCATGGAAAGCGAACCGCAGCTCACAGCCCTGAATGCGCCGGCCCTCGAAGCCACGAACTACAGCGCGGCCGCCAATAATCATGACAAGATCTCCCGCTTCCAGTCCGGCGCGCCCAAGGACCGGCTCGACAAGATGGAGGAAGCCGCGCACGTCACGGCGGTGGCCCAGTGGCTGAACGGGCAGGTTCTGGATCGCCAGATCGACAAGCTGGTGGTCGTCGCCGATCCGAAGTCGCTGGGGCAGATGCGGCGGCACTACCACAAGGAGCTGGAGAACGTGCTCATGGCCGAGGTATCCAAGAACCTCGCCGGCCGTCCTCCGCAGGAGATCATCAAGGTGCTGCACTCCTGAGCCCAAAAATCTTGTCCATGGCCGCGCTGCGCTGTAACGCGCGGCCATGACCGACCTCCCGCCCGACAACGCCAGCCGCCTCGCCCGCCTCAAGTTCCGCGCGTGGCATCGCGGCACGCGCGAGGCCGACTACATGATCGGCTGCTTCTTCGACCGGTTCCACCATGACTGGTCGGGTGAGGAGATCGACCTCTTCGAGCGCATCATCGAGGAGGAGGACGTCGACATCATGGGCTGGGCGCTGGGTACGATACCTGTGCCGGACGAATACCGCGGCCCGATGATCGAGCGGATGATGAAGCTGGACTACGTCGAGATCCCTCGCTGATCGGATCTGCACGCACAGGCGCGCCTAAAGCGAACTGACGGTGTGCCCGCCGTCCACGGGAATGACCACGCCGGTCATGTAACGGGACGCGTCCGAGCAGAGCAGCAAAAGCGGCCCGTCCAGATCCTCGAAGGTGCCGAAGCGGCGTTGCGGAATGCGCTGCGTCATGGCCTCGCCAAGCTTGCTGGAAAGGAAGTCCCGGTTCATGTCCGTGGCGAAGTAGCCGGGGGCCAGGGCATTCACCCGGATCCCGTAGCGCGCGCACTCCAGGGCCATCTGCTTCGTCATCTGGACCACGGCTGCCTTGCTCATCGCATAGACCGCCAACTGCCCGCCTTGCCTCAGCCCGAGGATGGACGCGATGTTCACGATCGCCCCGCCGTTCCCGCGCTCCCGCATGCCCCGGCCGATGGACGTCGCCATCAGGAAAGCGCCACGCAGGTTTGTGTCCATGATATGGTCGTACTCCTGCGGAGTGGTATCCAGCACCGCTCGCGCGCCTGCCACGCCGGCATTGTTGACCAGCACGTCGATAGGGCCGGCTTCCTCTGCCACCGCCTCGATGCTGGCGACGTCCGTCACGTCGAGCGGCAGGCACGTCGCGCGTCCGCCGATTTCGGCCGCAAGCGCCTGAAGCGCCTCGACCCGGCGGGCGGCGAGCATCACGTCCGCTCCTTCCCGGGCAAGAACGGTCGCGAAGTGCCGGCCCAATCCGCTTGACGCCCCCGTCACCAGCACGCGCTTGCCTTCCAAAGTGGCCATCATCCGCTCCGATCCTGATCCGGCCCGTTAGCGAGCCTCATGGCGCACCATGGCGCCATCTTTCGCGTTGTCACGTCAAAGACGATGCGAGCTGCGGATCAAGCAGCCGGGCGCGGTGTTACTGCGCAAGATGATTGTATTTCCGCACAGTCCCGCATATCCCGCCTGCCATCTCCGTCATGACTGATTTCAATCGCATCATCACGGCCCCGGCGCCGCTGACCCTCGCCTCGGTCACTCGCGGCGCCCAGCCGCTGGTCATGGCCGACCTTGCCCGCGCCATCGCAGCGAAAGGCCGCACCGTCTTTGTCGCTGACAATGACGCGGCAATGAGCGCCGTCGCCAGCGCCGCGCAGTTCTTCGCGCCCGAGCTGGACGTGATCGAGTTCCCCGCGTGGGACTGCCTGCCCTACGACCGCGCCAGCCCCGCCTTGTCGGTCAGCGCTCGCCGCCTTGCCGCGCTTCATGCGCTGCAACTGAAGCGGCAGGGTCCACAACTGCTGGTCACCACGACCAACGCGCTGCTCCAGCGCGTGCTGACGCCGTTCCGCATCCGCGAATCGGTGCGCCTGCTCAAACCCGGCATGGAAGTGGGCCACGAAAGCCTGATCGCGCTGCTGCGTCGGCAGGGCTACCAGCGCACCGACACCGCCATCGACGCAGGCGAGTTCGCCGTGCGCGGCTCCATCTTCGACATCGTGCCGAGCGGCCTGGACGGCGGTCTGCGCCTCGACTTCTTCGGGGACGAACTGGAGACGCTGCGCCTGTTCGATACCGGCACTCAGCGCTCCACCGGCACTATTCCGGACCACCTGCTGCTGCCCGCCAGCGAAGCTCTGCTGGACGACGACACCGTCAAGCGCTTCCGCACCCGGTATCGTGAGATGTTCGGCGCCAACGCCACGGCGGACCCGCTCTATCAGGCGGTCAGCGATGGGCGCCGCCTTGCCGGCATGGAGCATTGGCTGCCGCTGTTCGAGGACCGGCTGGTGACTCTGTTCGACCACCTGGGGCCGGACGACCTCATCGTGATCGACAACGCCGCGCTCGGCGCTGCGGATGAACGCCTCACCGACATTGCCGATTACCACAAGGCGCGCCTCGAGACATCGGGACAGAAGGCCGGCTCCTATCGCCCGCTGCCGACCGATTCGCTCTATCTCGCCAGGGACGAGTTCGAAGGGTTGATCGCGGCACATCCCGTCCACCGGGCCGATCCGTTCGCCCAGCCGGAAAGCGCGAAGGTCATTGACTTCGGCTTCGGCAATGCACGGGACTTCGCGCCTGAGCGCGCACGAGGCGACAACGCCTACGAAGCCGCCGCGAAGCACCTTCATTCCATTGCCAAGTCTGGCCGCAAGGCGATCCTCGCCGCCTACTCGCCCGGCAGTCGCGCCCGCCTCGTCTCGATCCTCGGCGAGGCACAGGGTCCGGAGCCGCGCGTCGCGGAGACCTGGCAGGAGGCACTGGGGCTTGCCGTGCAGGGCCGCTCCGCCGCGCTGGTGCTGCCGCTGGAGACCGGCTTCTCCAACGAGTCGGTCGAAGTCATCACCGAGCAGGACATCCTGGGCGACCGCCTTGTCCGCCGGAAGAAAAAGAAGAAGGACTCCGACGCCTTCCTCGCCGAACTGGCGGCGCTGACGCCGGGCGATCTCGTCGTCCACATGGACCACGGCATCGGTCGGTATGAAGGCTTGCAGTCGATCCCCGTCGGCAAGAGCCCGCACGATTGCGTGATGCTGACCTATGCGGGCGGCGACAAGCTCTACATCCCGGTCGAGAACCTCGACGTCCTCTCGCGCTACGGCAGCGAAGCGGAAGGCGTCGCGCTGGACAAGCTGGGCGGCGAGGCCTGGCAGAAGCGCCGTGCCCGCCTGAAGGAGCGCATCCGGGAGATCGCGGGCGAACTGATGAAGACGGCCGCCGAACGCGCGTTGCGTCAGGCCCCCGTCCTCGCCGCCGACGAATCCAGCTTCAACCAGTTCGTCGACCGCTTCCCCTGGCAGGAGACCGAGGATCAGGAAGCCGCCATCGCGGACACGCTGGAAGACCTCTCCAGCGGCAGGCCGATGGACCGCCTCGTGTGCGGCGACGTTGGTTTCGGGAAGACCGAGGTGGCGCTGCGCGCCGCCTTCGTCGCGGCCATGGCGGGCCAGCAGGTCGCCGTCGTCGCCCCCACCACGCTGCTGGCGCGTCAGCATTATTCGAGCTTTGCGGAGCGCTTCAACGGCTTCCCGCTCAACGTCGGCCGTCTTTCCCGCCTCGTGCCTGAAAAGGAAGCGAAGGCCACCCGCGACGGGTTGGCGGACGGAACGGTCGACGTGGTTTGCGGCACCCACGCAATCCTTTCCAAGACCGTCAGCTTCAAGCGCCTGGGCCTCGTCATCGTCGATGAGGAGCAGCGCTTCGGCGTGAATCACAAGGAAAAGCTGAAGCAGCTGCGTGCCGACGTGCACGTGCTGACGCTGACGGCAACGCCGATTCCGCGCACGCTGCAGATGGCGATGTCGGGCCTGCGCGAACTCTCCACCATCCAGACCCCGCCGGTCGACCGCCTGGCCGTGCGCACGTACGTCATGGAATGGGACGAGATGGTGATGCGCGAAGCCTTGCTGCGCGAACACCATCGCGGCGGGCAGAGCTTCATCGTCGTCCCCCGCATCTCCGACATGGCCGAGATCGAGGACTGGCTGCACAAGAACGTGCCCGAGGTAAAGTACATCTCCGCTCACGGCCAGATGGCGGCGGGCGAAGTGGAAGAACGCATGAGCGCCTTCTACGAGGGCAAATACGAGGTCCTGCTCTCGACCACGATCGTCGAATCGGGCATCGACATTCCGCGCGCCAACACGATCATCATCCACCGCGCCGACCGCTTCGGCCTTGCCCAGCTTTATCAGTTGCGCGGACGCGTCGGCCGTTCAAAGCTGCGCGCCTATGCCTATCTGACGACGCCTGCAGACCGGGCCCTGTCCGAAGTCGCTGAAAAGCGCCTCAAGGTGCTGGGTGACCTCGATTCACTCGGTGCAGGCTTCCAGCTCGCCAGCCACGATCTCGACATTCGGGGAGCGGGCAACCTCTTGGGCGACGAGCAGTCCGGTCACATTCGCGAAGTCGGCTTCGAACTCTACCAGTCGATGCTGGAGGACGCCATCCTTGCCGCGCGCGCGGGCGGCGTCGGGCTGGAGAAGGACACTTCGGGCCTGTCTCCGCAGATCACTGTTGAAGCGCCGATCATGATCCCGGAAGATTACGTGCCGGACCTCGCCGTCCGCATGGCGCTCTACCGCCGCCTCAACGATGCGGATTCGCGTCAGGAGATCGAGTCGCTGTCCGCCGAGATGATCGATCGCTTCGGCCCCCTGCCCCAGCCGACTGCGAACCTTGTCCAGCTCATCCAGATCAAGCGGCAGGCGATCGAGGCGCACATCGCCAAGATCGACGTCGGGCCGCGCGGCACCCTGGTCAGCTTCCACAACGACAGCTTCCCCAACCCGGCAGGCCTTATCGCCTATGCCGAGAGGCTGAACGGCGCGGTGAAGCTGCGGCCGGACAACAAGCTGGTGCTGCAACGCGCCTGGGGCGATCCGAAGAGCCGCCTCAACGGCCTCCTGCAGCTGACCAAGGGGCTGAGCGCAGTCGCACGCAAAGGCTGAAGCCGGATAGGCGCAGCGCCGTTCGCGCTGCCCCCTGCGCGGCTCGGCGGCACCGGCAGGTGCTAAGCGACAGCGCTCTCCAGACCCGGCTCCTGCGCGGCGGCCAGCGCTGCGAACTTCGCCGCGCTCATCGGCTGCGCGCGCAGGAATCCCTGATAGTAGGCGCAGCCCTCCCGTGCCGCCACTTCGCGCTGCCCCTCCTCCTCGATGCCCTCGGCTATGACTTCGAGGTCGAGCGCCCGGGCCATGGCGACGATGGCGCGCAGCACGGCCACGTCACGGCGATCGGTCGTGATGCCGTCGATCATGGCGCGGTCCAGCTTCAGGTAGTGGATCGGCAGAACCTTGAGATAGCGGAAGTTGCAGAATCCGGCGCCGAAGTCATCCAGCGCGATGCGGATGCCCTGCGCCGAAAAGTCCGCCATCGTCTGCGCCGCGACGGTCACATCGCCGATCAACGCCTGTTCGGTGATTTCCAGTGTCAGCCGCCGCAGCGGGAACCCGCTTTCGCGGATCAGCTCCAGCATCTGGCGGGTGTAGCTGGCGAAGGCCAGATCGGCAGGCGTGACGTTGATGGAAAGGCGCAGCTGGCCCGGCCATTCCCGCGCCGCCCACATCGCCTTGTGCGCGATGTGGCGTGACAGCGGCCCGATATAGTCTGCCCTCTCGGCGATGGCGAAGAGCGCGCCCGCGCCGATGCGGCCAAGCTGCGGATGGTTCCATCGGGCCAGCGCTTCGGCGCCCGTCAGCCTGTCGTCCCCGAGATTGAACTGCGGCTGGAACAGCACTTCGATCTCGTCCCGATCGATCGCCCCGAGCAGGTCCACTTCGAACTGCTGGGCGGATCGGCCCGGCGGCGTGACGCCGCGGTCTGCCCAGGCCAGACGGGTGCCTGGCTGCTCGTGCGCGTCCTCCAGGGCATGGCCCAGTCGGTCCAGCATGGATTCCACCGTCTCGGCAGGATGCGCCCGGATCAGCGCCACGCGCGGGGACAAGCGCAAAACGCCCGAGGGAAGCGCGATCGGCCGCGCAATCATATCCGCCAGCTGATCAGCCACGAGTTGCCAGCGCTCGCGCGTGCAGGCCTCGTTTGCAACGAGCAGAAAGCTGCCACCGCCGGCGCGTGCCACAAGCCAGGGGCCATCCAGTTCCTCGTCCGCGAAGTGGCTGATACGCGTGGCCACTTCCTCCAGCGCGCCGTCCCCTGCCGCCGCGCCATAGGCCATGTTGATGGCGTCGAGCCGGCGCAGGCTGAGCAGCATCGCGTGGACCTGCATGTCCGGCAGGCTGAACGAGGAGTCATCGCGCCAGACGGCCACGCGATCGTGCACGGCCTCCAGCCCGGGAATGGCGGACAGCCGATCCTCGATCCGCGCGGCACGGTTGCGGACCATCTCGTTCACTTTTGCGACCATGGCGCGCTCATAGCCCAAACCTCTTGCCAAACCCTTCAAAATTCTACAGCCAAAGCGGCCGGTGCGGTCCCAGAATGGGACCATCCTGCCCCTCTCGGGAGACACGATGACCAACGACGCGGAGCTGGCCCTGCCAAAGCTCGCCCTTATCGTCTCTGACAGCGCCAAGGCGCAGGCCGGAGCCCGGGTCCTTCACGATTCCCATGACTGGGTTGCGCCTCAGGAAGCCGATGTGCTGGTGGTCCTCGGCGGCGACGGTTTCCTGCTCCACGTGCTGCACGAACTGCTGGACCGCGACGCGATCAAGCCGGTCTATGGCATGAATCTCGGCACCGTCGGCTTCCTCATGAACGGCCCGCTGGACGACGACGCGATCGCCCGTCGCGTGGCGGAGGCGCACCGGGTGCCGGTCCGCCCGCTCTGCATGAACGCGACGACGCAGGACGGGCAGGAATTCAGCTATCACGCCATCAACGAGGTATCGCTGCTGCGCGAGACGCGGCAGACCGCCAAGCTGGAGATCCGCATCAACGGCCGCGTCCGGCTGGAGGAACTCGCCGGAGACGGCATACTGCTGGCGACGCCGGTGGGCTCGACCGCGTACAACCTGTCGGCCCACGGTCCGATCCTGCCGCTGGGTTCGCGCATGGTGGCGATGACGCCGCTTAACCCGTTCCGTCCGCGCCGTTGGAAAGGCGCCATTCTGCCGGAGAGCGCTGAGGTGGAACTGCGCATCCTCGAACCGGGCAAACGGCCGGTGGCCGCGGTGGCCGACCAGAAGGAAGTGCGCGACGTGGCCACCGTCCAAATCAACGCCACTGCGGAGAAGGAGCTCACGCTCCTGTTCGACCCCGGCTTCACGCTGGAGGAACGCATCTTCGCCGAGCAATTTCAGGTCTGAGCCAGATTTTTTTGGAAATTTTCAAAAATCCTCGCGCTCGGGCTTGCCAACCTCGGAGAAGCTGTTATTGGCGCACCCCTGCCCGGCGGTGGAAACACTGACAGGCTGCTCCCCGATAGCTCAGCGGTAGAGCATTCGACTGTTAATCGAATGGCCGTAGGTTCGAATCCTACTCGGGGAGCCAACTTCTTCCAGACAATCCAGCGTAATCAGTCCCTTCGGGGTGCTGATTGTCACGGCCAAGCGGCAGGTAAGACATTATGCGTCTTCGCGGATCGCTGCCCCAGCTTCCTGACAGACGATTCCTACCCCCACAGCGGCATCGCAATCCCTCTTCGGCAAGCCGCTTCTGATCCGCACCTTCGATTACTTCGCGAGCCTCTTGTCGGTGCGTTGGCCACTGACAGCCTTTATGCCTTTGTTCGTCATTCGCAGTTCGCCACTAGAGGCGCTCTGCAGCCGGAAGAAGCGGGCTTAATCGCGGAGACTGCCCTCGAAAGCCGAGCGGGCCGGAAGAAGCGACCGCGACAACGCTGAGGTGGCGTGCGTTGCCAGAACGTAGGCGCCGAATGCCACGGCTATGACCACCACCGCCCACTCTGCCAATCGCGCAAAATATCTGCTTCGATGATGCTGGATGTCTGCGGAAATCCTCGGTCGCAGTGCAACGTCGTCGCGCGGCTTCGCGCGGCGATCATTGCCGCCAGTCTCTCCTGGGCGCTCCGCGAGGAGCTGATCTGCATCGATTTTACTCTGGCTCCGGATCCCGAAGCGCCCTTCCCTGCTCCACCGAACTTGTCCGACAATGCAGGAATGTCCCCGGCGTACCTCGATGAAGGTACCCCTCGCCGGTGGCTGGTGGGACTCCAACATCAGGCCCCGCGTCGAGACATTACGGATGATGACGTCTGACCAGCCCGCATCGCAACGAAGACGAGCCGTGAGATGAACGGCGCGACGCGGTTCCCTTTGTCTGAACGACCCCATGCTTCCCAGTAGAACATAAAAGTTAATGAAGCGTTCTGTCCCTCGATCAGACTGCAATCGAAGGCAAAGGGCAGACGCGGGAACCCGCCGGGGCCTGTGAGGTGACCGCACTTGTTCTTGAGGAAGATGTGTCGTGACGCTTCGGCGCCCCTCCTGACAGCGGATGAACCGCTTTCCGATCGACCTGCTCGACGAGGCTAGGTCACGCGCCGAGTGGCCGAGAAGTGGCAGCTGGAGCGGTTCTGGACGTGCCTCGCTCAGGCATCTTGCGCCGATAGCGGGAGCGGGAGCGGGATCACCTCAGCGCCCGCTCCCCCGGCTTTTTCAAGGTGGGGCCCCCGCAAGACCGGCCAGCGCCATCGCTCAACCGTTGACGATGATGCCGCCGTTCGGATGCAGAACCTGCCCGCTCATGTAGCTGGCGTCGTCGCACGCGAGGAACAGGAAGGACGGGGCCACCTCGTTGGGCTGCCCGGGACGGCCCATGGGTGTGCTTTCACCGAAATGCTCCAGCTTGTCCGGCGTGGCACCGCCGCAGGGGTTCAGCGGCGTCCAGATCGGACCCGGGGCAACGGCGTTCACACGAATGCCGTGCTCGATGAGGTTTTCGGACAGCGACCGCGTGAAGGCGGTGATGGCGCCCTTGGTCGAGCTGTAGTCGAGCAGTTCCTTGCTGCCCTGATACATGGTTACGCTCGTGCAGTTGATGATCGCGGCGCCGGCGGAAAGATGCGGACGAACCGCCTGCGTCATGAAGAACATGCCGAAGATGTTGGTCTGGAAGGTGCGGCGCAGCTGCTCCTCCGAAATGTCCATGATGTCCTTGTCGGGATGTTGCTCGCCCGCGTTGTTCACGAGGATGTCGATGCGACCGAACGCCGCCAGCGTCTCTTCCGCGACTTTCTCGCACATCTTGCGCGAGCCGACGTCCGCGCGCACGGTGATCGCCCGTCGCCCTTCCGCCTCGACGATCCGCTTCGTCTCCGCGGCGTCATCGTCTTCGAGCAAGTAGACGATGGTTATGTCCGCGCCCTCTCGCGCATAGAGCGCGGCCACGGCACGCCCGATGCCGCTGTCGGCGCCCGTGATGACCGCGACCTTCCCCTGCAGCCGGCCCGATCCGGGATACCGTGGCTGCCACTCCGGCTTGGGTTCGAGAGTGCTCTCGTGGCCCGGTAGCGGGTCTTCGTGGATCATCTCGTTGGTCTCGGTCATGTGTATCTCCTTTCCAGATGGAACGAAGGCACCGCGGCGCGGTTTCCCCGCGCCTGCCGTTCGTCGCATCTGCGGAGCCTTCGACGGAGAACGCAGGCCTTCAGAGATTCACGAACCAGAGCCCGGCGGCAATGGCACAGGTCAGGACGAGGAGCCCTTGCGCCGATCGACGGAACCGCTGCGGCGGTATCGGCGCCAGAGCGATCAGCACGGCAAGAAGCGAGCTCAGCCAGAAGATCGCGGCCAGCGGCGCCTCGTTGCCAAGGGCAAACCGTGCGGCCAGCGAGAGCGCCAGCGCCGAGGGCATGCCCCAGACGACCGCGTCCCAAGCCTTGAGCAGCCGGGGCTCGTCATGCCCGCGGCGGCGGCGCTTGCCGAGCCAGATGTACGTGCCGGTCGCGCAGATCGCCGTCAGGGCCAGCCCGAACAGGACATAGGCCATCTTGACCGGAAGGCCGCCGAAATTGCCGAAATGAAGCCGATAGTTGGACGCGGCGATCTGTTGGCCCACCTCTCCGTCGGAAAGTCCGGCCGTGGCGATGAAGCGGCCTTGCCCGTCGAAGCGATAGGTTTCGCCGAAAATCAGGCGACGCTCGTGGAGCGCGGAAACCTGGATCTCCTGCCCCCGGGTGAGCGGATCGTGCAAGGTGACGTACGTGATGGTGCGCGAGGGATGCTGGCGCGCCATATAGCCTAGCGCCGCTGCCACGTTCGGCGCCGGGGCCGCGCTGGCGTCATGCTCGCCCTCCTCTCCGAAAAGGGGCGCGTAGACCGCTTCGATGTCGCCGTCATGATCGAGCGCGGCGATGGCGAAGGCCGTGACAGTCGCAAGGCCGATGACGGCCCCGGTCAGGGCGACGGCCACGGAAAACGGGAGAGTCCAGACGCTCATCCGGTTGTGCCAGTCGGCAAGCGCCACGCCGTTGCCGTTGCGCGCGCGCAGCAGGAAGGCATCGCGGAAGATGCGCGGGTGAGCGACCACGCCCGAGAGGGCAAGCGCAAGCATCATGACGCCGAGGATGCCGACGATGGTGATGCCCACGAGCGCCGGCAGGTTGAGCGTATAATGCAGCGCGACGAGGAAGTCCGACCAGGCGATCTCCTCGGCATTGGCAAGCGTTCCATCCGTGTTCACGTGGGTCGCGCGGGTGTCGGTGGTGATGGTCGTGCGCGGCAGTTCGGGCACCGGCATGTGAACGTAGAGGTGCGTCGTGGTAGGCCCGCCGCGCTCGGCATCCAGTGCCGCCTCCACGCCCCGCTGTACAGCCTGCGGG
This sequence comes from Novosphingobium panipatense, assembly GCF_900182875.1. Taxonomy (NCBI): domain Bacteria; kingdom Pseudomonadati; phylum Pseudomonadota; class Alphaproteobacteria; order Sphingomonadales; family Sphingomonadaceae; genus Novosphingobium; species Novosphingobium panipatense. Next base: position 164,322 of record NZ_FXUI01000007.1, read on the forward strand.
GTGATGGTGCTCATTTCGGGGGCACGCACCTGCTCCACCCGCTGCATCTCGGCAAAGAAGACGGCGAGGGTTCCGGTGAGGCTGACGAGGTAAAGCAGCGCTCCGCCGAGGAGGCCGATGGCGGCATGCGCGGACAGGGCCCGCTTGACGGTGGAAGGTTCAGGCGCAGTCGTCATGCGGCGATTCCGGCGGCAAGAGCAGGCAGAAGGGGAAGGCTTGCGAGGGCCAGTATCTTAAGCTGCCCTTGGCGGTCCGCCCGCATCAGCACCGCATAGGTGATGAGTGCCCAGACCAGCGGGGCCGCCATCAGCGCCGTGACCAGCGCGTTGGCGGTGCTCCAGCCCAGGGCTTTTCCGAGCTGCACCAGTGCCAGCGCCGCTCCGACAGAAGGGACGAGCGGCAGGACGGCGACCAGCAGAAAGGTGATCAGGCGGCGACCTGTCCGTCGCGGTTCGTTGCCTTCCGGCAGCATCCCCGCCCGTCGGTTCGACGCAGGCGACCGCGCCGCAGGAGCCGTCAGAGCGGCAACAGCGAGCAGGACGAAAGCCGCGCCCATGGCCCACAGGGCCGAGACCGTCGAGCCCCAGGCGCCGGCCCCGGCCCAGCCCCCGGCGACGGAAGCCGCCAGCAGGCCCCAGCCCAGCGTATTCAGCACCGAGGACCGCTTCGCGCGCGACCACGCAAAGCGCAGCGTGCCGACGCCGAGGACGGCGGCCAGCGCAGAAGCGGCGATCAAGGCATCCGTCGCCATCATTCAGCGCCGGGCCGGGCGGAAAAGCTGATGCACGGCGGCACGGCCACAAGGAGGGCAGGCAAGTTTCGACAACGCACGCGGGTCCCCTGACGTTTATCCGCCAGCCTTTAATGCGAGTTACTTGCATTAACAAGGTCGTCAAAAAAGAAGGAGCCCCGGGCGATGCCGAGGCTCCTTCGATTTCGTCAGCCGCGACCGCGAACCGGCGCGAATGCCGTCAGGCCAGAGCGCCGTGACAGTGCTTGTACTTGTTGCCCGAACCACAGGGGCACGGTGCGTTGCGGCTGATCTGGAGATCGGCCCAGGGATTGCCCTCCCCGTTCGCCCCGACGCCGTCCGGGCTCCCTGCGAGCGCGCCGAACAGCTGCGGCATGGCGGCGGAACCGTCGCCATCGTTACTGTTGTCGAGCCCGCTGAGCGGATCGATGTGCCCGGTCAGGAAGTCCGGCAGTTCAGGCAGCTCCGCAGGCTCCGCCATCCGCAGTTCACTGACGGAAATAATGCGGGTGACGTCTTCGCGGATGGTGTCGAGCATGCGCTCGAACAGGCCGAAGGCTTCCTGCTTGTACTCGTTGATCGGCTGCTTCTGGGCATAGGCGCGCAGGAACACCACCTGACGCAGCGCGTCGAGCGTGGCGAGGTGCTCCTTCCAGTAATGGTCCAGGCGGTCGAGCAGAATCGACTTCTCGACCTGGCGCCAGATTGCCGGATCGTCCTGCGCCATCTTGGCTGCCATGTGCGCGTCGGCAAGCTCCGTGATGCGCTGCTCGATGTCCTCCGGTTCGAGCCCGTCTTCCTCGATCCACGCGGAGATCGGCGCGTCGACGTTAAGGATGTCCTTCACCTTGACGGTGAGTTCCTCGACCTTCCAGTTCTCCGGATAGGAGCCGGCCGGGCAGGTGTCCGCGACAAGGGCGTTGATGGTGTCGTGGCGCATTTCGACGACAACGTCATCCACGGCATCCGCATCCATGATGTCGGCGCGCTGCTCGTAGATGACCTTGCGCTGGTCGTTCATCACATCGTCGTACTCGACGACCTGCTTGCGCACTTCGTAGTTGCGGGCCTCCACCTTCTTCTGCGCCGTCTCGATCGCCTTCGAAAGCCACTTGGAGCCGATCGCCTCGCCGTCCGCGAGGTTATTGTTCATCATCTTGGAGAACAGGGTGTCCGGACCGAAGATGCGCAGCAGGTCGTCCTCGAGGCAGAGGTAGAACTTCGACATGCCCGGATCGCCCTGCCGGCCGGAACGTCCGCGCAGCTGGTTGTCGATGCGGCGGCTTTCGTGACGCTCCGTACCGATGACGCAGAGGCCGCCCGCCTCCAGGACGAGACGCTTCTGCTCTCCCACCTCTGCCTTGATGCGCGCGATCGCGGAGTCGCGTTCCGGGCCTTCGGGCAGGTCACGCAGTTCGTCCTCGACGCGGAACTCGACGTTGCCGCCCAGCTGGATGTCCGTACCGCGACCGGCCATGTTGGTGGCGATGGTGACAGCACCGAGCGAGCCCGCCTGCGCCACGATGTGCGCTTCCATTTCATGGAAGCGAGCATTCAGGACCGAGTGCTTGACGCCTTCCTTGTTGAGGAAGTCCGACAGCAGTTCCGACTTTTCGATGGACACGGTACCGACGAGAACCGGCTGGCCTTTCTCGTTCTTTTCGCGGATCAGCTTCGCGATGGCCGCGAACTTGTCCATCGTGTTCTTGTAGAACTCGTCCTCCTCATCGACGCGCTGGACGGGCACGTTCGTGGGGATGGTGACGACGTTCATCTTGTAGATGTCGTAGAACTCGCCCGCTTCGGTGGCGGCCGTACCGGTCATGCCGGACAGCTTCGGATACATGCGGAAGTAGTTCTGGAACGTGATCGAGGCGAGGGTCTGGTTCTCCGGCTCGATGCGGACGCCTTCCTTGGCTTCCACCGCCTGGTGCAGGCCGTTCGACCAGCGACGGCCATCCATCATGCGGCCCGTGAACTCGTCGATGATGACGACCTTGCCGTCCTTCACGATGTAGTCCGTGTCGCGCTTGAACATGAACACGCCCTTCAGGGCCTGGTCCAGATGATGGACGACCTGCGTGTTCTCCACGTCGTAGAGGTTGGAGCCCACGAGGAGACCGGCCGCTTCAAGCAAACGCTCGGCCTTCTCGACGCCGTCTTCGGTGAGCGAGATGTTCTTGGTCTTCTCGTCCGCCTCGTAGTCTTCGGGCTGGAGCTGCTTCACGATGGCATCGACCTGGACGTAGAGCTCGCTCTTGTCGTCGGTTGGGCCGGAAATGATCAGCGGCGTCCGCGCCTCGTCGATCAGGATCGAGTCGACCTCGTCGACGATGGCGAAGTTGAAGGGGCGCTGCACCATCTGGCTGCGCTCGTGCTTCATGTTGTCGCGAAGGTAATCGAACCCGAACTCGTTGTTCGTACCGTACGTGATGTCGGCGCCATAGGCTTCGCGCCGCTCCCACTCGTTGAGGTTGGGTACGATGACACCGACCGTCAGGCCCAGGAAGCCGTGCAGCTTTTCCATCTGCTCCGCGTCGCGGCGGGCGAGGTAGTCGTTCACCGTGACGACGTGGACGCCCTTGCCCTCGAGCGCATTAAGGTAGGTCGCCGTGGTGGCCACGAGGGTCTTGCCCTCACCCGTGCGCATCTCGGCGATTTCGCCGCGATGAAGCACGATGCCGCCGATCAGCTGAACGTCGAAGTGGCGCATGCCGAACACGCGCTTCGAAGCCTCGCGCACGGTAGCGAACGCTTCGGGCAGGATGTCGTCAAGAGTAGCGCCGTCCGCCAGCAGCTGGCGGAACTTGGGGGTCTGGGCGGCCAGTTCCTCGTTGCTCATCGCCTCCAGTGTGGGCTCAAAGGCGTTGATGCGGCCGACGACTTTGTCGAGCGACTTGACGTAACGCTCGTTGGACGAGCCGAAGATGGATTTGACGAGTGCGCCGAGCATGGCGGGGAATCCCTGTTTTCGTGAATGCGTATGATCGATGTGCGCGCGCCGCAGCGAGGCTGGGCGCGAAAAGGTCGCGAGAAAGCGAGGAATGCGCGAACGCGCTATTCGTGCGCGCGGTCTATGCCGGTCAGGACCGTCCTGACGACGATCGGAGTCGGCTCGGCAGTCCGCAAGGGTGCCTGGCGGCGCGTGTTGCGCAGACCGGGTTCCGGCAGGCGCGCCAATGCGACGGGAGCCCGCGGTGACTTTGCGGCTGTACGTTCGAACGCTGCGGAGACCTGCTGGGCGGCCATCTGCGCAACCCGCGCTTCGGCAGGGCCGATCTGCGCGGCAAAGCCCGTAAGCAGGGCAAGCAGGGTCAGGAGCAGGCGATGTGCCATCAGCTCGTCAGATAGGGTCGATGACGGGATGTGTCCACATGCGTTTGCGGTGAACGCCTCGCAGCACGGCTTTCACGCCCTCGACAGCACTGCCGGGATCGGGCGGAAAGACTATCGGCTGCGCCAGCCATGGCCTGGAATACAAGTAACTCCCTTCTTCACGCTTTCCTACAACTCTCCTGGAAGTGTAGCGTCCATTCGGTGCCCCTGCCCCGACCTATCCCGCATCCCGCCACCGTCTGCACCCAGGCCTCCATGAACCGCAAGGCCTTGCTTCAGGACCGTGTAAACCGTGTAAACCTGTTGTTGCCGAAGACCCTCACCCCAAGCTCCCTTGACCTCCAACGCGCACGCGCTAGGCACCCTGCACCATGGCCTACACCGTTTCTCCGCTCGCCTCTCCCTTCCCTGTTCTGCCCGATATCGCGGGTGCTACGCCGCACGCCGTCCGTGCGGGATACAAGGACTGGGGGCGATGCGACCTGACCTACGTCACCCTTGATGAAGGCACGACGGTGGCTGGCGTCTTCACCCGAAATCTCTGCTGCTCCAGCGAAGTGGAACTCGGCCGCGCGAATATCACGCAGGGCCATGCCCGCGCCCTCGTGGTGAACGCCGGCAATTCCAACGCCTTCACCGGTTACCGTGGCCGGGAGGCGGTGGAGCAGATCATGGACCAGGTCGCTGCCCATCTCGGCTGCGCGAGGGAGCAGGTCTTCGTCTCGTCGACCGGCGTGATCGGCGTGCCCCTCCCGAAGGACAAGGCGCGCGAAGGCGTCGCCAAGGCTCTCCTCGCAGAGCCATGCTCGTGGAAAGAGGCGGCGAACACCATCGCGACGACGGACACTTTCGCCAAGGGTGCCACGGCAACGGCGATGATCGGCGACACGAAAGTCACGATCAGCGCCATCATCAAGGGTTCTGGCATGATCGCGCCCGACATGGCGACGATGCTGGGCTACATCTTCACCGATGCCGCCGTGGAACCCGCCTTCCTGCAACAGTGCCTCTCGGCCGCGAACGAGCGCACGTTCTCCTGCATCACCGTTGATTCGGACACCTCGACCAGCGACACCGTGCTCGCCTTCGCGACGGGCAAGGCCGGTAACACGCCGCTCGCCTCGTTCGAAAGCGCCGGTGCTGACGCCTTTGCAGCGGCCATCCATGACGTCTGCCTGCAGCTGTCCCACCTCGTCGTCCGGGACGGCGAAGGGGCCCAGAAGTTCATCGCCGTAAGCGTCACCGGCGCCGTTTCGGACGAGAGCGCCCGCAAGGTCGGCATGGCCATCGCCAACTCGCCGCTGGTCAAGACCGCCATCGCCGGGGAGGATGCGAACTGGGGCCGCGTGGTGATGGCCGTGGGCAAGGCGGGTGAGCCCGCCGACCGTGACAGGCTCTCCATCGGCTTCGGCGGTACCTGGGCCGCCCGTGAGGGGCTGCCGCTGGCCGACTACGACGAAGCGCCCGTCGCCGCACACCTCAAGGGGCAGGACATCTCCATCGAAGTGGACCTCGGTCTCGGCGACGGCGCGGCGACTGTCTGGACCTGCGACCTTACGCACGGGTACATCTCGATCAACGCGGACTACAGGAGCTGAGCATGGCTGCGGCAGAGCCGTTCTTCACGATCTGGGGCCGCCTGAATTCGCACAACGTGAAGAAGGTCGTCTGGTTCGCGGAGGAGCTGCGCCTCGCGTACCGCCGCCACGACATCGGCGGCGCTTTCGGCTACACCGACGCTTACCTTGCAAGAAACCCGAACCGGCTCGTCCCGATGATCGAAGATGGCAAGATCGTCCTCTGGGAATCGAACGCGATTTTGCGGTACATGGCGGCGGAATACGGCGGCCCCGCCTGGTTTCCCGCCGATCCGATCGACCGCGCGCTGGCGGACCGGTGGATGGACTGGCAGATCACTTACGCGGATGCGCAGCGCGAGCCGTTCCTGGCGTTCGCCCGCACGCCGGAGGATCAATGGGACTATGACGCGATCGCTCGCCGCATCAATCAGTGTGCGCAGCACCTGAAGGTCATGGACACGTACCTCGGTGAGAGGCCCTGGCTCTCCGGAAGCCAGTTCGGAATCGGCGACATCCCCATGGGTGTCTACGCTTACACGTGGTTCAGCCTGCCGTTCGACAAGCCGGAGTTCCCGGCCGTGGCCGACTGGTACGCCCGGATCCGCGAGCGTCCCGGCTTCGCGGACAAGGTCATGATCCCGCTGACATGACACGTTCGTCGCTTACACCCAGCCTGCACGACGCCGTGGAAGCCATCATGCGCGAGGCGAGCGGCGCTGCGATCCTCCCGCATTACCAACGTCTCGCGGCAAGCGAGATCGACGCGAAGGCGCCGGACGACGTCGTCACCATCGCTGACAAAGAAGCCGAGCTTCTCCTGACGGATCGCCTCGCGGCCTTGCTTCCGGAAGCCGCGGTCGTCGGAGAAGAAGCCGTCTACGCAGATCCGTCCGTGATGGAGCGCCTGAAGGATCGGCTCTGCTGGATCGTCGATCCGTTGGACGGAACCAACAATTTTGCGGCCGGAAAGCCCCCGTTCGGCATCCTCGTCGCTCTCGCGGACAAGGGGGAGACGATCGGAGGCTGGATCCTCGATTGCCTGACAGGACGGTTCTGCAAGACCGATCTCGGCGGCGGAGCCTGGATCGACGGCGCACGCGTGAGCGCACGCGCAACCGGATGCCAACCGCCGGTCGCGGCCATATCGACCGTCTTTCTCGATGAAGGCGCACGCCAGAAGGTGCTGACTCACATAGCGCCGGAGTACACTCTGGTGGACATCCCGCGATGCGCTGCCGAGCAGTACCCGCGGCTGGTCCTGGGCATCAACGACATCTCGGTGTTCAACCGCACCTTGCCGTGGGACCACGCGGCAGGCGTGCTGTTCCTGAACGAAGCGGGCGGCATGGCGGCACGGCCCGATGGCAGTGCCTACAGGGTCGACGAATACGACCGGCGCGACCTCATCGGCGCATCCAGCCCGCAGCTGTGGGACAGCTTCGCCGCCCTCACCGCCGCGCTGGGCTGAGCGCCCGAAACGCCCCCCCAAAACGAAAGCCCCCGCCGCTTTTCGCGGCAGGGGCCTGCTGGGAAACACAAGGGCAGAGCGGCTCAGAGCTCGCTTTCGATCCAGCCCTTGAGCGCGCTCTTGGGTGCCGCGCCAAGCTTCTTCGCCACCGGCTGGCCGTCCTTGAACAGCACCAGCAGCGGGATCGACTGCACGCCGATCTGAGCCGGCGTGTCCGTGTTGGCCATGATGTCCATCTTGGCGATGGTCACCTGTTCGCCCAGTTCCTCGGCGATTTCCTCAAGCGCAGGAGCGATCATCTTGCACGGGCCGCACCAGTCCGCCCAGAAATCGACGAGGACGGGCTTGTCGGACTTGAGGACGTCGGCCTCGAAGCTGGCATCGGTGACGGCAATGGTGGACATCGAAACACTCCTGAAGGAAACTTTGCCTACAATTTAGGACAGATACCCGGCGGCGCAACGCCGCAGGGCGAAAGGTTTACTCACCCGGCTCCAAGTCGGGCTTGTGCCGGGCCAGCACCTCGGCGGGCACCTCGATAAGACGCGGTATTGCGGTATACAGCAAGGCGACTTCCACCGACCGCCCGGGGAACGTGGCCTCGAGCGCTGCGGCGTAAGCGCCCATCTGGCGCAAAACGCCACGGGGCACGGCATCAATCCGGTCAGGCGGCCGGCGCGCACTCTTGTAATCGACGATGCGCACGCGATCCGGCTCGATGACGAGGCGGTCGATGGTGCCGGCAATGACCTGGCCGCCCACGACTGCTGCCACCGGAACTTCCGCAAGACTGTCCGGCGAGAAAAGGTCAGCCCAATCCGGGTTCTCAAGCACCGCCAGTGCGCTGGCGAGCAGCGCGGCGCGGTCCTCCTGCGCAACGTCGGCGGCATGTCGTTGCAGCCATGCTTCGCCGGCCGACCGGCGCGACGGCGGCGCTACATCGGGCAGGCGTTCCAGCAGCTTGTGGACCAAAGTGCCGCGGCGCGCGGCATCGCGTCCGGCTCCGGGCGGGAACGGCGGATCGGGCGCGTCCTCCTCGCCAAGGGCCGAGGGAGCCAGAGGCCGCGGCGGGCGCGGCTCGGCGGGTGGTGCGCGGTCCAGCCAGCGCGGCAGCGGTTCGCGCAGATCGAGTTGCGGCGCCCCCGTCTTCAACGGCACCGGCTCTGCCAGGACGCCATGTTCGCACCGCCCACCCCAAATCGGATCGGCAAGGACGGCGTCTGTGGGAAAGAGCTGGCGCAGCCGGGCGTACCAGCTCTTCGGGCTCGGCTCGCCCTTATCGCGGCTGGTCAGGGCCCCGCCCACGAACAGCGCTTCCTCGGCCCGCGTCATCGCGACGTATAGCAGGCGCCAGTGCTCCTGTTCGTCAGCGCGTTTCCCTTCCTCGATCCGCTGGGCAATGCGGCCCTGCTTCTCCTCCTTCGACAAGGGCGGGAGCGGGATCAGACGAGTCTCGTTCGCCGGGTCGGGCAGATCTATCCCGCGTTCGCGCGCGTTATCCGGATTGGTCGTGGCGTCCGCAAGGATGACTATAGGCGCCTGCAGCCCCTTCGATCCGTGGACCGTCATGACCCTGACCAGACCGGCGGCATTGTCCGCTTCGCGCTTCAACTCGCCGTCACCCGCATCGAACCACGCGAGGAAGCCGGCAAGGCTTGGGGTGGCCGTGACGGCATAGGCCTTGGTCGCGTTCACCAGTTCGTCGATCGGATCGTTGGCTTCGGTGCCAAGCCGCGCCACGAGCCTGCGCCGCCCCTGCCATGGCCCCACGAGCAGCCACTGAAGGAGGTCCTGCGGCGGCGCGTAGTCCGCCCGGGCGAGAAGCTCGCCCAGCTTCAGCATGACGGCCGCGACCTCCGGCTCGCGCGAACGGCGCAGGTGCTCCCAAAGGCGCGCATGCTTGTCCCGGTAGCCATGAGCCAGCAACTGCTCCTGACTCCATCCCACCAGCGGTGAAACCAGAAGAGCCGCCAGGTTGAGGTCATCCAGCGGCTGCACGGCAAAGCGCAACGCGGCGACCAGATCCTTGACCGCAAGCGGAGCCCCGAGCCGTAGACGGTCGACGCCGGCGACAGGCACACCCGCCGCATGAAGCCGTGCAACGATCAGCCCGGCGAGCTCCTTGCGCTGACGGACAAGCACCATGATGTCTTCCGCCCGGGCGCGGCGCGGCCGGCCTTTCACCAGCGTGAAACCCGGCCCCTGCTCATCCAGCCATTCCCGCACCTGAAGAGCGATGCGTTCCGCCATCTGGCGGTCGGGTCGGGAGAGCCAGTCGGGGGAGACGCCCTCCTCGTCCGGCAGTTCGTCGTCCTCGCCACCGGCGACATCGCTGACGGGCTGCCAAACGGCGACGTAGCCGGGCCGCTCCTGCCCCTGGTGCCGCTCGGCCGGGCGGTCGAGGCCGAAGTTCTCGTGGCCGATTCCGGCGATGGCGCGATCCACGAAGTCGAGGACCGGCTGCGCACTGCGGAAAGACCGATCGAGGCCGTACTCGCGGAACTGCGGCGGCGTGATGGCGCTGCGAAGGGAACTGGCGTTATCCGCCGCCGCGCCCATCTCGCGACGGACGCGATCTGCGGCGCGGCGGAAATTCTCCGGACTGGTGCCCTGGAAGCGGAAGATGGCCTGCTTGTAGTCACCCACGACGAAGAGCGTGCGCATGACATTCTCATGCTGGCCGAGCCCAGCCCAGAATTCGCCCGCCATCGCAAAGATGATGTCCCATTGCGCCGCGTTAGTATCCTGCGCCTCGTCGACGAGAATATGATCGAAGCGGCGGTCCAGCTTGTAGCGGATCCAGTCCGCCTGCGCCTGGTTGGCAAGAAGATCCGCCGCGCGGCGGATCTGGTCGTCGAAGTCGATCAGGCCTTCGCGCTGTTTCGCCGCGTCCCATGCCAGCGCGAAGGCACGCCCCAGACGCAGGGCAGGAACGAGGCGATCGGCAAGGGCGAGAAGCACACGAGCCGCCCGGATCGCCAGCACATCCTCGATCACGCGCGCGCAGGAGTCCGCGTACCCGGGATCGAGCTTGTCCTGCGACGTCGTGGACTTGGGCTCGCCTTTCTGAGTGAGAAAGACCCGGGCAAGCGCCTCCAGCGCCTCCAGCCGCTGCGTGCCGGTACCAAGGAGCCACTCGCTGATCGCATCGACCGCCGTAAGCCCCGTCTTCGTCCCCCATTCGTTGTTGACGGCCATGCAGTGCCGCACCGACCGCACGTCGAAGGCGGCATCCTCGCACCTCGCCGCCAACCAGTCCCAGTCCGCTTCGGGAGGAAGGCCGAGCAGGCGGAGCACATTGGCGCGCAGGTCGCCCGCTTGCCATCCGCCGGGACCGAACCACGCCTCACGGGCGGAGGCGCAGCGCAGCAGGAACGCCATGACCGCGTCAGGGCCGTGGCGCAGGGAAAGCTGCTCCACCGCCCTGAGCAGCGCGGGGTCACCTTTCAGGCCATCCTCGGCATCGACGAGCAGATCCGCCAGCACCTGACGCGCCAGCAAGTCACGTTCCCGATCTTCCATGGGCCGGCTGCCGGGGATGAGGTCCGCCTCCAGCGGGAAGGTCGCCAGAAGCCACTGCGAGAAGGCATGGATGGTGTCGATCCTCAGCCCGCCGCCCGGAGAATCCAGCACCGAGGCGAACAGCGTACGCGCGCGCGCGATGTTCTCAGGAGTCGCCTGTGCACCGATGGCGGCGAGGCGCATGCCAAGCTCGGCTTCGTGCAGACGCACCCACTCGGCAAGCGTGCCGTTGATGCGCGCCGCCATTTCCGTGGCGCCGGCCTTGGTGAAGGTGAGGCAAAGCACCTGCGAGGGGTCCACGTCCGGCTGGAGCAACAGGCGAAGCACACGCGAGGAAAGAACCTGCGTTTTGCCGGTGCCCGCCGAAGCGGAAAGCCACACCGTCTCCTGCGGGTCCACGGCCCGCATCTGGTTGCCGTGCAGCGGATGGACAGTTGCAGGACCGCTCATGCCCGGTCCGCTCCCGTTTCGGGATCGAGGGCGCCGAGCGAGGTGATCCACTCGTCCAGCCGCATCAGCTGATCGTAATCGGCATAGCTTCCCAGTTCAGGATTGAGCCGCGCGGTGAACGGCTCCTCGCCCAGAATCCAGCGATCGAGGGCGTCGTCGAGGTAACGCTGCGTTTCCGGCAGGAAGTCCTCCCGCGGGATTCCGGTCTTCTTCCGTCCCTCCCGCACTGGTTCGAACACGTAGCCCATTGCTCCGTCCCGGCCCTTGGCCATCGACCAGTACTCGAACGAGTCCGCCACGCCGTCGATGCCTTTAAAGCCGCCTTCCCTGGCAATCAGTGCGATGAGGCCGAGCTGAAGTGCGAAGCCCTCTTCGACCCGGCTGCCGGTGGGCGGCTGCCCGGTCTTGTAATCGACCACGGCAAGGCTGCCGTCCTCGCGCCGGTCGATGCGATCGGCGCGCCCGTGTATGCGCACGTCGCGGTAAAGCATGTCGCCCCACTGCTCCACGGCGATAACGTTCCGGCCGGCTTGCTTGCCCTCCAGGATCATGCGTTCGAAGGTTTCGAGCGCCGCCGCCAGTCGGGGCCACCACAAGGCCCGCATGAGCGGATGGGCGTTCTGCTCCGTCAGCACCCCTTGCGCGATCGCGTGCAGACCGCCTGCGGGCTCCTTCGCCTCGTGCCAGCGTTGCATGATGAGGTGCGCAACTTCACCTTTCCAGGCCGCGCTGGGTTCGGCGTCGAGCCCATCGATGCTGCGCAGGCGGAGGATGGCGCTGGCGTAGAACTGGTACGGGTCCCCCCGCAGCCGGTCGAGCCCGGTCACTGACAGATCCACCCGCCGCTGTTCTGCCGTCGGCAGGGGCTGGGGCCTGGGATGCGGAGCCACCGGAGCCGCATCGTCGAGCAGTCGCGCATGACGGACCGCCTCGCGTTCGACGTGGCGCTCCAGCTGGTCGCCGAGCATGGCCCTCACTCGAAGGACAAAACGAGAGGGGATCACCGGGCCGCCCTCGTCACGCTGCGCCCAACTCAGCACGACCTGCGGCGCGCCGAGTGCCGCGGCAAGGTCATGCGCGGCCAGACCGATGCGGAAGTCCGCACCCGGCACGCCCAGCGCCCGGAGCACGGTGGGCGGAAGCAGGGCATCCAGAGATGCGCTGCCGGGCCAGACGCCCTCCACCAACCCGCCACAGATGACGAGATCGGCCCGGCTCATCCGGGCCTCCAGAAGGCCATAGATGGCGACGCGCGGATGGCCGCCCCAGGGTGGCCTGACGGAAACCCGATCCATCACGTCGCGCAGGACGGCGTGAAGTTCACGCGGGTCCAGGAGCGTTCCAGCCGAACCAGCCGCCTCCCTCAGCTCTTCGAGCATGCTGCTGAGCGCCCGGCCGTCGGCGCCTCCCCAGAGGCTTTCGCCGCAAAGTGCCTCCGCGGCATCGGCCAGGAGGCCCATCAGGCGGTCGAGCGGTTCCGTTTCCCCAAGGCTGAACAGCGGCGTCAGGATGCTCTGAATGCCGCCCCACCATTCCGCCACCTTTGCCACATTCGCCCGGGCGCCGATGGGATCGAGGCCGATCCCCGGCCGCGGCCCGCGTAGCTCCAGATCCAGCTTGCGCGCGTTCTCAAGCCATCGCGCCCGGTTTTCGCCTGCACCCGCCAGTGGATGGACGAGCAACGCAATCAGCGGGACAGGCGCAGCCTGCTCCGAAACCACCTCGGCCAGCAGCAGCAGCAGGCGTCCCGCCGCCGTCTGCGGCATCGGCCGGCCGGCGGTATCATCGGCTGCGATGCCCCAGCGCTCCAAGTGGCTGACCACCCGCGCCGCAAGGCCACGGTCGGGCGATATGAGCGCCACCCGCCGTTCCGGCGTTTCCAGCGCCTCGCGGATCAGCACCGCAATCGCCTGTGCTTCTTCCCCGGGATGCGCGCTTTCCATGAGGCGCACGCCGCTCAGCCTGCGTTGCTCGGCGGGAAGATTCACCCAGGCAGCCGATGCGCGAGGAGGCAGGAACAGGCTCGAGATGGCGCGACTGCGCTCCGGCGGCGCGGCGGCAAGGCCGGAGCGATGCCACGGCTGCACTTCATGGCGCGAAACGCCCATGCGGTTCAGCAGGAGCTTGAGATGGTACTGCGGGTGCGTGACAGCATCGCTGCGGCCGAACGGCGGATCTCCCTCATCAGCGGGCGCCCCGGCGGTGCCGAGTTCCGACCACACTTCGTCGGAAAGGGAAAGGTCTAGGTCCGGCAGGACCACAAGGCCTTGCGGCAGCTCGCTGATGACGCGCAGCAGCCGGGCCAGTGCGGGAGAGGCGCCCGTTACCCCCGCCGCGATGACGGGGTGCGCGGGCGGCTGCACACGCCAGCGCGCGGCTGCGTGATCGAACAGACGGTTGCGGCGCTCCGGCGCGTCAATCTCTCCCCTTGCGGCGAGTTCCGCGATCCAGTGCTGCTGCACCATGAGGAAGCTGCGCGTATTGTCCGTCCAGTGCCCGGCGAGATCGCCGACGATGCCGACCACGCGCTCCGACATCAGGTCGATTGGCGCTATCTCCTCCGCGATCAGGCGGTCCATCGTCCGACCGATCTCGAAGGCGCGGCGCAGCAATGCCGCGCCCTTGCCGGCAGCGTCACCCTCCACTTCGCGCAGATAGTGCGCGAGACGCAGCCAGCGACGGGTGCCGTCGGCCGCCGGAGGGATATCCGCTGCGCCGAGCGGATCGAGCAGCGGACCGACCGCCTCATCGAGATCCAGATCGCCCACCACCACCATGCGCGGCAGAAGAAGGCCGTTACCGGAATGACGGACGAAGGCCTCCGTCATGGTGCGCACCGTACGGCGGCTGGGCAGCAGCAGTGTCAGGCGGGCAAGGCCAAGCTCACCTTGCGTGTAGCGAGGCACGAGGCCCGCCACGAGCGCGTCGGCGAAGCCTCTGTGTGCGGCGATGGAATAGACCTTCGGGCGATCCTTCCCGCCCCCGGCCCGGTCAGACACGGGTCAGCCATTCCTCGGTCGGCCTGATCGCCGACGGCTCCCCCACTTCGAACCACAAACCCATGTGCGAGATGCCGAAGAGCCGCCCCTCTTCGATTGCGCGGGACCAAAGGATGTTGGTCGAGAACGGACCATCCGGCGCATCGCGAAGCAGGCGTCGGGACACAAGCTGGATGCCCGTGAAGATGAACGGCGCCACACGCCCCGGGCTACGACGGGAGACCAGGCCCGCCGGATCGAGGTGAAAGTCGCCCTCGCCCTTGTAATTGAGCGCACGGGTATGCGGCACCATCAGCAGCAGCGCATCCATTCGCTCGGCGTCCCACGCGGTGGAAAGCTCCGCAAAAACGTCATTCGGGCCATCGAGCCAGATGTTGTCGCTGTTGAGGCAGAAGAAGGGATCAGGAAGACGGTCAGCCGCCCTGACCATGCCGCCCCCGGTCTCGAGCAGCATGTCGCGTTCATCCGAGATGATGATCTGCGGCAGCGCCTTGCGCACGGCAAGGTGCCCTTCGAGTGCATCGGCCATGTAGTGGACGTTCACGACCGCCTTGGCGATGCCCGCGTTTGCAAGCTTGTCCAATGCATGATCGATCAACGACCTGCCCGCCACGCGCACGAGCGGCTTGGGCTGGGTGGCGGTCAGCGGCCGCATGCGCTTGCCCAGACCTGCGGCCAGAACCATCGCGGTATCGCTGGCGAGCTGTTTCACGGTCATCGTGCGAAGCTACCCCCCTGCGCGGCCCGCAGTTCGGCTGGGATGTTCGCGTCGAACCAGGCCGCCACCGGCGCCAGCGCCGGATGCGCGAGGTCCCGCTCCAGCAAGGCCCACACGCGCGGGATCAGGTCGAGATAACGGGGCTTGCCGTCGCGCCGCCAGAGCCGCACGAAGATGCCTACGATCTTGGCGTTCCGCTGGGCGCCGAGGCGGGCATAATCCGCCAGGAAGCGGTCCACGTTCACGCCCGTCTTCTGGACGTAACGATCGAACATCTGCGCTTCGAGTTCCGCCGAGACATCGCGGCGCGCATCCTGCAGCAGCGACACCAGATCGTAGGCCGGATGGCCGACGAGAGCGTCCTGGAAATCGAGCAGCCCCTGCTTTTCGAGGCTCCCGATCAGCATGATGTTTTCAGCGTGGTAGTCGCGCAGCACGGTGACGCCGGGCCGTTGCCGTGGCAACAGGTCGGCCAGGGCGCGCTCCCACGCGTTGGTGAACCCGGCCGCATCGACATAGAGGTTTTGCGCGGTGCAGTACCAGTCGATGAACAGCTTCGCTTCCCGCAGGTATTCCGAAAGCGAGTAATCGAGGAACGGCCCGGCCGGCAGCTGATGCAGCTTCACAAGAGCATCGACCGCCGAGGAATAGACTGCGTTCTCATCGTCCGGCCACTGGTCGAGATAGTCGCGCATCCGCGCTTCACCGAAGTCCTCCAGCAGCACCAGCCCGCGCTCCGGCCGTTCCGCCAGGATGCGCGGCGCACGCATGCCATTGTCGTCCAGCCAGTGTGCGGCGCGCAGGAACGGCCCCGGATCCTCGTGGGGCGGCGGCGCGTCCATGAGCATCGCGGTTTCGCCACCCGCCTTGCGGATGCGGAAGTAGCGCCGGAAGGAGGCGTCGCCCGGCAGCGGCTCTACCGCTGCGCCTCCCCAGCCGGCGGTGGCGAGGAAAGCATCGAGGCCTTCGGGATAGTTCGGGTTTTCTAACGTCATACCGGCATCCGCCCTAGCCAATCCGCCCCGCCTTCGACAATGGCGATCCTGCCGTCCTCGACAACTTCCAGCGCGACCGAGAGGCAGCCTGGCTCATGCGCGAAACCGCCGGCGTGCTCCGGCCACTCGGCAATGAGCGCCGCGCCTTGCCGGTAATCGTCGAGGCCAATCTCATCGGCCTCGCCGGGATGATTCAGCCGGTAGAAGTCGGCATGGACCAGCGGCAGCCGCACCGTGGGCCGATCGTAAGGCTCGATGATGGCAAAGCTGGGCGAGGGAACCTCCCCGTCATGGCCGAGACCGGCGATGATCGCCCGCGCAAGGGTGGTCTTGCCCGCCCCAAGCCCGCCGGTGAGAGCGATCACATCCCCCGCCCGCAAGGCATCGGCCACGGCACGCCCAAACCGATCCATCGCGGCAAGATCCGGTAACGCGATCGTCTTCACAGTCTCACTTCCAAGGCAATTCGATAAGGGCGGTGGTGCCTTGTCGAGGCTCCGATACGAGGCGCAATACCCCGCCATGTGCTTCAACCAGTTGGCGCGCGAGCGGGAGGCCGAGCCCGTCGCGGCTCTGCACCTTGCCGTCCGCCCCGACCTTCATCCCATCCAGCGCGCGGGCAAGGGTACGGCTGTCCATGCCCTGCCCCCTGTCCTGCACCAATATCTGCAGGCAGTCGCCTCCGGCACCCTTGCTGCGCGACAGTTGCACCAGCACCCGCTCGCCCTTGGGAGAAGCGGCGATGGCATTGTCGACGATGTGCCCGATCGCCCGGGCAAGCCGCCTGCTGTCTGCCACGATGGGGCGCAGCAGCCCTTTCGCCTGAAGGTCCAGCGTCACGCCTGCCTTTTGCAGGCGCCCCGCCCGCTCCTCCACCACGGCCCGGACGAAGGACATCGGATCCACCTCGTCGAACTTCAACGGCAGGAGACCCGCCTCGCTTTGCGAGAGATCCAGCAGGCTGTCGATATGGTCGCCAAGATGCCGCGAAGCTTCGATGATGGAGTGGACATAATCCTTTCCGGGCTCGTTGAGATCGCCGCCCAGACCAAGGTCGAGCATCTCCGCGAAACCGCCGATGGAGGTGAGCGGCGTGCGCAGTTCCTTGCTCATGTTCGCGAGGAAGCGCGTCTTGATCGCATCCGCCTCGATCAGCGCCTGGTTGCTTTCGCGCAGCGCCTGTTCGGCCTTCATAGAGTCGGTTATGTCCAGGACCGCAAGAAGACCGTTCCCGTCCGGGAGGGGAACCCCGGCGTACTCCAGCATACGGCCATCAGAGAGCCCGATCCGCCCGCCAGTCTGTGTCCGGTCAAGCGTGGCGGCCCGCACGACATCGCCGACCATTTCCGCCTCCTCGGCGCGCTGGAGGCGCCCGGCGAGCTTCTTCAGCAGCGCCTCGATATGCGGATGCGTGTCAAGGAACTCGCTATCGAGGCCCCAGTCTGCGGCGAAGCGGCGGTTCCAGATCTGCATCCGCCCGTCCGGTGCGAAGACGGCAATGGATTCGAAAAGGCTGTCGAACGTCGCGGTACGGGTGCGCAGCAGGGTGTCGCGGACGGCAGAGAGGCGGAGCTGCTCGGTCCTGTCCTCGACGATAAGCAGCAGGCCTCCGTCAGGGACAGGCTGCGCCACGATGCGCAGGTGCGTGCCATCGGCAAGCGCCCACGCCTCCTCCTGCGCGTTCCCGGCGGCGAACCAGCCCGCCCGTTCGCGCCGCCAGGCGGGAAAGTCCCGCACTTCAGGCACGCGGCCTACGTCGCGTGCGGCATCGAGGAGGCGCTCGAACGCGGGTGGATCGATCATCACGCGCGGATCGAGCTTGAAAAGACGCTGAAACGGCTGGTTGGCAAAGGCCAGCCGGCGTTTGGCGTCGAATTGGGCAACCCCTGCGGAGAGCTGGTCCAGCAGCGCGCGTTGCGCGTCGCGGAACGCCCGGAACGACCGCGACATCTCCTCCAGGTCCTCGATGTCGATGGCATAGCCGGCGACACCATCCTCTCCCAGCGGCAGATCGCTGACACGCAGGGCACGGCGCTGCCCCTCGATCGTAGTCGATACGATACGCTCGGTCGGTGTGCCCTTCTCCGCTGCCTTGCGGGCGACATGCGCGGGGGATAGACCGTCCACGGCCTCGATGAGTTCGATGCCCCTGGCGACCGCATCCTCCGCGCTCTTCGCCCCTACGGCAGCGACATAGGCATGGTTGACCAGTTGCAGTTCGCCATCGGGCCGGCGAAACCACATGGGCATGGGCGCGGCTTCGATGAGCGAGACGAGCGCGTGGAAATCACCCCGCGCCCGTGCCGCTTCGTCGCGCAGCCGCACGAGCTCCATCTCGTTGTCCGAAAAGTCGAACACCCACACCAGCGCAGCCCCGCCCGGGGAGACCTGCGGATCGGCGAGGTACCCTCGCAAGGCGAGACTGCGGGTCGATCCATGGGGCGTCACCGCCATGCGGAACGGCGTTGCCGCCTTCTGGCATCGGCGCACCGCTTCCGTCAGCTCCGAAAGCTTGTCCGCCGGAAGACCGCGCCCATTGCCGTCCAGTTCCGACAGGTACTGAGGCACTTCGTCCAACCCCAGCCACTGCGCCAGCCGCGGGCCGGCCTCGATGCGGCCATCGGTCCGCACCAGCATGGGAAGCGCGGGTGATTCCTCAACCAGGCGGCTGAGGCGGCGTGCGGACCGCAGCTGGGTTTCGGCATGATGCTGACGCGATCGCGCCGACAGAACGGCCCAGGCAGCAGCAATCGTCCAGGCGCCGAGCAGGAGACCTATGAGGAGAGGCAGGAAGCGCGAAAATTCCATCGCGCACGGCTATGATGTGCAGGCGGCGCGGTGACAATGGGTGTTGGCGCGAAAAGCGGTCGATACGCCCCGGGCCGGGGGCGGCCGCGAGGCGCGAACGCGAAAGGCGCGCCCTTGCGGACGCGCCTTTCTTCGTAACTCCTGCCCGATCAGTAGCGGTAGTGATCCGGCTTGAACGGACCAGCCTGCGGCACACCGATGTAGTCGGCCTGCTTCTTCGAGAGCTTGGTGAGCTTCACGCCCAGCTTCTCGAGGTGGAGCGCGGCGACCTTCTCATCGAGGTGCTTGGGCAGCACGTAGACGCGGTTCTCGTACTCGTCGTTCTTGGTGAACAGTTCGATCTGCGCGAGCGTCTGGTTGGTGAAGCTCGACGACATGACGAAGCTCGGGTGGCCGGTGGCGCAGCCCAGGTTCACGAGGCGACCCTTGGCGAGGACGATGATTTGCTTGCCGTCCGGGAAGGTGACGAGGTCGGTGCCCGGCTTCACTTCCTTCCAGTCGTAGTTGTCGAGCGCCGAGATCTGAATCTCGGAATCGAAGTGACCGATGTTGCAGACAATCGCCTTGTCCTTCATCGCCGACATGTGTTCGCCGGTGATGACCGCTTCGTTGCCCGTTGCTGTAACGAAGATGTCGCAGCGCGTGACAGCCTCTTCCATGGTGACGACTTCGTAGCCTTCCATGGCGGCCTGCAGAGCGCAGATCGGGTCGATTTCCGTGACCATCACGCGGGCGCCGCCCTGGCGCAGCGAGGCGGCCGAGCCCTTGCCCACGTCACCGAAGCCGGCCACGCAAGCCACCTTGCCAGCCAGCATCACGTCAGTGGCGCGGCGGATCGCGTCGACCAGCGATTCGCGGCAGCCGTAGAGGTTGTCGAACTTCGACTTGGTGACCGAATCGTTCACGTTGATGGCGGGGAACGGCAGCTTGCCGTCCTTGGCGAGGTGATACAGGCGGTGGACGCCCGTGGTGGTTTCTTCCGAGACGCCCTTGATGGCGTTGACGGTGCGCGAGAGATAGCCCGGCTTGGCCTTGAGGAAGGCGTTCAGTGCGCGCACGAATTCGATTTCCTCGGCGTTCGAGGGTTCGAAGAGCGTCTCGCCCGCTTCGACGCGTGCGCCCCAGAGCGCGAACATGGTGGCATCGCCGCCGTCATCGAGGATCAGGTTCGCGGTGAGATCGGGATTTCCTTCGCTCGACCAGTCGAAGATCTTGCCCACATAGTCCCAGTAGTCGGCCAGCGATTCACCCTTGATGGCGTAGATCGGGATGCCGGCAGCCGCAATGGCGGCGGCGGCATGATCCTGCGTGGAAAAGATGTTGCAGGTGGCCCAGCGGACCTCTGCACCCAGCGCCACCAGCGTCTCGATCAGCACGGCGGTCTGGATGGTCATGTGCAGCGAACCCGTGATGCGGGCGCCCTTCAGCGGCTGCGACGCGCCGAACTCCTCGCGCAGCGCCATCAGGCCCGGCATCTCGGTTTCGGCGATGGCGATCTCGGTGCGACCGAAGTCAGCGAGCGAGATATCGGCGATGGCGTAGTCGGGGGCAGTGGTCATAGTGGCCACGAGAAACTCCTGATCGTAGTAGGCTCGGCACGAGTGGCCGACGATGCGTGTTCGTACCCTGTCCGAGGGGACGAGGCAAATATAAAGATATCTTTATATGGCTGCCTGCAGCCGTGACACCGTTGCCGCGCGGGAAGCCACGCTTATATCTGGCCCCACCTCAAACTCCCCATCGAGCAAAGGACAAATGCCATGACCATCTCCGTCGGCGACAAGCTGCCCAGTGCAACTCTCATCAAGGTCGGCGAAAGCGGCCCGGAGCCTGTGCAGGCCGCCGATTACTTTGCCGGTAAGAAGGTCGCGCTCTTCGCCGTGCCCGGCGCTTTCACGCCGACCTGTTCCGCCAAGCACCTGCCTGGCTTTGTCGAGAAGGCGGCGGACCTCAAGGCCAAGGGCATCGATGAGATCGTCTGCACCTCGGTCAACGACGCCTTCGTGATGGGCGCCTGGGGCAAGGTTTCCGAGGCGCAGGACGTCACTTTGCTTGCGGACGGCAACGGTGAATTCGCGCAGGCCGTGGGCCTGACGATGGACGGCTCCGGCTTTGGCATGGGCACCCGCAGCCAGCGCTACTCGATGGTCATCAATGACGGTGTGGTCGAACAGCTCAACGTCGAGGCACCCGGCACGTTCGAGGTCAGCTCGGCGGATCACATGCTCGGCCAGCTCTGAGCCTTCCTCCACGTCCTACTGACGTGCGACAGGCGGTGCTCCCCCGGGGCGCCGCCTGTCTGCATGGGCATCGGGGGGGCGTTGGAACACCACGGTGGCTTGGCGATCGGCGCCGTCCAGTCTAGCACACCTGCCAGAAGAAGCGTCAGGGAAGCATCATGGCTCGTAGCGTAATCGTAACCGGTGGCTTCGGCATTCTCGGCCAGGCCGTCGCCCGGGCCTTCGCCAGGAACGGAGACAAGGTGGCGCGCGTCGATTTCGCATCCGCCGCGCCTGACCAGCAGGCCACCCTGGACATCGGCGGAGTGGATCTTACCGATCCCGCATCAACGCAGGACGCGCTGGACAAGGTGATCGCCGCCCATGGTGGCCTCGACGTTCTCGTCAATGTCGCAGGCGGCTTCACCTGGGAAACGCTTGAGGGCGGGTCGATCGATGCCTGGGTCAGGATGCAGTCCATGAACCTGCTTACGGGCGCCACAATCACCAAGCTTGCGCTCCCTGCACTGAAGGCCGCCGCCGCGGGGCGCGTCGTGAACATCGGCGCGGGCGCAGCCGCCAAGGCAGCCGCCGGCATGGGGGCGTACACGGCGTCTAAGTCCGGCGTCCACCGGCTGACGGAAGCTCTGGCGGACGAACTCTCCGGCACGGCGGTGACGGTGAACGCCGTTCTTCCCAGCACGATCGACACGCCGACGAACCGCGCGGACATGCCGGATGCGGACTTCGGCGGCTGGGTGCAGCCCTCAGCGGTGGCGGACGTCATCCTGTTCCTCGCCTCGCCACAGGCACGCGCCATCAGTGGGGCGCTGATCCCGGTGACTCGCGGCGGCTAAGCCGGGGAAGATAGACCACGATGCCGTCACTGGCATAAGTCAGCCGCCACGCCGGACTTTGCGAAAGGGCCTCCGCAAGCGGGCGGTTGTGCACGCTATCGAGCACGAAAGCCGCCGGATTCCACTTGCGTACCACGTCCACTAGGGGGACGATGCCGGTTTCGATGCCGCCGTTGTACTGCCACTCCTTGCGGGAGTACCGGTAGTAGCGGCCATCATAAGCCACTTTCCAGTCGGGATAGCCCGCATCGATAAGGACACCGCCGAAAGGAAAGTCGCCGTATACGGTGCCCTGCACCTGGAACCGGCGCAGGTGCTCCACGGCGGCAAGAGGGAGGCTTGCGGAAAACCGTGTCGGCGCCAGCACCGGTGTGCCAATCGCCACCAGAAGCAGAGCGCTGCCGGCGATCAGCGCTTCCCTGCGGGAATGCCCCTCATCGCCCCCCCTCAAGCAGCGGGAGACTACCGGAACTATCGCGACAGCCCAGAAGAGGACGAAGCGATAGGCCGCCACCGTCATGACCAGAAGCCCCAGAGCTACGGCCAGTTCGCTCGCGTCCAGACGACGGTAGCGCCGCAGCAGCACGATTGCCGCCAGCAGGACGACCATGATCCGCAAGGCGTGCTTGCCGTTCGCTGCGATCCACAGCGGACGCCACTCGCTCGCTCCCATAAGGACGCTCATTTCCGCGTTGAGCGCAGATGTCTCCAACAGCGAGACGCCATCGGGGGTGGCGAACATCGCAGCGAGGCCCAGAAGCGCGAGCGCGCTAGCCGCCACCGGCGGTTCGTTGCGCCGCCGCAGCCATCCAATCCAACGAGGCAGCGCCGCCAGACTCATCGCGATCACCCCCACGCTTACGGAGGGATGCAGGTTCTGCCACGCGACCAGCAGCGATGCGCCGATCACAATCGTGAGCACAGGGCGCAACTGCAATCTGTGCAGCGCCAGCAGCAGCCCGAAACAAAGGCACGCGAAGCTCTGAGGTCGTACGCTGGCGGTCGGCAAGGCAGCGAAGCACGCAAGGGCGATCGCCAGCGCCACTCCTGCAGCCGAAGCGCCGCGCCACCGGCACGCGGCGCTCACGGCCAGGAACCCGCCGAGCCAGCACACAGCATCAAGCACGCGAACCAGATCCCATCCGCCGATCTGGCGCGCGAAGGCGAGCACCGCCTGCCCCGCCCACGCCACGGCCGGCAAGGGCTCTCCGAGGTGCCTGGCCGCAAACGGTTCTGTCCGGATTGGCCCTGCCTGCTCGAGGATGAGTTCGCCCAGCTTCAACTGCCAGAAGATGTCGACATCCCAGACGGGACGCAGCAGCAGTACCAGCAGGATTCCTGCGGGAACGAGCGCCAAAAGTGGTCGGCATCGTGCCCCGCCCGCCCGATCGCCCTGTGAGGTCTGTTCGATCATCTGCCCATCCGTCAAGAACGAGCGCCTCTTGCCACCGCTGCAGCGGCGTTCAAGCCTCTTGTCGAAAGCTGGGTCTGCCCGGAGGGTGCGGACGGCTCCGGTCCGCCCCCCGTCACCGTCCGTCAGCGATCAGTAGCCCATCAGGCTGAGGACTTCCTTGCGGGAGCGTTCGTCCTCCAGGAAGGTGCCCATCATGCGGCTCGTGGTCATGGCCACGCCCGGTGTCCGCACGCCGCGGGCCGTCATGCAGGCATGGCTCGCCTCGATGACGACCGCCACGCCTTGCGGCTTGAGGTGTTCCCAGATGCACTGCGCCACCTCCGCGGTCAGGCGCTCCTGGATCTGCAGCCGGCGCGCGAAACCGTGCAGCACGCGGGCCAGCTTGGAAATCCCGACCACGTGGTTGCGGGGCAGGTACGCGATGGACGCTTTGCCGATGATCGGCGCCATGTGATGTTCGCAGTGGGACTGGAAGGGGATGTCCTTGAGGAGCACGACCTCGTCGTAGCCGCCTACTTCCTCGAACACGCGGGACAGGTGAATGGCCGGGTCTTCGTTGTACCCCTGGCAGTACTCCAGCCATGCGCGCGCCACGCGCTTGGGAGTGTCCAGCAGGCCTTCGCGTTCCGGGTCGTCCCCCGCCCACTCTATGAGCGTGCGGATGGCGTCCTGGACGTGATCGGGAACATCAGGCTTGCGAAGCAATCCATTGTACGGATCGTCCTCGTCCGGCCCCACAAGACTGCTCATCCCGACTTGCTCCTTCTCAGCTTTCTCATCAAGCGTGTACGCATCAGGTGTCCTCGTCCACGGAACAAGCCACGTCGCTCCATGGGCTCGAACATTTCGCCGGGGCGTTCTGGATCAAGCACACCGCTTTCACCAAGTGCTCTTTCAGCTTCCGACAGCTGTTTCAAGGGGAGGCGTTCGAGATATTTTCTTCCGCTGTGCGCTCCTTCGCGGTTTAAGGCGTCCACCATGGCCGCCATCGATCCATGCCGTTCGAGCCCGCTGGCGACCTCCTCTTCCGAGATGCCGCAATGCTCGGACAGAAGCCGGAGCCGCAGCCCGGTGATCCGCGCGGGATCGACATGGGCGTTGGCCGGCCGCCTTATGTCGAGGAACACGTCGCATTCACTGTCCAGGCCCATCGATCGGTTGTTCATGTTCGCAGAGCCGACGCGCAGGATCTCGTCGTCGACGATCATCAGCTTGGCGTGGACGTATATCGGTTCCCCGCCAGCGTTGACCGGTGTGTAGATGTGGAAGCGGTTATGGCGATCGGCGACCTGGAGCGTTTTCACCAGCTCGACACGGGCGGTGTCCATGGCCTTCTGTTCGAGCCAGCCATCCGCTGTCACCGGATTGACGATGAAGAACTCGGGAGGATCGTCCTCTTCCAGACGCCGGCACATCGCCTCCGCAATCGCGCGGGAGGCGAAGTACTGCGTCTCGGCGTAGATGAACCGCCTGGCCCGGGCGATCTGCTCGACGAACAGCCGCTCGATTTCCCGGACTTCCGGACACTTGCCGTATTCGGCCCGTGTCCGTGCTATGCCGATTTCCACATCCTCGAACTCGGCCTTCAGCCCCTCCGGCCAGGGTGAATGGTTCTGCGGCCGGCAGGGCTCGAGCGCTTCGCCTCCGGCCGTTTTCCACCGGTCCCGCCCGAGTTCGCCCAATGCCGCTGCGACATCGCCCTCCAGCATCATCGTAACGTCGTGCCATGGTCCGTACAGCCGTCCCGTGGGGCGTCGCCGCCGCTTGTCACGGGGCAGATGGTCGGATGTGTCCCAGCGGTCCGACGTCATGTCGATACCGCCACAGGCCGCGACGACATCGTCGATGACAACGATCTTCTGGTGATGACTGCAGCCGACCGGGTGAGCGGAATCGAACTTGAAGTCGATCCGGGGATGCTTGGCCCACCGTGCCAGGTCAAACAGCATCGTGCCCCGGAACATGTACTTCACGATGGCGAAGTTCCATTTCAGCACCCGGATCTCGAGGTCGCGGTTGCGCTTCACCAGCCAGAGCATGAACGATCCGAGCCGCGCCGGAAACTTGCGCCGCCTGCCAGCCTGCCACCACCGCCGACCCGACGAGAGCAGGATACGTGAATCGAAGTCCCATCCAATGAGGAAGATGCGCTGCCGCGCCTCCTCCATCGTTTCGCGGATCACTTCGAAGTAGTTGGCCGCATCGATAACCACCAGGGCGCGCGACGCCTTCGCAAAGCGCCAGACAGCGGGCGAGGCCCGCTGGTCGCCATCATCATCTGTCATCACGTCTGTCTTACCTTCCACCACCCCCGATCAAGCCATGAGCCGCAGGTATGTTCCGTCAGACCCCGGCACTCCGCGCGCGCGGGTTTGCCGTGCATCGAGCGGGAGGAAGACTTCCAACAGTCATCCCGAAAGATCGCCACAGCCCCCGCAGGCGCGGTGCAACCGTGTTTTTTCCACAGATGAAAGTCGCTTCGCCGCGCCGAGAGGGCAGCCTGTCCCTAGTTTTCGCAACCGTTCACCTGCCGCTGTTTTTGCCTGCTTATAGTCGCAGACCGCCCGACGCCGTGAGCGAGACGCTTGTTCCGGCTCTCCACGCGATGTGGATGCGGCAGTCTGATCCCGGTTCGCCGGATCGCCTTTGATGCCCCAACAGGGGCTTGTTCCGGAGTCGTCCTCCCACGGCTCCGCCAACAAGGAGTACGCCATGAAAAAGACCCTCATCACTGCCGCACTTGCGGCAGCCGCTCTTGCTCCCGCTGCCGTGATGGCGCAGGCCGCTCCGGCAGCCGCGCCCGCTGCTTCCGCAACGGCAGCGGCAGCGGCCAATCCGACCGTCGGAGCGAAGGTGTTCGATGCTTCGGGCGCAGAAGTCGGCACGGTGGAAGCCGTTCAGGGCGATATTGTCACCGTGTCCACCGGAACGGCCCGCGCCGGGCTTCCCAAGAACGCATTCGTCATGCGGGACAAGGGGCTCACCATCGGCATGACCAAGGCTGAACTGGAATCGGCGGTGAACGGCGCCAGCGCCGAGAACAACGCCAAGAAGGACGCGGCGCTCGTCGCCGACGCTCCGGTCAAGAGCAGCGACGGCATCGTTCTGGGCACCGTCAGCAAGGTCGAAGGCGACAACGTCATCGTCCAGCTGAGCAGTGGATCGGCGGCACAGCTCAAGAAGAGCTATTTCGGCCTTGCCGCTGACGGTTCGCTTGCCCTCGGCATGACGGCTGCGGCCTTTGCAGAAGCCACCCAGTCGACCGCTGCCGCGCAGCCGGCAGCCGGCACCGGCACGGCCGCCCCCACTGCCACCGCAGGGCAGTAACACGGGGCACGCGCCCGTTCGATAGGCGCGCAAACGGGTTGGGTGCAGCAGCATCCAACCCGTTTTTTTATGCGGTGGGCAGAGAAGAGCAGAAACGAAAAACCCCGCACGAGGCGGGGTTCTTAAAAATGGCGCGCCCGGAACGATTCGAACGTCCGACCCTCAGATTCGTAGTCTGATGCTCTATCCAGCTGAGCTACGGGCGCGTGCCAATTTTTTACCCAACAGAGCCAAAATCCCCGAAGGGAGAATGGCGCGCCCGGAACGATTCGAACGTCCGACCCTCAGATTCGTAGTCTGATGCTCTATCCAGCTGAGCTACGGGCGCGTTGGAGGGCCGCCTCTAGAAGGGGAATCGGAATCGGTCAACGCCTATCTTCCACAATCAGGCAATTTTTTCAGACTTACGAAGGAAGCCGAGGAGCGCGGCCGCCAGAGGGTAATCCAGCGGCGGCATGGCCATGTCCTTCAACGTGGCCGGAACAGCCCACTGCAGCGCGGCCGCATCCAGCGCGCGCGGGAGTCCTTCCCACCGGGTGCAGGCATAAAGCAGGATGACGATGGGCTTTGCGCTTGCCCTGCCGGCCGGCGGCCGGGGCTCAGTGTACCCGCTGGCGAAACCCACAGGATGAAGGTCCTCCCGGGCGACTGTCACCCCAAGCTCCTCCTCCAGTTCACGTGCGAGCGCGTCTTCCGGCCCCTCCCCCGGCTCGACCTTGCCGCCGGGAAACTCCCATAACCCGGCGTGAGCCACGCGTGACGACCGCTGCTGGATGAGGACACGGCATTCTTTCTCACCAAACGGACGGTCGAGCAGGGCAGCCGCCACCACGATCATCAGTTCCGATGGACTTCCCAGCGCCGCCTCCTGCCTTCACACGTCATTAACTCCTGCGTGCGACTACAGGCTTTTCCACGAAATTGCAGGGTAAGATGCGCCTCAACCGCCTGCTCAGGACTTTGGCCGACAACCAGGTAGGCGCGTCCACCGTCGAGTACGGCATGATCCTAGCGTTCATAGTGCTTGCCATCCTCGCCGTGCTCCGGGGCTTTGCCGGTGAGACAGTATCGATGTGGGACAACGTCGCCACCCGGTCCTCGGAGGCAATGTCGAAAAACTGAGGCGCAACAGGCTTAAGTCTTTGTCAACGATTGCAGTCTAGAAGGAAGATGTCCAAGGCGCAGAAAGAGACTGAAGCGAGGCGGACCGGGTAAACCAAGACTGCTTTTTCAGGAGACCACCATGAAGTTTCTCAACAAGCTGCGCCGTGACGAAAAGGGCGCGACCGCCATCGAATACGGCCTGATCGCTGCCCTCATCGCCGTCGCAGCTATCGCCGCCATGCAGGGCATGGGTGGTCAGCTGAAGTCGACGTTCAACAAGACGTCCTCGTCGATGGCCGCTACCAACTAAGCGCTGCGACGACGTTGCCTGACAGGGGCGGCAGGGGGTACCTGCCGCCCTTTTCGTTTGTGCTCGGCTGGCGTCCGGTGCTGCCTCAATACGTGACCAGCTTGACCTTCTGCCCCGGCGTGAGTGTCGCATTCGCCTGAAGTCCGTTGAGGACCAGGAACCGCTCCGTCGCCGCATCGGTATAGGCCATCCGTGCAGCCAGGGAGCGCACCGTATCGCCCTGCTTCACCGTTACGACCCTGAGCAGCCGAGGCTTCACGTTGCCGCCTTCTGCCGCCGTGATCCGCCGCAATGAGCGAAACATCGGCGTGAACACCTCCGCGCCGCCAGCCTGCGCCAGCGCGACGAAATGATAGGCTTGCCCGTTACCGAAATCGTAGGCGAAGACGACCAGGTCGACCGTCCCGCTGGATGATTGCACGCGCGAGATGCCATAGGCTGCGGTGAGGCCGTTCACGGTGGTGCGTTCGATCGAGGACGGCGTAATCCGGGTCTGATTCGATTCGGTCAGTCCGGCGAATACATTCGTGATATAAGCATCGAGACCGCCGGTGAGCTTCCCGCCCGCGAACTGCGCCTTGCCCGAAGAGCCACTGATCGTCACCGCGCTCGTACCGTTCACCATGAAGAACCCGTCAGGCGCTTCGAAGGCGAAGCGCAGCGTAGGATGCGTGAACCTGCGCCCATCCACCACGCCCTGCTTCGGGTCATCCCCGTAGACGAGACCGTCGATGCCCGAGAGGAAGCCGTCGCGGTTGGTCATCCCGGTGGCGGATGACCCCGCATATGTCATCGCCGAACGCACGCGCGAGGCGGGATCCGGGTGCGTGGAGGCCCACTCCGGCGTCTGGCTGGTGCTGCCACGAAGCTGCGCTTCCAGCGCATTCTGCCTTGCAAGGCTCTCAAGCACGCTGGACATCGCGCGCGGATCGTACCCGGCGCGCTTCAAATACGTGATGCCGAGCTGGTCTGCCTGCAGTTCCTGCGAACGCGAGAACTTCAGCGTCAGGAGCTGCGATCCTTGCGAGAAGATCCTTTGCCCCAACTGCCCGAAAGCATTGTCGCCTAAGACCGCGCCCGCGAGCACCGACCCGAGCACGCCGAGGATCTGGTTGCGCTGCGCCGTCTTCTGCCGCTGCGCCGAATGGCGAGCCGCGACGTGGCCCACTTCATGGCCCAGCACCCCCGCCAGTTCGGCCTCGTTGTTCATCAGCGCTGTAAGTTGGCGCGTGACGTAGACATAGCCCCCGGGGATGGCGAAGGCGTTGTTCACCGGAGAGTTCAGCAGAGTGACGGTGAAGTCACCCGCCGCGTTCGACAGTCCCGACTGAACGGCGATCCGCTTGCCGACCTGCGAGACGTAGTTTGCCTGGCTGCCGGTCAGCGCCCCGCCGAACTCCGCCAGCAGTTCCGGATGCGCCTGCGCACCCTGGGACTTGTCCGCCGCGCTTATGGCATAGACTTTGGGCGCCCGGGACGACTGCGCGCCCAGGGGTACGGGGCCGGTGACAAGGAAGGTCAAGGTGCCAAGAGCAGCCGTCGTTCGCAGCGTACGTTTCCAGTTCATGCCCAGATGTCCCCTTTTGCTCCTGCAGCCTGCGGCCAAACGTTGCGTCATGGCGGGCGAAACGAAGCAGGTCGAAACCTTGTTCCCTCAGCGGCTTCCGCTCTTATGCCGCTGCGCCGGGCCGAGCGAGAGGATGACGCAGGTTGACCAGCTCGACGAGGCGCGCGCTGTCCACATGCGTATAGATCTGCGTCGTCGCGATGTCGGCGTGCCCCAGCATCATCTGCAGCACCCGCAGGTCCGCGCCCCCTTCCAGCAGGTGCGTGGCGAAGGCGTGCCGCAGGACGTGCGGAGAAACCCGCTCCGGCGGCAGTCCCGCCCTGAGCGCCAGTTCGCGCAACAGCTGAAAAAGCCGAACGCGCGTGAGGTGGCCGCTGGCCCCATTGGAAGGGAAGAGGAAGCGCGATTTGTCTCGGCTCTTACCAGCCCTCACGTCCAGCCAGCGCGAGAGTGCCGCGCGGGCGCGCGTGCTTACCGGCACCATCCGTTGCTGCCCACCCTTGCCGTCGACATGCAGGAACGGAGCGTCTCTTGGAACGGCGGAGAGCGGAAGGGACACCAGTTCCGTGGCCCGCAAGCCTGAACCGTAGAGCATTTCCAGCAGCGTCAGCAGCCGAATCGCTTCCGCTCGGCCGCTTGCCGCCTCTTCGTCGGCCCGTGCAAGGAAACGCTCGACCTCGTCGCGGCTGAGCAATCGGGGCAAGGGGCGCTGTGTCCGGGGGCGTGGAAGCGCACCGGAGGGATCATCGTCGCGCAGTCCCTCATCGACCAGAAAGCCGTAGAACTGCCTCAGCGCGGAGCAGCGGCGAGCAAGACTCGACGGAGCCAGTGCGGCCCAGGCGGCCCCCAGCCCCTCCAGCGCTTCGGCATCCGCACCGGCGAGGTTTCCAAGCGCTTCCTGCGCGGCGGTTAGATCACGCCGGTATGCCGCAAGCGTGTTGGCCGCCGCGCCCCGCTCCGCCGCCAGCATCGCGAGGAAGCGCCCGGCAGGATCGAGGTCGGCCATTCAGCGTGCCCCCGCCGCTCAGACGCGCGCGACCGCCTCGGCGGCAATCATGCGCGCCTCCGCCTCCAGGCCGACCGACCGCAGGGCCGAAACGATATGATAGAGGTAGCGCGGCGTCATGCGCTGCCAGCTTTCTCCCTGCATGCCGAAGGCGGCCAGGAGGACCACGGTCGCCTCATCCCCCCGGCCCGCAGCGCTTTCTATCGCCTCAGTCCAGCGCGTGGAACCGCCCATGTTCATGCCCGCGTCCCGCGCGATGCGTTCCGCCGTGTCCCGATCAAGGCGGTCGAGACCGGCAAGACCCGCGGCGAGCAAGGTGGAACGGCGGCTGTCGGCGCTGTCGTCTTCCTTCACGAAAGTGTCGATTGCTCCGCCATCCAACGCAGCAACCCGCCCGGGAGCAGCAAGCACCAACATGCCCCATGCACGCGATCCCGCCTCGACCACCCTCGACCAGCGCAGCGCGTTGGCGTCATACCCGGCGGCCAGCATGGAGGCGATCAGCAGCGGCGCGCTGTCGGTCAGTTCCGCGCTCGGCGCCACCCGGGCCGCAGCGGCAGCCGTAAGAACTTGCCGACCGTACTGCGAAGGCCCTTTCACGTTCCACAGGCTCTTCATCGCCGTCAGACGTGCCGCGGCATCCTGCTGGACGTAGGCGTCGCGCAGCGCTTCCGCACGCTCCTGCCACTCGCCCGTGACGTACGGATCCGCGTAGATCTGTGAGTACAGGTCCACCATCGCCGCATTCGAGAGCACGCCTTCAGCGGCCGCCCGATCGGCAGCCGCCGCGCGGCGCGTCAGGCTCACCATGGGGGCAAGCGCTGTAGCGAAGTCGTAGGACGGGCCGGCCTGCGCCATCAACGCCGCCGGCGGCTCCAGCCCGGTGCCGATGGCTAGGCCATACCGCCACGGCGTCATCGTGGTGACCTTGTCCCACTCGATCGTCACCGCCCGGCGCGCCTTTCCGGCGGCGCCGGCGTATTTCTGCGCCAGAAGAAGATCGATCTGATCCATCTTTCCGCGGATCCGGTCCCGCTCCAGCCGCGCAATCGCGGCCGTGCTGTTGCCGCGGAAAGCCTCGCAGATCGTGCGCGACGTGTTCCACGCCGCGTCATCCCGCATCGAGCCGTGGGACGCCATGACCGGGCACAGGCCCGTGAAGTCCGCCGTTCGTGCGTAGACATCGAACGCGAGGGTGCTGAACGCGGGGCTGTAATCCGCGATATCGAGATCCTGCAACACCGCGCGCGCCGCGTCTGTCTCACCCATTCGCAGCAGCAGGCCGACACGAAGCGCAACGAAGTCCGCGCCGCTCATACCGCTCGGGGGATTGAGCCGGGAGGCGAGCGCGCGACGCAGGAGGATGTGTCCCCACCGCGAGACGAGCTGCCCGCGATTGCCCAGAAGAGCCACCCGGATCAACGCGCCGTTCTGACCGCGCAGCGAATCCATCGGCAGGCCGCCTTCCTGCGCATCGATCAGACCCGCCTCATCGGGCGTGCGGCGGACGCCGGGCGGCATGTCTATCAGGACCTTGGTGCCCAGAAGCGCCTCGAAGTCTTCCGGCGACATCCGCTCGAGCTCTTCCAGTGAGGGAATTCGCTGGAGCGCACCTTCCGGAGGCTTCGATGCGGACACGACCGCTGCAGGAGCAGACGTGGCGGCCGGAATCGGCTGGACAACCGGGGTCGACGTGGCCGCCACGCGCGGGGCGGCCGAAGCCGCAGCGGCGGGCGTGGCAGCCGACCGCGGGGCCGGACGGCTGGGCGCGGGGCGAGGCGTCGGCCGGGGAGAGGCGGAACGCGAGGGCGCCGGCTCGTCGAACATCTTGGGAAGAAGTGATTCGGGACTGTCCTGCGCCACCGCCCATACCGAAGTGAGGGCCAACGAAGCTCCGGCCAGCAGAACGATCCGCCTCACTTTGCCTGCTCCCCAGACGGCCGGGCGGCCTGCAATTCGGGCACGGGCACGGAAATGGTCTGATCCACCACGGGCTCCACGCCTGCATCGTACCAGGCCACGGTGCCGAGTGCGAGGAGTGACAGCAGAACGACGATGGCTACTGCTCCTCCGAGCGGGAGCTTCCGCCCGGGCCTACGCGTACCGATGTTCACTCGCCTTCCTTCACCATGCTTGCGCTGCGACCTAGCGCAACTATAGGCGATGGGGCAATGGACGTTCAACAGACCCGGTTCTCAGCGCAAGAAATTGCAGCGCTCGCCCGTCGCATAGATCGGCCGATCGTCCTTGTCGGGATGATGGGCGTAGGCAAGTCGAGCGTCGGCAAGAGGCTGGCAACCCTTCTGGACTGCCCCTTCGTCGACGCCGATGACGAGATCGAGCGCTCGGCGCAGATGACCATACCGGAAATCTTCGAAACCTTCGGCGAAGACTACTTCCGAAACGGAGAGCGCCGGGTGATCGCCCGCCTCATCGCCGAGAGCGGCGCGGCGAAGAAGCGCATCGTCATAGCGACCGGGGGCGGCGCCTTCGTGAATGCGGAGACGCGTGCCCTGATCCTGGACAAGGCCATTACGATCTGGCTCGACAGCGAAGTCGATACGCTGGTCGAACGCACCGCCCGCAAGGACAACCGGCCGCTTCTGCGCAACGGCGACCCGCGCGAGATCCTGGCGCGCCTGCGGGAGGAGCGCGCACCTCATTATGCCCTTGCGCCGATCCACGTCGTCAGTTGCAGCGGGCCGCATGTGCAGACAATCAACAAGGTGCTTCAGGAAATCTCGCAATGGCTGTGATCCCCGTCGATATCGCCGCCCGCCCCTACGAGGTCCGCGTGGGTTCCGGGCTCCTCGCGACGATCGCTGAGAACTGCGCCGGCCGCCTGCGCAAGCGCGCCGTTCCGGTCATCACCGACAGCAATGTGCACGCCGCCTGGGGCGCTGTAATCGACAAGAGCCTGCGCGAAGCCGGCCACGAACCGCGCTGGCGCATCCTTGCTCCGGGCGAACAGACCAAATCGTGGGAGGAACTGGCCGCCACGGTGAACTGGCTCCTTGAGCTGGAGGTGGAGCGCGGGGACCACATCATTGCACTGGGTGGGGGCGTGATCGGCGATCTGACGGGTTTCTGCGCATCCATAGTCAAGCGCGGCTGCCACTTCATCCAGGTGCCGACCACCCTTCTGGCGCAGGTCGATTCCAGCGTCGGCGGCAAGACCGCGATCAACACTCCGGCCGGCAAGAACCTGGTCGGCGCCTTTCACCAGCCGTCGCTTGTCCTTGCCGACCTTGCCGCACTGGACACGCTGCCGCAGCGGGACCTGCGCGCTGGTTACGCCGAAGTGGTGAAATACGGCCTGATCGACGACGCCCCATTTTTCGCATGGTGTGCTGAGAACGGCGCGGCCATGCTGGCAGGCGATCCAGATCTCCGGGAATATGCCGTCGCCCACTCGGTCGCGGCCAAGGCCCGCATCGTCGCGGAGGACGAGTTCGAAACCACTGGTCGCCGCGCGCTTCTGAACCTGGGGCACACGTTCGGCCACGCTCTCGAGGCGGAAACCGGATTTTCGTCACAGCTCCTTCATGGAGAGGGCGTCGCTTTAGGGATGGTGCTGGCAGCGCGCTATTCGGCGCGGGCCGGGCTGATGCCGGCTGAAAGGGCAGAAGACGTGGCAAGGCATATAGGCGCGGTCGGCCTGCCGGCAAACCTCGCGGCGCTGGGTCTCGACTGCGACGGCCGCGGGCTCGTCCGCCACATGCTGCACGACAAGAAGATGGATGCGGGCACCCTGCCCTTCCTGCTCATGAAAGGCATCGGTCAGACCTACCTCGACAAGCAGGTCTCGCTGGACGATGTCGCCGTATTTCTCGACGAGCAACTCGCGCACCAGCCCGCCTGAGCTGGCGCTCTGCCCGGCCCGGCAGCGAGGCGCTTGCCCCGCCGCCGTTCCTCTCCGCTTTGACCTTCCGGAGGGTCCGTGCCATGGCTCGCTGCACGTGGGCGCCATGCGCCGCAAGAGGATAACGGGTCCAAGATGACGGCTGCAGAAGCAACCCCGAACCTCGACTTTCCAGAGGAAGCTACACACAACGACCGCGCCTTTCTCGGCCATCCAAAAGGGCTGGGGTACCTGGGACTGGTGGAGGCCTGCGAGCGGTTCTCGTACTATTCCATGCAGACGCTGCTGACGCTTTACATGGTCAAGTACCTGCTGGTTCCTGGCCGCCAGGAGTCGGTGCTCGGTCTCGAATGGCTCAGCACCCATGTGTTCCCCGGCCTTCAGGGGCAGCCCCTCGCCTCGCAGATCTTCGGCGCCTACACGGCCCTCGTCTACCTGACCCCGATCCTCGGCGGCATTCTGGCGGATCTCGTGCTCGGCAGGCGCGCCGCCCTGATCGCGGGCGGCGTGATCATGTCGATCGGCCATTTCCTGATGGCTTTCGAAAGCGCCTTCCTCCTCGCTCTCGTTTCTCTCGTCATCGGCGTCGGCCTTTTCAAGGGCAACATCGCCAGCCAGGTGGGCGAACTCTACAGGCCCGAGGACAGCCGCAGGGCCATGGCGTTCCAGATCTTCTATATCTTCATCAACGTGTCAGTCATCGCCGCTCCTCTGATCTCGGGTACGCTCGGTGAGAAGGTCGGTTGGCACTGGGGCTTCGGCTCGGCCGGCGTGGTC
Source organism: Novosphingobium panipatense (assembly GCF_900182875.1). Lineage (NCBI taxonomy): Bacteria > Pseudomonadati > Pseudomonadota > Alphaproteobacteria > Sphingomonadales > Sphingomonadaceae > Novosphingobium > Novosphingobium panipatense. The sequence goes on from NZ_FXUI01000007.1 coordinate 199,392, forward strand.
ATGGTGATCGGCCTGGTCATCTATCTGTACGCCCGGCCCTGGCTGCCGGCAGCCACCCGAAAAACCCGTTCGGCAGAGCCACGCGCCCGCTTTCGCAAGGGGGACGGCCCACGGCTCCTCGCCGTGCTGCTCCTCGTGCCGATCATGGGCGTGTCGCTGCTGACCAATCAGCAGATCTTCAACGCCTATCTCATCTGGGCGGACCAGCAGTTCCAGCTCTCCTTCATGGGCACGACGCTGCCGACGAGTTGGATGATCACCGTGGACGCCGCCCTAAGCTTCTCGATGCTTGTCGCTGTGGCAGCGTTCTGGGCCTTCATCAGCAGGCGGACGGGGCGCGAGCTGGATGATCTGGGCAAGATGGTGCTGGGCTGCGCCTTCATCATCGCCGGCGGCGGTTGCCTCTACATGGCGGCCGCCACGCAGGGCACCGGCAAGATCGGCCTGTTCTGGCCAGTGCTTTTCCATCTGGTGAACTCGATCGGCTTTGCGCACCTCCTACCGGTTAGCCTCGCCCTGTTCACGCGGCTTGCCCCGGGGGCGTTGAACGCCTCAATCGTCGGCATCTACTATCTTGCGTTTTTCGGCGCCAATCTCGCCGTTGGCAAGATCGGGTCGCTGTTCGAGACCATGGCTGCGACTCAGTTCTGGCTGCTCCACATGGCGTCGGCCACGGCCGCGCTGGTGGGCTTTGGCTTGTTCAAGCTGTTCTTCGCCAGAAGGCTGATGGGCACGAGCTAGAAGACAATCGCACCATGGCGGTGATCGGCTGCCTTCTGCTTATCGTGCTGCCCCTGCTTGGCCTGATCCTCGGCGGTCTGCTGTGGGGAACCGAAGGCATGCGATGGGGCGCGGGAATCGGCTTTGTCCTCGCCCTCGCCGTGCTTGGTGGCAGCACTTACGCTCTGGTGAGGGCCACTCGCCGCAAATAGCAGGTCATCAACCGAAGACAGCGACCGACTGAAGCCCCATCATCGCGGCGCTACCCTCGCTGTTCCACTGGCCGATGTGCTCGCTTGCCGCGCCCTGCGCGCAATAGGGGCTCGTCGACCGTATCAACCACCAGCCATCCGCAGAGGGCGTCGGATCCATCATGTTGACGTGCCAGTGCATCGAGGAGATGGGCACCGCAAAGTCGAGAAGGGGCAGCACCGCCGTCGGCAGGGCGTCTCCGACCAGGACGCATTCGACCTCCGGGTGGAGACCCTCCCGCGCCTTCGCCCGCACCCACCAGCAAAGGTCCGCCTCTCCAGGCGCGGCCTTGGGCAAGGCAAACCGCGACTCAAAATGGGTGCGCAGGAAGGCCGGGGAACGCTCCGTCGGGACCGCCCGCGCCTCGCTCACTGGGATGAGATCCCGCGGCATGGTGTAATGATCGAGCGCGACCACGCTCTCGATCCGGCGCATGAACACGAAACTGGCCGTGAAGCCGACGCCGCTCGCGCCGCTGAGCTCAACGGAAATCCAGGTGGCGTTCCGGCCCCGGCGAAGCACCCGGGATCGCGCCTCCACTCGGCCGGCCAGCGGCGCGACCATGGCGAACTGACCCGACCGCAGCGGCGGCAGATCCTGATCGACGCACCGCGCCGCAGCTAGAGCGATCGCGGAGGTGAGGCCGCCGTAGGCGGTGCGCCCCTGGAGCCAATCCTCCGCGATGGCCACGGCAAAGCCGTCTTCCAGCGGTTCCGCCTCGTCCAGCAGCTGAGGGAGACCCGGCATCAGAAAAGGCGCGCGCCGTTCGGAACCGGCTTGTCCGGCGAGAACAGCGTCACGCGCCCCTCTTCATCCGCAAAGCCCAGCGTCAACGCTTCGGACAACGCCTTCCCGATCTGGCGCGAAGGGAAGTTGACGACCGCGGCGACCTGCCGCCCCACAAGCTCTTCGGGCGAATAGAGCGCGGCCACCTGGCCCACGCTCTTCTTCTCCCCGACCCCGGGACCAAAATCGATCCGCAGCCGATAGCTTGGCTTGCGGGCTCCCTCATAGACTTCCGCAGCGACAATCGTGCCGATGCGAATATCCACCTTCAGGAATTCGTCGAAGCCAATCTGCTCGGCGGGGGGAGCCGCAGGGTCGTGGTCGAGGTGCATCACTCCATCTCGAGGATGATCGCATCCACGGCAAGGCTCTCGCCCGCCCTGGCGTTGACGGCCTTCACCACGCCCGCCTTCTCGGCACGCAGGATATTTTCCATCTTCATGGCTTCGACGACTGCAAGCGGCTGCCCCGCTTCGACCTTGTCCCCCTCACCCACATGGAGTGCAACGAGCAGGCCCGGCATCGGACAGATCAGGAAGCGCGAAAGATCCGGCGGGACCTTTTCGATCATGTGCCGGGTGAGCTTGGCCATACCGGCCGGCAGACAGCCGACCTTATGGACAGCGCCGCGTGTCGTCATCCTAAAGCCCGTGCGGGTCACTTCCAGCTTCAGCGTCAGGTCCTCGCCGTCCACCTCGGCATCCACGAAGCGGTCCCCCGGGGTGTATTCGAGGGCAAGGTCGACCTCCTCGCCGTTGACGGTCACCACATCCTCGTCGATCGACACCTCGTAGACGTCCTTGTCGATGGTAACAGTCCAGTCGCCCGGCGGGTCGAGCGGAGCCCCCAACTGGCCTTCGACGCGCCGTGCGCGATCAGCCCGGGCGGTGGCAACGAACGCGGCGACCGCAGCCAGCTGCACCTTGAGCTCGTCCGATGCGGACGCGCCGGTGAATCCTTCCGGATATTCCTCGGCGATGAAACCGGTGGTCAGTTCGCCCGAGCGGAAGCGCGGGTGCTGCATGATGGCCGAAACAAAGTCGATGTTGTGGCCAAGGCCCTCGATCTCAAAGGCGTCGAGCGCGGCAATCTGCTTGTCCGCCGCCTCGTCGCGCGTTTCGCCCCAGGTGATCAGCTTGGCGATCATCGGATCGTAGAACATCGAGACTTCGCCGCCTTCGTAGACGCCGTCGTCCACGCGAATACCGTCCACGCCGCGGCGGCCGTTCTCCTCACCATCATCCGTCCAGCCCTCGACTGGCGGATTGTAGCGCACAAGGCGGCCCGTCGAGGGCAGGAAGCCGCGATAGGGATCTTCGGCGTAGACGCGGTTCTCGATGGCCCAGCCATCGATCTTCACGTCGTCCTGCGTCATCTCCAGCTTCTCGCCGGCAGCGACGCGGATCATCTGCTCCACGAGGTCGACGCCGGTGATCGCTTCGGTGACCGGGTGCTCCACCTGCAGGCGGGTGTTCATTTCAAGGAAGTAGAAGCTCTCGCCCGTCGGGTCCGCGCCCGAGACGATCAGTTCCACGGTGCCCGCCGAATAGTAGCCCACCGCGCGCGACAGAGCGACGCACTGCTCGCCCATGGCCTTGCGCATGGCGGGCGTGACGAAGGGCGACGGCGCTTCCTCCACCACCTTCTGGTGGCGGCGCTGGATCGAGCACTCGCGCTCGTTCAGATAAAGGATGTTGCCGTGCTTGTCGCCGAGGATCTGGATCTCGATGTGGCGCGGGTTGAGGATGAACTTTTCGATGAAGACGCGGTCGTCGCCGAAGGAATTGAGGCCCTCGCGCTTCACGCTCTCGAAGCCTTCGCGCACGTCCTGCTCGGTGTAGGCCAGGCGCATGCCTTTGCCGCCGCCGCCGGCCGAAGCCTTCATCATCACCGGGTAGCCTATCTCGTTCGAGATGCGCACGGCGTGCTCGGTGTCCTCGATCTCGCCGACAAAGCCAGGAACGACGTTGACGCCCGCTTCCTTGGCCAGCTTCTTGGACTCGATCTTGTCACCCATCGCAGCGATCGCGCCTACGGGCGGCCCGATGAACTCGATGCCTTCCGCTGCCAGCGCCTCGGCAAACGACGTCCGCTCGGACAGGAAGCCGTAGCCCGGATGAACCGCTTCGGCGCCGGTCTGCTTGCAGGCGGCGATGATCTTGTCGGCAATCAGGTAGGACTGCGCGGCCGGCGCCGGGCCGATGTGAACCGCCTCATCGGCCATCTGCACGAACGGTGCGCGGGCGTCGGCATCGGAATAGACGGCTACCGTCTGGATGCCCATGCGGCGTGCGGTCTTGATCACACGGCAGGCAATCTCGCCCCGGTTTGCGATCAGGATTTTCTTGAACATCAGTTCCCCGTCTCCACGTATCCGCGCAGCTGTTTCGTGCGCGCTTCGGTCAATTCCCTTAGGCAGCCGTTCTGCTGCAGCGGCCAGATTGTGCCGCTTTCCTCACGCGGGCCGTTCTCCGCCAGGCACTGGGCGTCGCGCCAGGTGAGCCACTTTCGCTGCGCATCGAGCAGCCGAGTGAAATTTCCGCCGGGGCCCTGCTGGTCGATCGCCTTCGCCGCCGCAGCCGCCCTCCTCCAAGCCTCATTCATCACCCGATCGGCCGATTGGAAGTCGCGGTACGAACAGACGTTCATGTCCGTCTGCGTCATCGCGTTGGCGCAATCGCTCGTGGGCTCCGAGGCGAGGAGGAGGATCGGCAGGATCACCGCTTGATCACTCGGCCGCTTCCAGCTTCGCGCAGCCCCTGGGCATGCGCTGGGCCTCGACCTGCGCGGGCGTCAGTTCGATCGCCATCGGCTTGATGCCGAGGCGTGCGAACATCGCGAGATCGTTGTCGTCGCCCGCGTTGGGGGCGGTCAAGAGCTTGTCGCCGGTGAAGATCGAGTTCGCGCCGGCCATGAAGCACATCGCCTGCGTCATCTCCGACATCGATTCGCGCCCGGCCGAGAGGCGCACCATCGATTGCGGCATGGTGATGCGTGCCACCGCCACGGTGCGCACGAACTCCACGTCATCGATCTTGGCGAGCGGCGTGTCGGCCAGCATGTCGCCCAGCACGGTGCCCTTCACCGGCACCAGCGCGTTGACCGGCACCGACTGCGGATGGTCGGGCAGCGTCGCCAGCGTGTGGATGAAACCGACGCGGTCAGCGCGCGTCTCCCCCATCCCGACAATGCCGCCCGAGCACACGTTAATGCCCGCCATGCGCACGTTCGACAGCGTTTCGAGGCGATCGTCCAACGTGCGCGTGGTGATGACCTGCTCGTAGCGTTCGGGCGAAGTGTCGATGTTGTGGTTGTAGTAGTCCAGGCCCGCTTCGCTCAGCATGTCCGCCTGCTGAGGCGTCAGCATGCCCAGCGTCATGCAGGTTTCCATGCCCATCGCACGCACGCCCTTCACCATCTCGATGATGGCGGGCATGTCGCGGTCCTTGGGGTTGCGCCAGGCCGCGCCCATACAGAAACGGGTGGAACCCTGGTCGGCCGCCTGCGCCGCGCGCTGGAGCACCGCTTGCACTTCCATCAGCTTGGTCGCCTTGACGCCGCTTTCGGCATGGACCGACTGCGAACAGTAACCGCAATCCTCCACGCACCCGCCGGTCTTGATCGATAGCAGCGTGGAAAGCTGCACCTCGTTTGCCGGATGGCTGGCGCGATGCACCTCGGCCGCGCGAAAGACCAGCTCCGTGAAGGGCAGGTCAAACAGGGCAGCGATTTCCTCGCGGGTCCAGTCGTTACGGGGAGCGATTGCGGATACGGTCATAGTCATTCCTTAGCTGGCCAGGGCCAAGCCTGCGTCATAGACGCTGGCGGTGCCCTGATCCAGCATCAGCCTTACTCGGCCGCCTGCAGGTCGGAACCGAGTGGCGGCATGTTGTGTCCGAGCAGCCTGAGCACGTCGGCCGCGCACTCCACCACGTTGGATCCCGGGCCGTAGATGCCCTGAACGCCAGCGTTGCGCAGGAACTCGTAGTCCTGCGGCGGGATCACGCCGCCGGCGATCACCTTCACATCGTTGCGACCCGCCTCGCGGAGCCTGTTGATGAGTTCCGGGATCAGCGTCTTGTGGCCGGCTGCCAGCGACGAGGCGCCCACGACGTCGACTTCGTTCTCCAGCGCCAGCACCACCGTTTCCTCAGGCGTCTGGAACAGGGGGCCGGACACGACATCAAAGCCCATGTCCCCGAAGGCAGAGGCAATGACATTGGCGCCACGGTCATGTCCGTCCTGGCCCATCTTGGCGACCAGCAGCTTGGGCTTGCGACCAAGGCGACGTTCCACCGCAGCCACGCCGTCGAGCACCTGCTGCCAGCGCGG